>JBBUDV010000010.1:14416-60417 GCA_038057075.1 Patescibacteria group bacterium
GCCTTTCGGCCAGCAGCACCTCAAGCTGCAACGTTTACCATTTCGCCACCCGCGCAAATTACTTTCAAATTATGCCGAATAAATATTGTTTTTTCAAGAATATATAAATATGGATCACCGCATGCGCGAGAATGACAGAAAAAAAATAATCCAAAATCAGATTCTTCACTGCGTTCAGAATGACACATTAAAAACTATCTTACTAAAAAACGGGCGAAAGCCCGCATTTTTAAATTTCTACGTAAGTCCGCGATTCAGTCCGCGTAGTTCCGCGTCCTAGGCCGCAACGCCGATTTTTTCGCGGGATTTTTTCTTGGAAAGTTTTCTCAAGAAATAAAGTTTGGCTCTCCTGACTTTTTTAGGAGCGGTCAAAATTTCAACTTTACTGATAATCGGGGAATAAAAAGGATAAACCTTTTCCATGCCTACTCCGGCGACAGTGGAGCGCACCGTAAAAGTGGCGCCTGTTTCTTTGCCGTGTTTTACGGCAAGAACTACGCCTTGAAATTTACTGGTTCTTTCCTTGTCGCCTTCTTTTATTCTTTCCCAAACCCTGACGGTCGCGCCTGGTTTGATTTTTTCAATAATTTCTTTTTTCATAACAGCTTCAATACTATTAAATATTCACTTTTCTGTCAATAATTCAGGGCTCTAAATTTTTTAGTACGCTTTTTAAATCTTTCGGCTGTTCAGCTTCAATTCTCATCCGCTTGCCTTCTTCAGTTGCGAATTCCAATGACTCGGCGTGAAGAAACTGGCGTTTCAAACCGAGCGGGTTTTCTTTTGCTCCATAAAGAGAGTCGCCGACGATTGAATGTCCGATTGAAGCCAGATGAATCCTGATTTGATGAGTTCTTCCTGTTTTAGGACTCACTTTGACTAAAGAAAAATACTTTACGTTTCCTTTTTCATTCTCGCCTGCGCCGAGGCTTCGACGGGCAGGTATAAATTCAAATGTCTTTAAGACCTCGTATTCCGTGAGCGCTTCTTTTTCCATTTTCCCGCCGTGAACCGTTCTTTTTGTCGTGCCGGCTTTCAAACTGATAGGTTTTTCAATTATTCCTTTTTCATTTTTTAATTTTCCAAAAACCAGCGCTAAATAATTTTTTTGAACCAGATGATTTTGGAAAAGTTTTTTCAAGTATTCAAAATATTTTTGATTTCTGGCGATTAAAATAACGCCTGAAGTGTCTCTATCCAAGCGATGGACAATGCCCGGCCGCAAATTAATTTGTCCTGAGCCTGCCGAAGGATCACCGACATTTTTTATTTCCGGATATTTTTCAACTAACCAATCAACTAAGGTTTTTTCTTTTGAATTCACAGTGGGATGAACCAAAAGACCAGCCGGTTTGTTTACGGCAATAAAATTTTCATCTTCATAAATTATTTGAGGCGCTTTATCCATTGATAAATTTTAACACGAAAAAAAGAGGCAGCTAAATAGCCGCCCAATCGTAAAATTGACACTTATCTGATGGAAAGGGGTTTGTGAGGAACGATCTCGGCGAAGCAGGCGAGGATCTGCATGGTAATGCCGCGCGCCGTCCGGAATTTGAGAGCCGGCCCTTTTTTTGTCGGCACAACATCATGCACCGTTACCACTTTCCCGATGAGGGGCCTCATTTGGGCGTGGTCCTGAACCTTCGAATCATTCAGGATTTTCGCCATAAATGGTACCTCCACCTTTTTGCCCTGTAGTTCCTGTAGCGCTGTCATATTGCTCCTTTCTTGTTTTCCGAGATTAGAACCGCCTTTTTGAAGCCCCGAACCACTAAAGCTTAACAATATTCGGCTTGATAACCACCCCCTCTCGTTTAACTTATTATAAAGAACTTATTTTTATATTAACAAAAATTCCAAAAAAGGTCAATCCCTCACCCTTCAAATACGTCATTTTTATAAAACCTTTTACAAAATCTGCATTTTAAACCAAAAATTAACATTTATTTTAAAATCCTTGTTTTTTAAGCAAAATGTCTGGGTTTTCGGTATTTGAAGGGTGAGGGATTACTTCTTCACCTTCAAAACAATCCTTTTATCCTCGGGTTTGAGAGAATCTATTACAAATTGATATTTTTCCCCGATTTCCAAATGTTTTTTTAATTCGTCTAAAGAGCCAAATTCGGAAACATGGATTGAACCGAATAAATTTTCTCCCAAATCAACGTAAGCGCCGAACGGGTTGGTTTTGTAAATTGAACCTTCCACCTCCTGCCCCTCTTTGAATTTTTCAGATACGGTTTCCCACGGGTTTGTCTTTAACGCTTTAAGCGATAGAAAAATTTTGTCGTCTTTTATTTCGATTATTTTGGCTTTAACGGTCTCGTCAACTTTGACTATTTCTTTAGGATTTTCAATTAAACGCCAATCAAGCTCTGAAATATGGATAAGGCCTTCAACACTCGGATTGTCAACAAATCGGACAAAAGCGCCGAAATCGGCGATGCCGGAAATAATTCCGTCAATAATGTCGTTGACTTTGTATTTATTGATAAGCTCTTTAATGTTTTCCTCAACCGCCTCTTTTTCGGAAATTATCAGTTTATTGGTTCTGGAATTAACGTCAATGATTTTAACTTTCAATTCCTCGCCGACGAATTTCTTAAGTTCGGCCAAAATTTTGTTTTGGTCGCCTTTTTCAATGCGAGGATAATGCTGGCTGGACAATTGAGAAACCGGCAAAAACGCTTTGATTTCATTGATTTCGGAAATCAAGCCGCCAGTATTGGCGCCTTTAATTTTCACCGTTATCGCTTCGCCGCTTTCTTTTATATCTTTTAACGCCTGCCAATTCTTTTGAGATTGGGCATTAACTAAAGAAAGTTCTATAAAACCTTCTTCGTTTTCCAAGTCAATGACTTTGGCGCTGACGGAATCGCCGGCATTCATGCTTTTTATAATATCCCTGGCATTGGATAGTTCCGCGCCGTAAACGACGCCTGTGCCGTACTTGCCCAAATCAAAGAAAACCGCTTTGGCGGTTTTTGCCAAAAGCTTAACTTCCAATAAATCGCCTTCCTTTAAAAAGGATATGAGGTTTGTTTCGGTCTTGGCCAATTGCCCCATCGGCGACGTGTTTTTTACTTCAGTTATTACCATATTAAAAAACCAATTCTAACCGTTATTTAATTGAAAATCAAGTGGAAACCTGATAAAATAAATAAAGATAACAAATCAAGAATTAAATAAATAATCTCTGAAATAAGGGATTATATTTATTTTAAAACCATGGTTATTTCCTTTTACGGAGAAGATTGCTTTAAAATCCAATCCGGAGACCTGACAATTTTAACGGACCCGCTGGACCCTGAAATCGGATTGACGCCGACTCGCTTTAAATATGACGCGCTGATAAAAACAATTTCGCCTTTTCCGCCATCGGCAGAAACAGATTTTGACAAACAAGAAACGTTAAATATCATCGGCCCGGGGGAATATAATTTTAAAGGGATGAATATTTACGGCTACGCGCTTGAAAACGAGTCAACCGATAAATTCCTCAAAACCGTTTATATTATAAATATTGAGGAAATAAAATTGGCTTTTTTGGGGCACATCTCCGAAATCCCCTCGCCGTCGGTTATGGAACATCTTGAAGAAATAGATATTTTGATATTGCCCGGAGGCGGAGAACCGTTTCTTGAACAGAAAAAAGCGATAAAACTGATTCGCCAGATACAACCAAAAATAGCGATACCGGCTTTTTACAAAATTCCGGGACTTAAAAGAAAAACTGACGATTTAAAAACTTTTCTCAACGAATTTGGAAAAGAAAAAACGGAGACGCAGGAAAAATTAACCGTTAAGAAAAAAGATTTGAATAACATGAAGCCGACTCAAATCGTTGTGTTAAAAATCTAAATAAATGTTTCAAAATTTTTTGGAAAAAATAAGAAATGACAATGAAAGACGGAAAAAACGGCTGTTAATAGTGCTAACCGGCGTTGTCATGCTCATTATAATAGCGTCATGGATGTATTATATGAATTCTTTTGTTTTAAACGCTCCGGGTGAAGAAACAACCAGTGAAATAAGAACTGATTTCTGGGCGGGTTTTAAAACCGGATTTGGCGTCACGCTCCGAAATATTAAATCAAAAATAGAAAATATTACATCAGAAACACTCTTAAAAATACCGAATTTTGGCAAAGAAAATAAAATTACGATAGAAAATAAATAATCTACGAATAACGAATAAATACAAATGGCAGAAAACCAAAATCAAAAAATTGAAAAGAGGGAAATTTCCGACGAACTTCAGGAGTCGTATCTTGATTACGCGATGTCGGTTATTGTTTCACGCGCTTTGCCGGATGTTCGAGACGGCCTAAAACCCGTTCAAAGAAGAATTTTGTGGGCGATGTGGGAATCAGGCCTCCGCGCGTCGGCAAAATACAGAAAATCCGCCTCCGTTATCGGCGATGTTTTAAAAAGTTACCATCCGCACGGAGATATTTCCGTTTATGACGCAATGGTAAGAATGGCGCAAAATTTTTCTTTGCGCTATCCGCTGGTTGACGGACAAGGAAATTTTGGATGTTTTACAAAAGATACGGAAGTTAAATTAACAGATGGACGCGATTTAAGTTTCGGCGAACTCGTCAAAGAGTTTAAAAAAGGCAAAAAAAATTATACTTACACAATCAATTCTTCAGGGTCTATATCTATTGGAGAAATCAAATGTCCGCGATTAACAAAAAGAAATGCCGAGCTTATAAAAATTGTTTTAGATACGGGCAATGAAATAAAGTGTACGCCAAACCATTTATTCATGTTAAAAGACACCTCTTATAAAGAGGCGCGAAATTTGACTCCCAACGATTCTTTAATGCCTTTTTATCACCGATTATCCGAAACCGCCGATCGCCTAAACAGAAAGGGTTATGTATTAATTTATCAGCCCAAAACCGATACATGGGTCCCTGCGCATCATTTGGCGGATAATTACAATCTCACCCATAAAATATATTTAAAGAACGCGGGAAGGGTAAGACACCATGCGGATTTTAACAAATTAAACAACAGCCCTGAAAATATCGCGAGAAAACATTGGGGCGAACATTGGAAACTACATTATGTTCATGCGTCCGAACAGCATAAAAACCCCGAGTACAGAGAGAAAATAGCGGCTGGTCGCAAAAAATACTGGGATAATCCGTCCACTAAAATTAAATACGCAAAATTACTCTCTAAAAGAAACGTTAAAAATTGGCAAAACCCGGAATACAGGGGAAAAATGCGCCAATTTTTAAGCGATGTAAATAAAAAATTCATTCAAGAACATCCGGAAAAAAGACAAGAGTTTAGCGAAAGGGCCACTAAAACATTGAAGCGGCTTTGGCAAAATCCCGAATACCGCGCTTTTATGCATGAAAAAATAATAAAGGGAAATAAAAACCATCAAACCAATACGACGGGTAAGTTGAAATTTATAAACATTTGCAAAGAAATTTTAAACCTGAATCAGGATCTGAACGAAAAAAATTATGAAATAACGAGAAAAAAAGTTTATCCTTACGGCGCCGCTACGATGTGGCAAACCGGATTAAACAAATACTTCCAAAACAATCCTGATCTAATCCGCCAAGAAATCAATCAGAACCACAGGATTATTAAAGTTGAAAATCTTCAAAAAACGGAAGATGTTTACGACCTCACTATTGATGAAACTCATAATTTCTGCTTAGGAAGCGGGATTTTTGTCCATAATTCAATTGACGGAGACTCGGCCGCCGCTTACAGATACACCGAAGCGCGACTTTCAAAAATCGCCGAAGAATTTCTCACTGACATAGAAAAAGAAACAATTGACTGGATTCCCAATTATGACGGCTCAACCCAAGAACCCAAAGTCCTTCCGTCAAAATTGCCGGCTCTTCTTCTTAACGGCACATCGGGAATCGCGGTCGGGATGGCGACAAATATTCCTCCTCACAATTTAAAGGAGGTTATTGAGGCCGCTATGCACTTGATAGACGATCCAAAATTAAACACGGACGACTTGCTGCAATTTGTAAAAGGCCCCGATTTTCCGACAGGCGGAACCATATATGATAAAAAGGCCATTGCCGAGGCCTATTCCACCGGAAGAGGAGGCGTTACTTGCCGAGCCGTTTCCGAAATACAAGAAAGAAAAAACGGGCAATTTAACATCGTCATCAGTGAAATCCCCTATCAAGTTAATAAATCAGAATTAATTATTAAAATCGCGGAATTGGTTCAGGAAAAGAAAGTTGAGGGAATTAAAGATTTAAGAGACGAAAGCGGACGCGAAGAAAACGTAAGAATAGTAATTGAATTAAAAAGCGACGCCTCTCCGCAGAAAATTTTAAACCAATTGTATAAACACACCGATCTCCAGAAAAATTTCAATTATAATATGATTGCTTTGACAACCAACGGGCTTCAGCCCCAACTTTTATCGCTAAAAGAAATTTTAGAGGCCTATATTGACCACAGAAAAGAAGTGGTAAGACGCAGAGCGGAATTTGATTTAAAAAAGGCCAAAGAAAGAGCCCATATTTTGGAAGGATTGGCAAAAGCGCTCGCCATTATTGATAAAATTATAGCGGCTATTAAAAAATCAAACGATAAAGAAGAAGCCCACAAAAATTTAATCGCTAAATTCAATCTTTCCGCTCTCCAAGCAACGGCTATTTTGGAAATGCGGCTGCAAACATTGGCGGCGCTTGAAGCTAAAAAAATAGACGAGGAATTAAAAGAAAAGAAAAAAATAATAGCGGAATTGGAATTGCTTTTAAAAAGCCCGGCGAAAATATTGAAAGTTATCAAGGACGAATTAACAGGGCTTAAAGAAAAATACGGAGACGAACGCAAAACCAAAGTTATCTCCGGCGGACTGAAAGAATTCAAAGAAGAGGACTTAGTGCCCGAAGAAGAGGTTGTTATAGCCCTTTCCCAGGGCGGCTACATAAAGCGCGTTGTTGAAGACACTTTCAAAAGCCAAAAAAGAGGCGGCAAGGGGCTGATCGGTTCAGAAGTCAACGAAGAAGATTTTTTGACTAATTTTATAACCGCCAACACGCACGACAATATTTTATTTTTCACGGACCAGGGCAGAGTTTTCCAGACCAAGGTTTATGAAATTCCGCAAGGCAGTAGAACCTCAAAAGGAAAGCTGGTACAAAATTTTCTTGAAATTCCTCCCGAGGAAAAAATCAGCGCCATCGTTGCTTACCCGTCAAACGAAAAATCAGCCAAAGGAAAATTTTTGGTAATGATTACCAAGAACGGAACAATTAAAAAGACCGCAGTGGAAGATTTTAACAATATAAGGCGCTCGGGAATTATCGCCATCAATTTACAAAAAGACGACTCTCTTAAAAGCGTTAAATTATCATCGGGAAAAGACGAGATAATCATTACAACTGCCATGGGCCAAGCAATAAGATTTAAAGAATCTCAATTAAAATCTTTAGGCAGAAGCGCCGCGGGCGTACGCGCGATAAAACTTAAAAAGAACGATGGCATTTCCGGATTTGACATAATAAGAGAAGAAGAAAAACAAAAAATCAAAGATCAAAAACTGTTAGTCGTCACCGAAACCGGCTTTGCAAAACAAACCGCTTTAAAAGAATACAAAACCCAAAGCCGCGGAGGAAAAGGAATTAAAACCGCCAAAATAACGGCCAAAACCGGATTGATAGTTTCCAGCCAAATAATAAAAGCCGAAGAAGAACTTATCGCGATTTCCGCAAAAGGCCAAGTGCTCAGGACCAAACTTTCCAGCATCAGAAGCGCAGGCAGAGCGACCAGCGGCGTCAGAATAATGAAACTCAAAGAAAAAGACAGGATTGCCGGAATTGTAACGCTGTAAGTGGAATTTATGCTATTATTTATATTATGACTCTTACGAGAAACCAACTTATAGTGCTCGGGGCCGCGGCGTTTATTGTTTTATTTTTGATTTTGGGTTTTTTGGGAGTAATACCGATATTTAAATCCGGCCAAGAAACTTCGCAAGGCGTTCCACAAGAAGCAACCCTAATCTTATGGGGGATTGACCCGAGTGAAAACTTTAAAGGAGTTTTGGAAAATTATCTTAACGCTTATAAAAACGTAAGAGTTGATTATCAACAGATAGATGAAAAAACATACGAAAACACTTTGTTAAACGCATGGGCAACCGGAAAAGGACCTGATGTATTTATGTTTCACAGAAGCTGGATGTATCGGCAGGGAGATAAGGTGGTTCCAGTTCCGGACGCCAAACTTTCCCTTTATAATCTGCGGCAATTATTCCCGGACGTGATTGAAAATGATTTTACTTTTCAGGGAAAAATTTACGCTTTGCCTTTATATCTTGATTCTCTGGCGCTTTTTTACAATAAAGACATTTTTAACTCAAAGGGAATCGCTTTGACGCCGACCACTTGGAATGATTTCAAAAATCTGATTAAACCGCTCACGGAATTTGATTTCAGCCGTCAAATCAAAAAATCGGCCGCGGCCATCGGCGGTTCCGCAAAATCAATAAATAAAGCCCCTGACCTTTTATCACTTTTAATGCTTCAATTCGGCTCCTATGTCGTTAATCCGGATAATTTAAAAGTTGAATTTGACCAAAAATCATTTGAGGCGCTCAATTTTTACCTTCAATTCGCGACTCCTTCAAATCCTTATTACACCTGGACCGATTCATTCGGCAACTCCATTGATTCATTCGCTTCCGGAGACGCGGCGATGATTTTCAATTACGCCAAAGAAATTCCGCTCATAAAGCAAAAAAATCCTTTTTTGAATTTTAGCGTTACGGGCATGCCTCAGTTTAATTTAAACCAGCCGATAAATTACGCCGATTATTGGGGATTGGCGGTTTCCCAACAAAGCGTCAAACAAAATTTGGCCTGGGATTTTATAATTTTTATGACAACAAATCAGATAAACGCGGAAGTTTACGCTCGGGATTCGGGATTGCCGCCGGCTTTAAGAATTTTGATAAACAAATATTTAACAGATTCCAATCTCGGAACATTCGCGAAGCAGGCGCTCTCAAGCAAGTCGTTCCATCAAAAAGATTATCGTATTTTTGGTCAGACGTTTTCCAATATGATAGAATCCGTATTAAGCGGAAAACAAACGGCTCTGGACGCCTTGGATTCCGTATCTAACGCCATTAATTCTTTATGACGATTATTTTAAATAAAATAAAATTCATATTTTTGTTGTTTTTGTTCGGGTTCTTTCCGCTTTTTGCTTCGGCCGCCCTGGTGCCTTGCGGTCCCGGAGTCGGCAAAGAATGCACTTTATGCGATTTTGGCCAACTAATCCAAAACATTATTAATTTCGGCATCGGCATCGCCATGGTTTTAGGCACGGCGTTTATTATTTACGGCGGGTTTTTAATTATTACCGCCGGAGGAAGTCCTGAACGCGTTCAAAGCGGCAGAAAAGCGATTATCTCCGCAATCGCGGGCATTGCCATTGTTCTTGGCGCCTGGCTTATAGTTGACACTATTTTAAAACTTTTAACGGGAAGCGGCTCTATAAAAGGATGGGGGCCGTGGAATCAGATACCCTGCTGATTTGTTTATTTTATTTTTTTAAAATATAATTTAAATGATGGATAAAATTTTGTTAAAATTTCTAACTTTAATTAATATCCGCAAGGCACAGGCCTTAGATATAGGCGGCGATACCAGTAGCAATGGCAAAAGCGGATTAACTTTTAAAAACCCTTTGGGCGAAGGAACCACTATTTTTAGCTTACTTGATAGAATAGTAGATTACTTAATTTATATAGCCGTTCCGATAACGACAATAATGATTTTTTACGGAGCTTTTCAGATTCTGACCGCGGCCGGAAATCCCGAGAAAGCAAAGGCGGGAAGAGCTACGGTTTTATACGCGGCGATGGGATTGGGAATCGTGATAATAAGCAAAGGCGTCAGTTATATTATTAAAGAAATTTTGGGAGCGAAATAAAAGATAAAAAGGTCGAGTAAAACAAATAAAAATTCATGAAGAAAAAAATTTTAGCTAGCGCAGTATCAATATTAATACCTTTCTTAGCAATGGCGCAGCAAAACCCGCCAACGGGAAACACGGTAGTAACTAGCTTTAGCGACGTTAAAAATATAATTACTACTGTTGGTGATTGGATGTTTGGTATACTTATTGCCTTAGCGGCAGTATTCATTATGTATGCCGCTTTTCTTTATCTGACTGCGGCTGGAGATGAAGAGAAACTAAAACAAGCAAAAAACATTATTGTATACGCTATTGTTGCGATTGTTGTCGGGGTTTTAGCGAGAGGTATGGTTGTAATCGTTCAAAATTTGATCCCGGGAGCTAATGTGCAACAACCGACATAAAATAAGTATTATAGTTGTTGTCCAATCATTATTAGGAACAACGCCTATACAGCAATAAATTAGCAATTTACCGAATTTAAAGAAAAAAACCCGTTACGATTTCGTAACGGGTTTTGAGTTTTTACTTCTCCCGAAGAACCAGAGTGACTTTTGCCACTTCGCTGCCTTTGTTAACAACAACGAAATTGGCATTTTCAATGTCGTCTCCGAGCCACTTGGGGTCCTTTCCGTATTCGCGCCCTCTCCAATCAACTGCTTCCACAGTAAGACTTGCACTGTAAATACGAAAATTGTACCCGGGTGGAATTTGAATCTTTTTACTTGCCCCAGAAGTCAAAATGTATTCCTGACTCATTTGACCCGGAGTGGCTTGAAAAAATCCACCCTTTGTCATCATACTAGGGACCGCAATCGCCATAGACACGATAATCAGCAGCCACCAAGCCCAAGAAGGAACTTTTTGTTTTTGGTTATCTGCCATTTTATTTCCCTCCTTTGCTCAAAAATGTTTTTGCCAAATCGGCCAAAGCGGGAGCAATTCCAGGGATAGTAAATCCCCTTCCTTCACGAGTTGTTTTCCACTCCATTATTATTCGGAAGGCCTCTTCAAGAGTAATTTCTTTACCAGCACCCCTAAAGCGCTCCTCCAACTTCTTGGCTTTCAGAAGGTCGGTTTCAACCTCGTAAACCTCCGCTGCCCGTTCCCGTTCTTTCTTGACTTCAAACTCAGCGACTTCGGCAAGTTTACCCTTAATCTTGATTTCACCGATGTTTAATCGGTTAATCACTATGCCAAGTTGCGGCAAATGGAAATGACCGTCCGCTTGGCGCGCTTTAATAACAACTTCGCGCCTCTGTTTTACCGCTTCACGCACTTCTTTTAGATGTTGTTCCGGCTCTTTGCCTTTTTGTAAAGCTTCTTCGTTAATTTTTTGGAGAACCATGTTCCAATTCTCGCCCCACACTTTTTTCTGAGAATCAGTGAGGGGTATCTGCGGCTCATTAAAATATCTCATCAGAATCGATGTCGGAATAGCCGAAGGGATAGGTTCTAACGCTTCTCCTAAAATCGCCTTAAGAAGAACCGCAACAGCTTCCTCTTGGGCAGCCATTGCCTCCTGCCAGTTTTGAGGACCTTCCAAGGAAGAAAAAGCCCATTCTCGAAGACGCTCTCGAACTATGTCTTCAAGAATATTCTTCACGCCACTTTCACCTTTGTTGTTCAAAAAAGTTATGAGTTGCCGCGCTCCTGGCATCCATTTATCCTTTCCTGTAGGATCTTTTTGATTATATCCTTCATAATCCGGGGTCCAGGTAAGAGATAGAGGAATGCCAAGTTCTGCCTTGTCGGGCGTCCTTACAATTTGTTCAAGTAAATCATGGTCAACTTTTGAAATATTGATCTCAATAAACCCGAACACATAAGGATAAAAAGGAAAAAACCTCCAGCCCTCTTTTTTAATTTTTTCTATCCTCTCTCCAAAAAACGTAAGAAGAGTAACATGCGGCGGATCGGCCGTGATTCTGCGAAGTCCCTGCAGAAAAAACGCGCCAACCAAGAAAACCAAAATTCCTATCACAAGTGAAGTTTCCATTTCAAATACCTCCTTTTTTGATTTTTCAGATTTTATTTTATTGTAAAAGGGCTATTCAAGCCCTGAAAAATAGAATTTTTATACAGCTTGAAATTTATTAAAAAATAGCATAAAATATAATAAAAGTCAAGCTTAAAAATTGAGTAAAAAAATAACCCCCAAAACAAACCGTAACGGGGGTTTTTGAGTAATACGACTTTTAAAGTCTATTCCTCTTTTTTGCTTTCTACATTAATCATTTTTTGAAGAATTTTACATTCTTTAAGAAATTTTTCCCTTATAAGTTTAAGTTCTTCATACTTGTCGTATGTCCCACATGAATCATGCTTAAGCTGTCCGGGAATAAAGGCCTTAACGCCGATAATTACATTATTTCCGTCAATCAGACATTCTTCCGAAACCACCTCTACAAAAATCAATCTTTTACTTCCGAGCAGAGAAACAACTGCACCTTCTATGTCCTCGTTCTTCTCAATTACCACATTTTCTATGCCACAATATTTTTTTATGGCATTGACCAAATCCTCGATTTTGCACCGAAATTTCAATCCTGCGGTTTCCATAATAATCTCCTTTTCAGATTTTTTAATTTTTAAAGTTCATTTTCAACAGCCCCATTGCCATTGAAATTACCAAAAATATAGCATAAACTATAATAGAAGTCAAGCTAAGTTTTTACTGCTTTTGTTGCGAAAAATACGCAAAAATACAATAATTATCTATCGCCCCAGTGGTGCAATTGGCTAGACACGCATGCCTTAGGAGCATGTCCTGAAAAGGTTAGAGGTTCAAATCCTCTCTGGGGCACCACAAATTTTTATAAATATAGAAAGTTTTGTTCGTAGAATTCTGCTATCGCTAAATTCTACGAACAAAATAAATACTGCACAAAATACCCCTACAACCCAAAATAACTTCTCAATGGCTTATCATCATCAATCCTGACAGTTAAAATTGTTATATACACAGCTATTTCAAAAACCTCAGAAATAAAGTCAATTTCATCCTGACATTGATACGGATAAACCCAAACACTTTTCTGAAACTGAAAAAATCCTAATTGTTTTAGTTTTTCCCTAAAGGCCTCGCGCGCGTTTTTCTTTGATTCCGGTATATCAAACATTAAAAATCTCCACTTCCCATCCCACTTTTCACTATTAGAAATTTTTATTTTATCCAAATCGTATTCAAGTTTTTTCTTTTTTCCTTTTTCCGTTAGTAAAATTCTTGTATTATTACCAGTATCCTTAATTTCAATAATCTTGCGTTTTTTAAGGTCGTGTAAAGCTTTTGATAATTGGCCGGGCTTTATTTGATAGTTATCAGAAAATTTATTATTTAAATACTTATTAAGTTCTTTTAAAAATGTCCTTGTTCCAGACGGACTAGAAAGCGCAACTCCAGTTGCCGCTATAAAAATCAGCCACTCTGTCGGCGTTTTTGGTTTATTAAAATTAAATATGTTTTTACTGCCCATAAATAATATTATATCATCTATGTTCGTAAAAATCTGCTATCGCTAATTTTTACGAATATAAAATAATAACCATTTATTTATTTTTACTTTCTGCGGCGGCCATGAAAGGCCCTGTGAATTTCTTTGAGTTCTTTGTTTGTTAAATGCGTATAAATTTGGGTGGTGGCGATATTGGCATGGCCGAGCATTTCTTGAACCGAACGCAAATCAGCGCCATTTATCAATAAGTCGGTTGCAAAAGAATGACGGAGTAAATGCGGATGGATTTTTTTGGAAATGCCGGCTTTTCTCGCGTACAAATCAACAATTCTCTGGATCGTACGCGGAATAATTCGGCCGACAATTTTTGGTTTATCCGCCTTGGTCAAACTGATAAACATCGCTTCCTCGGCGTCAATTCTTTTATCTAAATAATTCTTTATGGCTTTCTTGGCGCTGTCGGCCAAAAAAACAACCCTTAATTTATTGCCCTTGCCGCGAACCGTAAATTCCCCTCTTTTTAAATCAATATAACGACTTAAAGCGCAAAGTTCTGAAATCCGAAGTCCGGTTGAAAAAAGCACTTCCAAAATGGCTTTGTCTCGCAGACCTCTTAAATCGTTTCCTTTAGCCGCGGCCAGTAATCTTTCAAGTTCATCGTATTCTAAAATTTCAATCTGTCTGGTCGGAATTTTCGGCAATTCAATTTTGTCAGGAGATAAAACTTGATAATCATTTTTAGCCAAATACTTTAGAAAATTCCGCAAAGCGATAATATAATAACTTTGGGTGGTTTTTTTAAGCGCCCCGTCCATACCTGAAAGCCGCGCAAGATACAGCCGGAATTCTCGGACATTTTCCGGAATAATATCGCTCTCTTTTTTTATTTTGGCAAAATCAATAAATTTCCGAAGATATCGTTCATAATTCTGGCTGGTTTTAACAGACCTATTCTTCTCAATTTCCAGATAATCAAGATAATTTTTAAGAAGGGTATTTATATCCATTTAGCTAAATTATACCAAAATCTGTCGCAAAAGAAATTTTTCATAACAGAAATTTCTGTCATAAAAAATTACGGTTGTTTTGCAACATATTAAAATACATCGCAAAACAACCTATTCGGCAATTGCCGAACTCGCCGCAACGGATTGCCGAACTATTAATAAGTGGCTGTATTGCCGAATTTTGAATTTTTTGGCAAACATCTTGGTAAACACTTGGCAAACAATTTTTGTTTAACAAAATGTTTTACAACATTTTTGTATTTTTGTAAATAGCTACGGTGAGATAAAGTGTTTGCCGTAACGGTATCGTTTTTAAAAAAAGCGTAAAACCGCCTGTTAAACATCTTGGCAAACACTTGGCAAACATTTTTTGTTTACCAAGTGTTTGCCAAGAGCCAAAAACTAAATCTTTTAAAAACTTTTGTGATTCAGCAAACATTCTGTCATAATTCGGCAATAAATATACATATGTTATAATTATGATAAATATGACTCAAAAATCCGAGTTCGGCAAAGAAGGGGAAGATATTGCTGCCGAATACCTTATAAAGCAAGGTTTTAAAATTATTAACCGCAATTATAGGAAGCCGTGGGGAGAAATTGACATTATCTGCCAGGCGCCTGATAAAACCCTGGTTTTTGTGGAAGTAAAGACAGTTCGGCAATACGGCGATAGTTCGGCCATGCCTGACGACAGGCAGGCAAATAACCCGCAACTTATGGCAGAGGACCAGCTGACAAAATCAAAACTTGCCAGATTAATAAGAACCGCGTCATTATATTCCGGTCAAAATGAAAAATTAATCATAGAAAATAAAGGGTGGAGAATAGATTTAATCGCCTTGACGTTTAATAATGAACGTGTTGATATAAAACATTACGAAAATATTTGAATAAAAAATAAAAAGGGCTTGATAAAATCAAGTCCTTTTATAGTTTTCTTACAAATTCAAGAAAACTTTTGACATCAATGGGCTTTTGAAGAAAAGCAACTATGCCTATTTCTTCCGCTTCTTTCACATCTTCCGGAGTTGCGTTGCCGCTGGCTATGATGATTTTTACATAAGGATATTTACTTTTGGCAAATCGAGCGACTTCCAAACCGTTTTTTCCCGGCATACGCAAATCAGTGAAAAGAAGGTTTAATTTTTCTCTTTTTTCCGCCAATTCAGATATTTTAACAAGAGCTTCCGAACCGTCATTTGCCATAACAACCTGATAATTCACTGTTTTCAATTCCAATAAAATTTTTGTTGATTCGCGAATCATCTCGTCATCATCAACAACTAAAGCTAAACCCTTTGATTCTAATTCCATTTTCTTCCTCCTTTATCAAACTTATTCAAAATTTTAAAGTGCCGATATAATGCTTATTAAGATATTAAATCTATTTAATGATATTCGTCAACCCCTCACCCTTCAAATACCGAAAACCCAGACATTTTACTTGGAAAACAAAGATTAAAACATGACGTTGGTTTTTATTTTGAAACGCAGAACTTGTAAAAGGTTTTATAAAATGCCGTATTTGAAGGGTGAGGGGTCACTTAATGACTACTAAACGCTCGTTTTCTTTTTCCCCGTGTTTGAAATTTATTTTAACAAAGATAGTTTTGAAACCAGACATTATAAAAATATCTGAATATAATAAAAAAGGCCGGTTCTTTGAACCGGGCCTTGTTTTTGCAAATTACGAATTCTTAACTTCTTTGATAGTTTCAAGAAAGTTTTTAATGTTAAAAGGTTTTTTTAAAAAACAGTCAGCCCCTGCTAATTTAGCAGCTTTAACATCTTTATGATCAGCCGCTCCGCTGGTCATAAAAATTTTTATTTTAGGAAACAATTTTCTTGCCTCATGAACCACCGCGAGGCCCTTTTTGTTCCAGCCAAGATTAACAATCAACATGTCAATCGACTGGGAAGCGTTGGATATTTCTCTTATCATTTCTATTGCTTTGTTGTGATTTGAAATACTAATCACATTTTCAAAAGCAACGGAAGAAAGACTAAGCATTGCTATTAACAATCTTCTTACTTCTTTGTTTGTTTCCGCTATAAAAACCGTATGCTTTCTCATGAAAATCTCCTTTGTAAATGTTCTATTCGTTTTGTGTTTAAATCTACCACAAAAACGATTATCAATTTAGATTTTGATAATATTTAATATGACACAGGCAATAATAGAAGTCAATACTAACTTTCTATTTCAATGGTTCTTTCATGTTCTTTTTTCCCGTGTTTGAAATTTATTTGAATTTTTTGTTTCGGTAAAATTTTTGAAATTCTTTCCGGCCATTCTATTAATATGATGTTTTTGGGATCGGAAATTATTTCTTTGAAGCCCAATTCTGAAATTTCTTTCGCATTTCTTATCCTGTAACAATCAATATGGATTGCTTTGTTGTAGGTTGTAGTCCGTAGTTTGTAGTTTTTCTGTATCACAAAAGTCGGGGAGGTGATTTTTTTCCGCACGCCAAGTCCGCGCAAAAACCCCTGAACAAATGTGGTTTTACCCGCGCCGAGATTGCCTTTTAAAATTATTACTAAGGCGTTTTTAAATAATTTTTGTTTAATAATTTCCTGCGCCAAAAGTTTGGCGATTTTTTTGGTTTGAATTGAGGAGGTGATTTTAAATTTAATCATGGGAAAATAATAGCAAATCTATGCTTTTTAGCAAAAGGATGCTTCGCGTATTGAAATTAATGTTGGTGCCTAATACCGAAAGTTAACCGAAAGTTATCCACAATTGGATTACTAACAGTTTTGTTATAATTATTACATGCTCACAAAACGTCAAAAGCAAGTGCTGGATTTTATAATAAAATCCACGCAGAAAAAAGGTTTTGCGCCATCACAAGAAGAGATGGCAAAACATTTTCGTCTTTCTATTAGCACTATTAACCAACACATTACATCTCTTAAAACCAAGGGTTATTTAGAGGGTGGTAAAAACAAAAAACGCGCCATTAAGGTGGTTGAAAATTCAAAAATGGTGCAAATTCCTCTATTAGGAACAATCGCAGCAGGGAAGCCGATTAGTTTATTTGAAGTACCGAGTGAAACCATTGCCATTCCAAAAAATAAAGTGCCTGCAGGTTCAGAAATTTATGCGCTTCGCGTGATTGGAAACAGCATGATTGAAGAAAAAATAAACGATGGCGATTTGGTATTAGTAAACCAACAACAAACAGCCGAGAATGGACAAAAAGTAGTTGCACTTATAAATAATAGCGAAGCAACTTTAAAAAAATTCTACAAAGAAAGGGGTCAAATTCGTTTACAGCCGGCAAATAGAAATATGGCACCTATTATCATAAAAAATGGGACGGATTTTGCCATCCAAGGAGTAGTTCTTGATGTAATAAAAGGATCTGGTCCAATTGTAATAAATAAAGAACAAGTTTTGCCAAGTAGAGAAATTAAAAAACAAAACAAAATCGATCCCCCGTATTTCGAAAAAAATGGATTTAAACTTTATAAAGCAAACTGTTTAGATATTTTAAATTCACTCCCAGAAAATTCAGTTGATATGGTTTTTGCCGATCCTCCGTATAATCTTTCAAATGGCGGAATCTCAGTTCATTCCGGGCGAATGGTTAGCGTTAATAAGGGCGACTGGGATAAAAGCAAAGGATTTAAAGATGATTACGATTTTCATTATAAATGGCTCGAGGCATGCCGGAGAGTTTTAAAACCAAATGGAACTCTCTGGGTTAGCGGCACTTACCATTCAATTTATCAATGTGGTCACGCTTTGCAATCGCTTGGTTATCATATTTTAAATGATGTGGCGTGGTTTAAACCAAACGCATCGCCAAATTTAAGCTGCCGATTTTTTACGGCCAGCCATGAATCGCTTATTTGGGCGCGAAAAGAAAAAAAAGCAAAACACATGTTTAACTATTCCTTGATGAAAAATGGAAATTGGCCAGAAGATGTTTTAAAAAAACCAGGCCTTCAAATGCGATCTGTTTGGTCAATGGGGACTCCGAAACCAATAGAAAAAAAGTTCGGAAAACACCCAACTCAGAAACCCGAGGATTTACTCCGGCGAATTGTTTTGGCCAGTACAAATAAGGGTGACTTGGTTATTGACCCATTTACCGGCAGCTCAACAACAGGCATTGCGGCTTATCTTTATGGTAGAAAATTTATTGGCATTGATACCGAAAAAAAATTTTTAGATCTATCTATTAAAAGATTTGAAGATTTAGATTATAATTTGTAAACCATAAGAAAATAATATAACTATGAAAACAAAAGGTATTGGTGGAGGAAATACAATAACCGGACTTAATTTTGAAAAAAGACGAGATATTTTAGACATTCTAAAAAAAGCAAAGGATTATTCCGTAAAAAACGGCTTTATTTACTATCAAGGAAAAGAGGTAGCAAGAAGTTTTAGAAAACAAGGACTGTATAAAATGCTTTCCGAAAAAGGCATTGATTGGAGGAAATCTATATCAAAACGCCTATTTCCAGATGAGGCTATTTATGTAATCAAAAATAATACTCTTTTTATTATAGAAATGAAGTTTCAAAAAGTTGCCGGCTCGGTTGATGAAAAACTGCAAACCTGCGACTTTAAAAAGAAACAATACCACAAGCTCATGGCTCCGCTAAATATTGAGGTTAAATATATTTATATTTTAAGTGATTGGTTTAAAAACCCATCATATAAAGATACGCTTGATTATATTATTTCGGTTGGATGTCATTATTATTTCAATTATTTACCGTTGCAAAAACTTGGATTGCCAGTGCCAAAATAATACTTCTGTAAATTCAGGGTGGCCAACATAATCAAAAAAGAGGAGTGAAAAATACATTATTTGTAGAGTAGACAGCCCAACTTAAAGACTTACTTAATATTTTCTTTTTCTAATTTACCAAAGATTACTCGAAAATAATCACGCGATTGCACGAATAGATTGAAAATCTCTGAATAAATATTTTTAACCTCCTTAACAGTTTTCCTTATTTCAGTTAAATTTTTTTGTTGAGTTATTTTGTGAACACCTAAAATTCTTATTCTATTTAGCTTAGTGCAATTAACATATAATTTTTGTTTCTGTGGAAAATTAACACAAGCTGCTAAATCTTGCAACAACTGTCCAAACATTTTTTCATCATGCTTCTTGAAATTGATTTGAAAAGGATAAACGCGACATTCAATTAAAAACTCGGAATTCCGAATTAACATTCGTACGATTTCTTCAACTAATTGTTGATATATTAATAGAGCCGCTAAATATCCTTCTGTTGTCTTTTTTTTGTATGACCGTGCTGCTACCTTATCTAAAACATCCAAAAAGCTTGCATTTTTAAAACTTGGCCAATTACTACGTTCTAAAATTTTATTAGACATTATTTAGTCCTAAAAGAATCGTAAGATATCAAACCGATCGTAATCCAAGCTAATTACTAACAGCTTTTGACTTTTTCGTTAATTTCTTCCTTCTCCTCTTGGGTCTATTTTCCATAATAAGCCTTTTCACTTCGTCTTGATTTGGTAAGACACTGACTATTTCTTCACCAAGTATACTAAGCTGGTGAGTTGCGGGTGAGATACCCCGTGTCAAAAATTTATGACGATTTTGAGCTTTGGCAATGACATCTGCTATATTTCCTATTTTAGGTTGTCTTGCTTGAACAGTATTTATTTTATCAATTTCTGAATTTTTAAATTCATCCTTACCTTCTTTAAACTTCAAATAAAAAGCAATGACCGCGATACGTTGATAAAGATCTGTGGGTTTTTTTCTGCTCACAAATTTATCCATTGTATCATTAATCGTTGTGTCACTTCCTACGCTAGGTAAATTTGATTCAATTAAACCAGAATTGTCTATATTTATCATAGAACCATCAAGCTTTAATTGTTTTAAAACAAAAGAAAGAATATCTAAACGATCGTCTTCTTTGAGCCCCTCAAGTTCCTCTGTAATAATCTTAATTGCTTTAAGCTTTGATTCAAGATTTGATTCGCTACTATTTTTTATTTTTACCATATGTATATTTAACTTCATAGTATCAAATTAGTCAACTCAGCAACGTCTATCCCAAACCTAAGGTCACTAAAAAAGCCCGAGTAAATCGGGCTTTTTCTTATTATCTGTATCAAAAGACTTGTTTAACGTTTCTTCCATTGCGGGGCGCGCCTTGCTTTTTTCAAGCCCGGTTTCTTTCTTTCCACAACTCTGGCGTCGCGGGTCAGAAGTCCCAGTTTTCTTAATCTCTTTCTAAAAATCGGATTAAATTCAATTAAAGCTCTTGAAATGCCCAATTTAATCGCCTCCGCCTGCGCGCTGATACCTCCGCCGTTTACTTTAACCGTGGCGCCGAGCTTGTCGGTAATTTTCATTTTTTCCAAAGGACTGACAACTTCTTTTTGAAGCCGCAAAATCGTGAAATAATTTTCCATCGGCTTTTCGTTAACAATAAATCTTTTATCTTTGGTGAAAAGCCGCACTCTGGCGGTGGCTTCTTTCCTGCGGCCAACCGCTTCGTAATATTTTTCCTTTTTTGCCGGTAATTTTTTTATCGCTTCTTTTTTCTCTTCTTTAATTGTTTCTGTTTTAGTAACCATTATTTCTCAATAATTAATTTTTTTATTCTTTTTATCTGTAAACGGTTTTTTGGAAGCATTCTCATCACCGCTCTTCTTAACACTTCTCTTTTTCCTTTTTTGGCGATAACCTCTTCCATTCTTTCTTCTTTCAAATGACCCATATAACCTGTATGGCGATAATAAATTTTATCCGTTTCTTTTTTGCCGCTCACCGTCATGTCGTTAATATTTTTAACGATAACTTTATCTTCGCCTTCAAGTCGCGGATCGTAATTGGGATTTTTTTTTCCTTGTAAAATAACCGCTATTTCAGAAGCTAATCTCCCCAAATTTTTATTTTTCGCGTCAATGGTATAGTCCATGGTGTCAATTTAATATGTTATTTAATACTAAGTGATACTAATAGATAATTCAGCGTTTGGCAAGCCCTTCAAACTAAATTTATAATTATCAATTTACAATTTTCACTGAATTTTCAATGATTTAATTTTTAAATTATCCTATGTTTTAAAATTGGATAATTGATTCATTTATTGAAAATTAAAAATTAAAAATTTACTTTTTCCTTCCCTCAATAATCTGCTGAGTTATATTGTTGGGAACTTCTTCATAGTGGTCAAATTCCATAGTGGAACTTGCGCGGCCTTGGGTGATTGAACGAAGTTTTGTGGCATAACCGAACATTTCAGACAAAGGAACTTTCGCGTCAACGACTTTGGTATTGCCGCGGTCATTCATAGCGTCAATCCTTCCGCGTTTTGAATTCAAATCGCCGGTAACGTCTCCCAAAAAATTAACGGGGGTGATAACCTGAACTTTCATAATCGGCTCCATAAGAATCGGTTTTGCTTTTTTGGCGCCTTCCTGCAAAGCCATTGAGCCGGCGATTTTAAAAGCCATTTCAGAAGAATCAACTTCATGGAATGAACCGTCATAAAGCGCGACTTCAATGTCAGTCATCGGAAAACCGGCGACAACGCCTTTATCCAGGGCCTCGCGAATGCCTTTTTCAATCGGAGAAATAAATTCCTGCGGAATCGAGCCACCTTTTATCTGATTAACAAACACAAATCCTTTTCCTTTTTCCAGCGGTTTGACTTTGATTTTCGCATGACCGTATTGTCCGCGTCCTCCGGACTGCCTGATATATTTTCCTTCACCCTCGGCTTCATCTTTAATTGTCTCCCTGTAAGCGACTTGCGGCCTGCCTGTATTGGCTCCAACGCCAAATTCCCTCTTCATTCGGTCAATAAGAATTTCCAAATGAAGTTCGCCCATTCCCGAGATAATAGTTTCACCGGTTTCCTGGTCAGTTGAAATGCGGAATGTCGGGTCTTCTTCCGCCAATCTATGCATAGCAATGCCCATTTTTTCCTGGTCCGCTTTTGTTTTAGGTTCAATTTTAACGGAAATAACCGGCTCGGGAAAAGTAATTTTTTCCAAAAGAATCGGTTTTTCCGGATCGCAAAGA
Organism: Patescibacteria group bacterium; assembly: GCA_038057075.1. Taxonomy (GTDB): domain Bacteria; phylum Patescibacteriota; class Minisyncoccia; order UBA6257; family UBA9933; genus DAHWFZ01. The sequence continues at coordinate 36,854 of JBBUDV010000010.1, forward strand.
GTGTCGCCGGTTGAAGTGTTTTTCAAACCGACAATAGCGCCCAAGTCGCCGGCATACATTTCGTCAACTTCCTCGCGCTTGTTCGCGTGCATACGGACGATACGGCTGACTCTTTCCTGATTTCCTTTTACGGAATTCAAAATGTAAGAGCCTTTTTTCATAACTCCTGAATAAATTCTGAAAAACGTAAGGCTGCCGACAAAAGGATCAGTGGCAATCTTAAAAGCCAAAGCGGTGAGCGGTTCGGAGTCGCTTGTGGTTCTAATAATTTCTTCTCCGGTTTTAAGATTGACGCCTTTAATCGGTTTAAGTTCCATAACGTCAACAGGGGACGGCAAGTAATCCAAAACCGCGTCAAGCATAAGCTGAACGCCCTTGTTTTTCAAAGCTGAACCGCACAATACCGGAACCAATTTATTGTTGATTGTCGCTTTTCTCAAAGCGCTTCTTATTTCATCAACGGTAATTTCTTCTCCATTTAAATATTTTTCCGTTAATTTTTCGTCTTGTTCCGAAACTTTTTCAACAAGTTCGGCTCTTCTTTTTTCAGCTTCCGCTTTTAAATGCGCGGGGATTTCTTTTTCAATAATTTTTTCGCCGTGTTCTCCTTCGGAACCGTAGGCTTTCATTTCAATAATATCTATAACGCCTTCAAAATTACCCTCTAAACCAATCGGAATCTGAATGGCAACGGCGTCCGGAGTCAGGCGGTCTTTAATTGATTGAAATGAATTGTCAAAACTCGCGCCCATCCTGTCCAATTTATTTATAAAACACATTCTCGGAACTTTATATTTATCCGCCTGATGCCAAACGGTTTCGGACTGCGGTTCAACTCCGGCAACCCCGTCAAAAACAACAACGCCGCCGTCAAGAACTCTTAAAGACCTTTCAACCTCCACGGTAAAATCCACGTGTCCCGGCGTATCAATGATATTAATCCTGTGTTCGTATTTCTGCTTTAGCTCCTGTCTTTCTTTGTCGTCTTTGGCTTTATGGGTCAATCTTATCGGCGTCCAAAAACAAGTCGTGGCCGCGGCGGTAATGGTTATGCCGCGTTCCTGTTCTTGCTCCATCCAGTCCATAATGGCCTGACCCTCGTGAACTTCGCCGATTTTGTGCGAAATTCCGGTGTAAAAAAGAACCCGCTCGGAAACGGTTGTTTTACCGGCATCAATATGAGCAATGATGCCGATGTCTCTATATTTTTCAATCGGGTACTGTCTCAATTTGACTTACAACTTACAACTTACAACTTACAACTTTTGTCGTTAGTCGTTGGTCGTTAGTCGTTGGTTAATTTATCGTGCAAAATGCGCGAAAGCTCTGTTAGCTTCGGCCATACGATGCACATTCTGTTTCTTTTTTATGGCAGAACCCTCGTTTTTAAAAGCTAAAATCAATTCTTCCGCCAATTTGTCCGCCATTGGTTTTCCTTTTTTCGCCCTTGCGGCTTCAATAATCCACTTGCATGCCAAGAAAAATTTTCTTTCCGGCCTGACTTCCCTGGGCACCTGGTAGTTGGCGCCCCCGACTCTTTTTGAAACCACTTCCAAAAGAGGCGTTGCGTTTTCCAAGGCCTTTTCAAAAACAGTTGCCGGGTTATCTTTTGTTTCTTTTTGAATTTTGTCGAAAGCGTTGTAAAAAACTTTCTCGGCCGTGGATTTCTTGCCGTCTTTCATTAAATAATTAATAAAACGGCCGATTGCGACAGAATCAAATTTAATGTCGGGATTTCGTTCTTTTTTATAATTTCGTTTTCTTCTCATAGTTTCAAATTATTTGGGTTTTTTGGCCCCATATTTACTCCTTTGCTGTTTTCTGTTTTCAACCCCCGTAGTATCCAAAATACCCCTAATTATGTGGTATCTCACGCCCGGAAGGTCTTTGACTCTGCCGCCTCTTATCACAACAACGGAGTGCTCCTGCAAGGCGTGGCCTTCGCCCGGAATGTAAGCGGTAACCTCGGTGCCGTTTGTAAGGCGGACCCTGGCCACTTTTCTTAAAGCCGAGTTCGGTTTTTTCGGAGTCGTGGTAAAGACCTTCAAACACACTCCTCTCTTAAACGGAGAGACCGAATTAACCGGCTTGTTTTGAATGGTATTAAAATAAAAGCCCATTGCCGGGGATTTTGATTTTTTGGAATTTGGCGTTCTTCCTTTTTTAATTAATTGGTGGATTGTAGGCACGTTTCAAATTAAAAAGTAAAAATGAAAAACTAAAAAACTTTAAATTTCTCGCCTTTTACCCTTATAAAATAAATAAAAATCCTTTAACAGGACTGCAAAGATAATAGCAGAATTATTGAGCAGGTGTCAAACCCCGTCACTAAAAGAAAGACCGCGAAGCTTTTGTATTCCGTGATATACCTAAGCAACGTTATTTACCTATTAGATAAGCTGATTAGGTTATAATATGGCTTCTGTTGGGAATATCTGTCTTTCTTTAGTACGGGGTCAAATAATTATTGGTGCGCGCTGAGGGGATTGAACCCCCGGCCTTCTCGGTGTAAACGAGACGCTCTACCACTGAGCTAAGCGCGCATAATTAAAAGCCGTTGTTAATTTTCGATTGTTTTTTGATTATCTTTTGAATCCAATTTTCAACAAATATTACAACCACCAGAAAGATTGTTACAAATACGGCGAATATCTTCAAGTCCATTTTTAAAATCGCGGTTCCTTCGGCAAACATATAACCAAGAGAAACAAAAAAAACTGTCCAGACAAAGTCGGCGGGAATGGTATATTTGACGAGTTTTTTAAACGGCATTTTAAAATATCCGCTGGCAATCAAAACAAATCGATTGATTGAAAATCCGAATTTGGAAACAAAAACGTGAAAATAATTTATTTTATTAATTTTATCTAAAACTGATTTAATTTTTTCCAAATTGAAAAATAAAAATTTTTTCTTTTCAGTTTGTAAAAGTTTCATGCCTATAAACCAAAACAGAACGTCATGAATTATCACCCCCGCTAACGCGATAAAAACGGAATCTAAAAAATCTATTGTTCCACTCCTAACCAAAATGCCGGCAAAAATCAAAATAAGTTCGCCTTCAATAAACATACCCAAAAATATCGCGACATAAGTCAAAATTCTGTGAACCTCGGAAAAATTCATCAAAAAATTCTCAACCATTGTTTTATTGTAACAATTTAAAAACAAAAATTTCAACAAAATGAATTGTATAAATAAAAAAACCGTCCCAATGTACATCGGGACGGCAATAATAATCTTCAAACCTAATAATGAGCGACGTTTTTGAAATCACGGTCGCGCACTATCCAGGTTTCGGTCTGGCGCCGCGAGCTGTCGGCGTAAAAATCTTTCGCAAAACTGCCCGCGACATTGTGCTGTTTTCCACACTGCTTGACGACCAGAATGGAAACTTTTTTGTACCCTCTGTTTTCGTAGGGGAAATTTTTAACTTTTACTATCTGGCTTTCCCCCTGCCTTATATCCCCGATGTGAAGCCCATCCGCCAAAACCGCGAGTTCGCAGTTCCCTGAAATCATATTCTGGACGGTTAAAATGGACTCCGCGTAAAACTTTTCATGATAGGGAACGGCATTGGGATAATAAGGGTAGGGCCGAAACAGATACCCGTCAAGACGGATGTCCGGAGTAAAGAAAATTTTCTCTCCGCAAGAACAACCTGAAAAAAACAGCGCTCCCAGCGATAAAACAATCAGGATTTTCTTCACAATATACCCCCTTTAAAATTTAATTTATGTTAATTTACTGATAAAATTATATGACATTAAAATAGTTTTGTCAACCCCGCACCTTTCAAATAAAAAGCCCTAAATAAATAGGGCTTTAAAATAAACATGCTCAGCGCGCAAAAGAATTTATTGATTTCAGAGGAAGAGAGATTTCAAACTTAGTCACAAAACGAGATTTGTTATTATTTTCTCCAGTGTCGGCGCTTCGCGCTTCTATGTGGCCGCCGTGCGACGTCATTACCGCGTAAACATTCGCCAATCCTAAGCCAGTGCCGTTGTATTTGGTGGTGAAAAACGGGGAAAAAATGTCTTTTAAGTCGTCTGGTTTTATTTTTTCTCCATTATTTGAAATTATAACTTGAAACAAATTCCGTTCCGGATAAAACTCTGTTTTTACCAAAATTTTTGACGCCTTGGCTTCAACCGCGTTTTTGATTATATCTTGGACAGACGCGCCGAAGTATCTTTTATCAAGATAAACAACGGCTTTATCAAGATGTTTTTCAAGCTCAAATGAAAATTCAATGTTTTTTTCTTTCATATTAAGCATTCCGATTGTTTCTTTCAAAAATCTATTGATGTTGTTTTTCTCGAGAACAATGCAATTTGGAATTCTACAAAATGTCATTATCTCGCTGATGAACTTTTCAAGTTCTAACGACTCTTTGAAAATTATTTTTATTTTCTCTTTGATTTTCTGACGATTGTTTTGATCGGGGATTATATTGAGGTCTTTGTCTATTTTTTCAAATATGTTTTGAGTAAAACCCCCAATTATTCCCAGTTTATTGCGGAATGTATGCGAAATCCCGGCAGTATGCTTTCCTAAGACCGACATATTTTCCATATCTTTAATCCTTCCCAGTGTCTCCTCGTACTTAACCCGTCTCTCAAATTCCTTTCCTATAACCATGGCGCAAAATTTGGTGAGTTCCTTGATTTTTTTAAAGCAAAGATCGCCGTGTTTTTCAATCGTGTCAATAATCAAAATCCCAATATTAATGTCTTTGTAATACAGCGGCGCGTACAAAATTGAATTTATTTTATAAACATCAATCAATCCTTTCATGTACGCGACGCGCAGGTCTTGGGCGGGATGAACGATTATCATCATTTTCTTATTGTTCATCACCTGTTCCAAAAATCCTTTACCATACTCATAGGTAATTTCCGTTCCGATGCTGTGGCCTGTTTTGGGAACGCCGGCTCTGATGTAAAAATTTTCTTTTTCTCTGGCGATAAAACAAACCCGTTCGCATCCGGAAACTCCGGCAGCCAACTCCGCGGCAACATTCATCATCTCGCAAATATCATCGCTTAAAATCAACCTAATCAATGCCTCAAAATCCAAATCATTTCCCATGATTTTCTCCTTTTTTACTCCCACACCTATACATATTTAATTTTAAAGTGTTCTAATATAAAAAAAGCACCTTTTCAGGCGCTTGTCAACCCCGTCATCTTTGGTCTCCGCGAGGCGTTAGATATCTAACGCCTCGCGGAGACCTTAATTATTCCAATGTCGCTTATTCCTTTTCTTCTATTTCTTTTTTTATTTTTCCAACCAACTCTTCCAAAGAAATTTCTCCTTTTTGTCCTTCTTTATAATGACGGACGTTGACGGTTTTATTTTTAACCTCTTTGTCGCCGACAACCAATATGTATGGAATTTTTTGAATCTCCGCTTCGCGGATTCTTTTTCCAACCGTATCTTCGTTTAAAAACTCGGCGCGGATTCCCTCGGCTTTTAACAAATTAAAAATTTCTTCGGCGTATTTTTTATGCGTCTCTCCGACATTTATAATTGTCGTTTGAACAGGCGACAGCCATAATAGAAGATGGCCGGCCGTTTTTTCCAAAAGAAGGGCAAAAAATCTTTCAAACGAGCCAAATATCGCGCGATGAATTATCACCGGCGGTTTTTCTTTGCCGTCCTTGTCAATATAGCTGAGATTGAATTTATCGGCCGAATAATAATCAACCTGAATTGTCGCAATAGTGTCTTCTTTACCATGGACGTTTTTAATTTGAATGTCTATCTTAGGTCCATAGAACGTCGCTTCGCCGACCGCCTCGACAAATTTGAGATTTAATTTTTCCAAAACTTTCCTCAAAATATCCGCGCCGTCATCCCACATTTTTTTATTTTTAATGTCGCCGAATTTTTCCTTATTTTTGAAATCCGGAAGTGAAAGCCGATACCAATAATCGGAAATTTTAAAATCTTTAAAAACTTTGTTATGTAAATTAAGAATGCTTTCAATTTCTTTCTCAAGGTGTTTCTGGCTCGCGTAGATGTGAGCGTCATTCTGAGTAAATCCTCGCGCCCTTATCATGCCGCTCAAAACGCCTGACCTTTCAAAACGAAACACGTTTCCGAATTCGGCGATTCTCAAAGGCAAATCGCGATAACTCCTGATTTTATGGCTGTAAATAGAATGGTGGTGCGGACAATTCATCGGCCTCAAATAAAATTTCTCGCCCTCAATTTCTATCGGCGAATACATATCATCTTTGTAATGCGCCAAATGGCCGGACGTCTTATATAAATTTTCTTTTGCCAGAATCGGCGTTAAAACATGCTGATAGCCGTTCTCTTTTTCCAAATTATATATGTAATCTTCAAGCTGACGGCGGATAAAATACCCTTTTGGCAGCCACAACGGCAAACCCTTGCCGATTTTTTCGTCAATCATAAACAAGTCCAATTTTTCTCCCAAAATTCTATGATCTCTTTTTTCAATTTCCTCTTGAAGTTTTAAATAATCGTCCAATTCTTGTTTGGTTTCAAAGGCGACGCCGTAAATTCTGGTAAGCATCGGATTTTTTTCGCTGCCGCGCCAATAAGCTCCCGCAATTCTTATTAGTTTAAAAGCGTCCGGGTTGATTTCTTTTGTTGACTTGACGTGCGGCCCCGCGCAAAGGTCGGTAAAGTCGCCGGATTTATAAATAGTAATGGGGTTTTTTGAAGTATTGAGTTCTTCAATAAGTTCCAGCTTATACGGCTGTTCGGAAAAAAATTTTTTGGCTTCCTCATACTTAATTTTCTCTTTCTTAAAAACCAAGCCCTCTTTAATAAATTCTTTAATTATTTTCTCAAGCTCCGGCAAATCCTTATCGGAAAAAATTTCCTTGCCAAAATTAAAATCGTAATAAAACCCGTTTTCAATAATCGGGCCGATGCCCAATTTCGCATAAGGATGCTTTTTCAAAACCGCCATTGCCAAAAGATGAGCAAGTGAATGGCGAATCTTTTCAATTTGATTCCTTTTATCCATATTACATTAAGATTAAACCAATAATCGCCCAGTTTCAAGAAAAATTAAATATATAAATACTATTTGTATACATTTCATACGATCGTAGAAAGTGTATACAAATTTAATCCATTACAAACAACAAACAAAAAGAAGTTTTTTACCTGTGACCAGCGGCTAATCGCCGGCGGCTGTATTTAAATTAACTCTATAGCCCCCTGGCAAATAAATTTCGGTTCGCTGTCGCGCCAAGACAAGCGGCCTTCGGCGATTAAAATACTGTTCTCATGCCATAGCGCGGGATTGCGGGAAAGCGTATCCGTGAACACAATCATTTCCAATGTATCGTTAAAATCCTCAAGCCGAGCAAAAATCATGGGCTGGCCGTTTTTAGTGACGATTTTTTGTATTTTAGTTATGACTCCCGCTATGCGGCAATTGCCGTTTCCATTTCCATTTTTATTGTTTGAATCGCTGTTCCCCAACAATTCTTTTATGGGTTTAACTCCGTTTGCGGTTAATTTATGGACATGCTCATTTAGCGGGTGGTCGGAAACGTAAATCCCCAACAATTCTTTTTCCCACAACAACTTGTCTTTTTTGGAAGCGGGAGAGGATGTTTTAAGATTCAAATGGTCAATGGCGAAACCGGCGCCGAACAAATTATTTTGCGAAACCGCTTTGTCTTTTTTCGCGTTTTGGCTGAAACGCAAAATTTCATCTATGTTCGCCAAAAGTTTCCCGCGTTCAACGCTTAATGAATCGAAAGCTCCGCCTTTAATCAAACTCTCCATAGATTTTTTATTGACGTCTTTGTGGCGGACACGATTCAAAAAATCCTCAACAGATTGGAACGGGCCGCCGCGCTGGCGTTCATCAATGACGGCGTTCACGACGTTTTCCCCGACGTTTTTTATCGCCAATAATCCAAAGCGAATATTGTTGTTTTCAGGAGTAAAACTAACGAAGCTTTGGTTTATGTCTGGCGCCAAAACGTTTATTTTCATTTTTTTGGCTTCGCTTATCAAAAATGACGCTCTCTCGGTGTCTCCGCTGTCGGCGTTAAAAAGCGAAGTTGTAAATTCAATCGGATAATGTGCTTTCAAATAAGCGGTTTGATAAGCGATTAAAGCGTAACAAGCCGCGTGCGAGCGATTAAAACCGTATTTGGCAAACGGCGGGAATAATTCCCAAATTTCTTTGGCAATTTTTTCGTCAATTCCGTTTTTAATCATTCCCAATATCAATCTTTCTTTCTGGGCATCAAGAAGCTCTTTGATTTTTTTGCCGATAGCTTTGCGAAGAGTGTCGGCTTCGGCCAAAGTAAAGCCGCCCAAGTCGCGGGCGATTCTCATCATCTGCTCTTGATAAACGCCGATGCCGTAAGTCGATTTTAAAATCGGCTCAAGCTTCGAATGAATGTAAGAGACCTCTTCCAAACCGTGTTTCCTTTTAATGTAATGGGGAATAAGTTCCATTGGGCCCGGCCTATACAAAGAAACCATAACAATAATATCTTCAAATTCGTTCGGTTTTAATTCTTTTAGATAACGGCGCATTCCCGACGACTCCAACTGGAATACGCCCGTTGTATCGCCTTTTTTTAAAAGTTCAAAAGTTTTTTTATCTTCAAGAGGAAGTTCGGAAATTTTAATGTCTTCGTTCCCGTTGTCTTTAATAAGTTTTAACGTCTCTTCTATAATCGTAAGGTTTTTAAGCCCCAAAAAATCCATTTTTAATAATCCCAAGTCCTCAATGCCGTGCATTTCTATCTGAGTAATCAAAGTATTGTCCCCTTGCGGAGCCCATTGCAAAGGAACGTAATTTATTAAGGGCTCCGGCGCGATAACGACGCCGCAGGCATGAACTGAAGCGTGTCTTGCGACTCCTTCCAGATGTTTTGCGGCGTCTATCAGTTTTTTAGCGTCGGGATTGGCATCGTATATTTGTTTCAATTCAGCGACTCCTTCCAATGATTCGTTCAAATCCATATGGAAAGGAATCAGTTTGGCGATCTGGTCGCAAAGTCCATAAGTCAAACCCAGGGCCCTCCCCGCGTCGCGAATCGCGGCCCGCGCCGCCATTGTCCCAAAGGTGATGATTTGAGCGACTTTATCTTCGCCGTATTTTTGTTTTACATAACTAAAGACCTCGTCACGCCTGATGTCGGTAAAATCTATGTCAATATCGGGCATCTGAATGCGGTCCGGATTTAAAAACCTTTCAAAAAGCAAATCGTATTTCAACGGGTCAATGTCCGTAATGCCCAAAATGTAAGAAACCAAACTGCCCGCGGCCGAACCCCGGCCCGGACCCACAACAATGCCGTGATTTTTCGCCCAACCGATTAAATCCTGAACAATCAAAAAATAATCGGCGAAGCCGGTTTTTTGGATAACTCCCATTTCGTAATCAAGCCGGTCTTTGATTTGTTGAGTGATTTCAGAAAATCTTTGCGGCAGTCGTTCGCTGACGATTTTTTCAAGAAAGGAATTCGGGGTTTCGTTTTCGGGCAACGCGAATTTCGGCAAACGGTTTTTGCCGAGGTCTAATTTCACATTGCAGCGCTCCGCGATTTTTACGGTATTTTCCACGGCTTCCGGTAAATCCTTAAACGCTTCCGCCATTTCTTCCCCGGGCTTTAAAGAAAAATCATCCACCTTCATGCTAAGCCGGCTGGCATCGTTAATCGTATTGCCGGTTTGAACAGCCAACAAAATATCATGATAGTCCGCGTCTTCCGGGCGGGCATAATGAATATCCTGGGTCGCCACCAACGGTATGTTTAATTTTTTTGCGAACGCGATAATCCCCTCATTGGCTTTCCCCACTACGTCAATTTTCGGATGAAAACCTATTTCCAAAAAGAAATTTTCTTTGCCGAAAATATCCTGGTATTCTTTTATCGTTTCTTCCGCTTTTTTTATTTGATTATTTAAAATCAACTGCGGAATTTCCGCGCCCACGCAGCCGGAAAGCGCGATTAATCCTTCGTGATGCTGTTTTAAAAGTTCCTTGTCCACTCTCGGCTTGTAATAAAATCCTTCAAGATGCGCCTTTGAAGAAAGCTGGATTAAATTTTTCCAGCCAATTTCGTTTTCACAAAGCAAAGTAAGGTGATGATAATTTTCTTTTTGTTTTCCGTTACTGTTGATATTTTCATCGTCGGAATGGTTTTGATTTTGCGTTTTGACAAGCTGCTTGTTATGCCTGCTGCCCAAAGCGACATACGCCTCCATGCCCAAAATCGGCTTGATGCCGGCCTTGATCGCTTTTTTATAAAATTCGATTGAGCCGTAAAGATTGCCGTGGTCGGTCAAAGCCAACGCATCCATCCCGAGTTCCTTGGCGCGGGTTATCAAATCGTCAATTTTAGCCAAACCGTCCAAAAGCGAATAATGAGAATGGGTGTGAAGGTGGACAAATTTCATAAAAATTTAATTTTTCATTCCCAGTATAAAATAAATTTTTCCAAATGTCTCTATTGACAAACCGGGATAATCACTTATTATTTACCAAAACATTAAAAAGGTCGCTTTTTTAATTAAAAGTTTATGAGTAAAACTTTGAAAATTTCAAATAAGAAAAGTTGGGGAGAGGGCTTTGATACCGAAGAAATAGCTGAAGGCGGGGACTCAAAAAAGGGGGTTGACGATTTCGGCGAAGAAAGCGATTCCCCGAGCAAAGACAAGGACAAGGAATTGGACGCTGAATGGAGCGAGGAAGACAATATAAGTTAAAAAATGAAAGGTTGATTCTTCCCCCGCATAATTTATTTATGCGGGGGATTTATTTATTGGTGATTTTTAACGCAAAAAGGTAAAATTAAAAAATGGCAAAAAACAAAAAAATTTCTTTCTGGGCAAAATTAGGCGTTTCCACATTCTTGTTTTTAATCGGGCTTGGAGTTTTCGCTTTTTACAATTTGGCCAATCTCGCCAAAAATTTGCCCGACCCCCAGCAATCAATCAGCTGGCAGATGTCGCAGTCAACAAAAATTTACGACCGCACCGGGCAAGTCCTTCTTTATGAAATGAATAATCAGGGCAAAAGAACTGTTGTTTCTTTGAGCCAAATACCCGATTATGCCAAAACAGCGACAATCGCGGTTGAAGACAAAGATTTTTATACACATTCGGCGCTTGATTGGCGCGGCATCGCGCGTTCAATAATTAAAAATTTAATAAGAGGCGGTTTTGCGCAGGGCGGTTCCACAATAACCCAACAACTTGCCAGAAACGCTTTTCTCACTCCGGAAAAAACAATCAGCAGAAAATTGAAAGAAATTATTCTTTCGTATTGGATTGAAAAATATTATTCCAAAGACAAAATTCTGGAATTATATCTCAACCAAATCAGTTATGGAGCCGGCTCTTACGGGATTGAAGCGGCCAGCCAAGTTTATTTCGGAAAATCGGCCAAGGATTTGACGCTTCTTGAAGCCGCGATATTGGCCTCGATGCCGCAATCGCCGTCGTATTATTCCCCGTGGGGTCCGCACTTGGACGAATTACTAAAAAGAAAGGATTACGCTTTGGAACAAATGCGCAATCTCGGATTTATTGACGCCGAAGAACGCGACAGAAACACGAAAGAGAAACCGCAGTTTGTTGAAAAAAATATCGGCAATATAAAAGCTCCGCATTTCGTGATGATGGTTAAGGACTACTTAATCAACAAATACGGCGAGGATTTGGTCAATAAAGGCGGTTTGAAGGCAATCACGACTCTTGACCTGAATCTTCAAAAAATCGCGGAAATGGCGGTTGTAAACGGCGCAAAAAGAAACAGCGAACTTTATAAAGGCAATAACGCGGCTTTGGTTGCCCAGGACCCTAAAACCGGCCAAATTCTGGCTTTGGTCGGGTCCGCGGATTATTTTGACACGGCCAACGAGGGGAACTTCAACGTCGCGGTCCAGGGATTAAGACAGCCGGGGTCAGCCATAAAACCGCTTATTTACGTGACTGCTTTTAAAAAGGGCTATTCACCGGACACAGTTGTTTTTGACGCGCCTACTGAATTCTCCACAGACAGCCAAAAATGCCCTCTTATAAATATTAATTATTCAAAAGATATGGAGAAAGAGTGCTACCATCCGCAGAATTTTGACCAGCAATTCCGCGGTCCGGTGAATTTAAGGAGCGCTTTGGCGCAGTCAATAAACATTCCGGCGGTGAAAATGCTTTATCTGGCCGGATTAAACGACGTGCTCCAAACCGCTCAGGACTTCGGAATCACCACATTAATTGACCCGAGCCGCTACGGACTTTCTCTGACTTTGGGCGGCGGAGAAATTAAACTTATTGAGTTAGTAGGGGCCTATTCGGTTTTCAGTCAAGAAGGCGTCAAACACCAGCAGAATTTTATTTTAGAAGTAAGCGATTATAACAACAACGTTTTGGAAAAATATCTGGACCGCGCGACTCAGGTGATTGAACCGCAATACACGCGACTCATAAACGACATTCTTTCCGACGCGGAAGCCAGAAAGCCGCTTTATCAGGCAAGTTTTAATCTGACTGTTTTTGACGGCAGAGACGTGGCTATGAAAACGGGGACCACAAACGACCATAAAGACGCCTGGACAATCGGCTATTCTCCTTATCTTATCGCCGGGGTTTGGGCCGGAAACAACCATCAGGAGTCAATGCAAAAAAACGCCGGCAGTATTTTGGCGGCGTTGCCGATTTGGAACGAATTTATGAGTCAAGCCTTAAATAATTTCTCAAATGAAAGCTTTAATAAACCCGAACCCTTTTCAGAAATAAAACCCATGTTAAACGGCCAATACTTAATAGACAATCAAGTTCACGATATTTTGTATTTTGTTGATAAAAACGACCCATTGGGAGCGGCTCCTCAAAACCCTCAAAACGACCCGCAATTCAACAATTGGGATTTTCCGGTTCAGGTATGGGTGAAACAAAATTTACCTTTTATTAATCAAATACAATAAAAAGAGTTAAGTGGCCTTAATGGGCATTAAAATATAAAAGTAATTGGGATTATTGGAGGATTTTATAACAGCCGGTTTATTATCGTTGTTTAAACCGATAAAAACATTCTCTTCTTTTATATTTTTTATCCCGTCAAAAAGAAATTTCCAATTAAAGACGATTTCCACGGGATCGCCTTTGATTTTAGCGGGAATTAAGTATTGATTTTCACCCAAAGCCGCCGATGATGAATAAATTTCAAGATTTTTTGCGTCTTTTTTAATGCTTATTTTAATTTCATTAAGCCGGTCGGAAAAAGAACTGGTTAATTTTAAAGCGCTGATTAATTCGTTTTTATTTATATTTATTTCAGTTGAAGTGGAGTTTGGAATAATTGGTTGGTAGTCGGGGAATTCTCCGTTAATAAGCCGAGAAACCAACTCAAATTTTTCCGATTTGAATAAAATTTGGTTGGAATCAAAAAAGATGGCGATTTTCTCATTGGTTTTATCCGGAATAATTCTGATTAATTCGTAGATTGTTTTTAATGGAATAATGGTTTTAAATTTTTTATTTATATTTGTTTTAAAATCGCTTTCATTGATTAATTTTTCCGCCAATCTAAAACTATCGGTAGCCGCCAATTTAATAAATCCATTTTGAAAATCAAATAAAATTCCGTTTAGTTCCGGCCGGAGCGCGGAAATTTGGGCGGCGTTTATAACTAATAAAAAAGCCTCTTTTAAAAGCGCGGATTCTATTTCTATAAATTCGTTAATATTTTCAAGTTTTGGAATAATTGGAAATTCTTCTTTTTTAATTCCTTGGATTTTCGCGTTGTAATTTTCAGTTTTAATTATTAAATTATTATCTTTAATTTCTAGATTAATTCTTTCATTTTGAAGATTATTAATAATAGTTGAAATAATATTTATTGGGATGGTTAATTCTCCGTCTTTAATTATTTTAGCGGGTATAAAACTTACAGCCGCGATTTCCAGATTAGTCGCTGAAATTTTTATTTTATTATCAAACGTCTCTAAAAGAAAATTTCTTAAAATCGGCAAGGTTAAATTTTCAGAACCGATTTTTCCTAAAATATTCAAACCTTCCTTTAAATTAGATTTTAAAACCACTAATTCCATATATTTATTTTTTTATCCCCATTCCTACTATTACTATTATATATATATTAGTAGTAGTGGTAGTAGAGAGGTTGATTTTTGTTGATAAGTTAAAAAATTATAACAAACAACTTAATATTTTTTAATAAAACTTGTTAAAAAGTTGTTGATAAATTACTTATTATTAATTATTTCTTTTATTAAAATTATTTTATTATTTAATTTTTGGTCGGAATTAAGTTGTTTATTTATTTTTCCCCACGCGTGAATCACGGTTGTGTGGTCTCTTTTCCCCAACTTATAACCAATATCAGTGTAAGACATACCTAATAAATCTTTAAGTAGAAACATCGCGATTTGGCGCGGCTCAACAACCTCTTTTCTTCTTGAATGGTCTATAATATCTTTTTCCGTCAATTCAAAAAAATTAGCGATTACCTGGATTATTTGGCTTGGAGTGATGTTTTTAAAGGATTGTTCGGTGGTTTTATTGATAATTTCCTCAATTAATTTTTGACTTAATTCAATATTTTTAACTTCTTGATAAAAAAGAATTTTATTCAACACCCCTTCCAACTCGCGGATATTTCTTTGAATTTTAGTGGCGATAGTTTGAGTGATGTTGTCCGGCAGAAACGAATTTTTTTCTTGAAGTTTTGTTTTAATAATCGCCAAGCGCATTTCAAAATCCGGATACCCGATGTCGGCTATCATGCCGCCGGAAAAGCGCGACCGAAGGCGCTCTTGTAAAACCGGAGTGGCTTGGGGCGAGCGGTCGGAAGAAATTATTATTTGTTTATTGGCTTCATAAAGCGAGTTGAAGGTGTGAAAAAATTCTTCTTCGCTTCTTTCTTTTCCCGCGACAAATTGAATGTCATCAATAATCAACACGTCAATATTTCGGTACCTTTCTTTTACATCTTCCATTCTTTTGTTTCTTATCGCGGAAACGACGTCATTGACGAATTTTTCCGAAGGAACGTATCTGACTTTAATTTTATTTTTATAATCGCTTTTTATTTCATTGCCGATTGCCTGAAGAAGATGGGTTTTTCCCAAACCGGTGCCGCCGTAGATAAAAAACGGATTGTATTTTTTACCGACTTCTTTGATGATGGCCTGGGCCGCGGCATAACAAAGTTCATTTGAAGAACCGACAATGAACGATTTCAAAGTATATTTCGGATGAAGATTGGTTTCGGGGTCAATTTTAAATTCTTCAAAAGAATTTTGCGGCTGTTTTTTGTCGGACACGTTATGTATGGTTATTTTTTGTTCAACAACTGCGGGAATAACCATATAATGGACTCGTCTTACCGAATTATCCAAGGAGCACAGCGCGTCATAAATATTTTTATGGTATTTGTTTTGAACCCATTCTTTCGCGAAGTTGTTTCCAAGCGCGATTATAACTTCACCGTCGGGGTTTTTTTCAATAAGCCGGCTGTTTTTGAACCAGGTTAAAAAATTCGGCCGGGAAATCTGAATTTCCAATTCCGCCAAAACCGATTGCCAAAGTTTTTCAGGTTCCATGGTTTGATTTAATAATTTATAACTAAATAATAACTGACTAACAAAGTGTAACTATTATACTTGGTTTTTATTTTTATAAAAGCCAGCGGAAAAAGAAAAATTTTCGAATAACCTGGGGATAACTCCGTTCAAGCATTTTTTCGCAAATACGCCTACGCTGAATGAAAAATAATTTCGCTCATAACGATAAAATGCCGCCCTGCTACACGGGCACCCGGAATTTTATCTACTCGCTTCAAAATTTTTCTATTCAGCTACGGCAATATTTGCTGCTAAAAATGCTCTCACTTCTGGAAAACAAAAACTTTAACGTATCCGGGAGAATTTTCTACTCGTTCATTAAATTTTAAACATTTTACGGCTGTATTCGCTATGAAAATATGCTCACTCTTTGGAAATAAAGTAATAGGGTTGTGTTTTAGTGATTACTTTATTACAATCAACATTAAAGTCAATATATAAATTAACCAACGACCAACAACTAACGACCAACGACGAAATTTAAAAGTCGTAAGTCGTAAGTCGTAAGTCGTAAGTCAAATTGTCCACAACTTATCAACCCAGCAAAAGAAAAAGAAAAAGAACCCACGGCTTCTTAAAAAGAAAAAGAACCACAGGAGGCCGCGCAACCGTCCAAAGAAGGCGGCAAAAAGGCAGGAAAAAGGTGGTAGTGTAAGAAACTACCTCTTATTTGTCAGGGTTGACAAAAAGCGGCATATTTTGTTAAATTAAAGCAGTTATACAAACCAAAAGCTAAAAGGTTTGATTTTAAAAATCAAATAAGGAGGCATGAGATGAGAAAGGTTTTAATGGCATTTACAATGATTTTTGCAATGGCGGCGTTTTTGATGAGCAGCGGATGCGCCGTGCATATGCTGGCAAACGCTCCCGACAGGATTGAAGTTGATTCGGTGAAGCCCGGCATATACCGCGCCGAGGTCATCGCGCAGTTCGGTCAGCCGGTCGCATCGGGCAAGGACGACAACAACAACGACTTTGAAACTTTCGCTTTCAAAACCGGTTCCAGCGGTTTCGCCAAATTGACAAGGGGTTTGTGGTACGGCTTAACCGACCTCGCCAGCTTGGGGGCTGCGGAGATTTTATGGACCTTTATAGAAAGTTCGGTTCAGTCGGGAAGAATAATAGCGAAAGTGACTTATGATTCGCGCGGCAAGGTTATTGACGTTAAAATAGAAAAAGCGCCCGATATTAGCTATTTAAGAATGAATTACGCAAAGGCGGGTATGTATCGCGCCGATATCGTCGCTTATTATGGAAGTCCGTTGGGTTCGGGGAAAGATGAATCCGGCCGGGATTTTGATGTGTTTTCGTTTTTGGAAACATTTTCAATTCAATCTTCAACGGAGGTTGAATGGATTAATATAAAAGTGACTTACGATACAAGCAATAAAGTATCGGACATTAAAGAGTTAAAAGACAAGGCGTTGCTGAAAAAAATCCAAAAGGAAAAGGAGAGAGAGTAATGAAAAGAATGATGGCGACAATAATTTTAGTTGTAGCGATTGCTTTTACGGCAAGCGGATGCGGCGGTTTCAAAATGGTGGTGGACGCCCCCGACAGGATTGAAGTTGATTCGGTGAAACCCGGCATATACCGCGCCGAGGTTATCACGCAGTTCGGCCAGCCGGTCGCATCGGGCAAGGACGACAACAACAACGACTTTGACACCTTTGCTTTCAAAACCGGTTCCAGCGGTTTCGGCAGAGTAACAAGGGGGTTGTTATATGGGATAACCGACCTTCTCAGCTTGGGGCTCATGGAATTTTTGTGGACTCCGATAGAAAGCGGCATTCAAGCGGGTAAGACGAAAATGAAAGTGACTTATGATATAAACGGAAAAGTCATAGATGTTAAAGAGTTATAAAAATATTTACCAAGGCAGCGCGGGAAATTTCCCGCGCTCTTTTTTTATGTTAAAGTTAATTAATGATTGCCAAAAAATACAAGCTCCCGATAAAAGAATTTTTAACAAAAAGATCCAAATTTTTCTTGAAATCGGAATTTTTTGGCATTCGGGCCAATCCGAATGATTTGAAATTCAGCCGTTTCGGAGTCGTGATAAGCAAAAAAGTTTCTCCAAAAGCGGTGCAAAGAAATAAAATTAAAAGAATTATTTTTGATTTTATTCGGCTGGAAAAATTACATCTTCTGGCGGGCAAAGACATTTTGCTCACTGTTCTGCCTCCCGCGGCTAAATTAAATAAAAAAGAATTGGAGAAAAATCTGGGAGAAATTTTAAGAAGTGGTTAAACCAACCTATAATTTATTTCTTTCACTCCCCCAACATTTTTCAATTTTAAAATCAATTTTTCAACTTTTTCTTTGTCGCTTGTGTCGCAGATAATTTTAATGGCCGGGAAATGAGCGGTTTTTGGGACGTTCATTTCGGCGATATTGATGTGGGATCGTGAAATAACAGCCGCGATGTCTTTAAAAAGTCCGATTCTGTCGGATGCCGTGATTTTTAATTCGGTTCGGTGTTTGATTTTCGCCAGACCGGATTCTTTGTGAATTAATGATTTAATTTTTCTTTTAGCGCTTTCGGTTTTGACGAAACCAAGCCACGACTCCGACGGCTTTTTGTTTTTTTGGACTAAAATTTCTATCATATCGCCGGATTGAATTTGATAATCAAGCGGAACGATTTTATTGTTTATTTTGGCGCCGGCGCATTGATCGCCGATGGATGAATGGATTTGATACGCGAAATCAACAGGCGTGGAGCCGGCCGGCAAGTCAACAACCTCTCCTTTCGGGGTGATGGCAAAAACCCTGTCTTTGAAAAAATCAACCTTCAATGAACTTAAAAATTCTTTTGAATCCGCGATTTCTTTTTGCCAATTTTTTAATTGTTGGACCCATTTCAATTCTTTTTTCTCGGCAAAAATAGGTTTGCTTTCTTTGTAGTCCTTTGTTGTTTTAGCCTGGGTGTACGCCCAGTGGGCGGCGATGCCGTTTTCCGCCTCCTCATGCATTTGGACGGTTCTGATTTGGAATTCCATTGGTTTATTGTCCAGACAAAAGACCGTGGTGTGCAAACTTTTGTAGCCGTTAGGTTTAGGTAACGCGATGTAGTCCTTAATTTTACCGGGAAGCGGCGGCCAAAGCTGGTGTATCGCGCCGAACGCGGCGTAGCATTCTTCAATTGTGTTAACGATTATTCTCATCGCCACCAGATCGTAAACCTGGTCCAAGTTCATGTCTAAGCGAAGCAGTTTTTTGTACAAACTGGAAATTCTTTTGGCGCGGGAGTCAATTTTAACGGGGTTAACATTGTTTTTATTGAGTGTTTCTTCAACCACGGGCTTTACTTTTTTTAAATAATTTTCCAAATCATCGTAATGGCTTTTTAAATTTTCTTTTACCCATTTGTATTCTTCGGGATAAAGATATGGGAACGATAAATCTTCCAACTCGCCCGCCAAATTTTGCATTCCCAGCCGGTATGCGAGCGATGCGTAAATTTCCGAAGTTTCCAGTGAAATTCTTTTTTGTTTTTGCGGAGACAAGGCGGCAAGCGTTTTCATGTTGTGCAAACGGTCGGCGAGCTTTATAAAAATAACGCGCAAGTCCTCGCTGGTCGCTAAAATCATTTTACGCACGTTTTCAGCGCGGTGTTTTGTTTTTTCTTCTTCAGCGCGTTCACCTCGATATTTTAATTTTCCCAGTTTTGTGACACCGTTGACTAAAAAGGCGGTTTCTTCGCCGAATCTTTGTTTTATTTGTTCCAGAGTTGTTTTGGTGTCTTCAGCGACATCGTGCAAGAGTCCAGCCGCGATTATTTGCGCGTCCAGTCCCCATTTGGCAAGCTGCAGGGCGGTTTGGTATGGGTGATTAAAATACGGCTCGCCGGATATTCTTTTTTGGCCGGCATGAGCTTTTTGACTGAATTCGTAAGCTTCTTTAATTATTTTTTTGTCAGCATCTGTCAGCCGGTTTTCTTCGCTAGCGGCGTAAATGCCGTTTAGAGAAGGATTTGACGAAAAATTATTAGTATTATTCATGGTTGTGATATCATCTATTCCACCACAAATTATATTGACAATCAAGGGTTAAACTGGCAGAATTGCGTTAGCGCATTACAAAGGAGGATGGTTATGGCTGATAAAGTGATTGAATTAATAAGCGGAGTATTAATTGTTGTAGCAATTACATTTTTGATTATCGCGATTATTTTGATGTCCAAAGAAGAGAAAGAGCCAGAGAAAAAATCAGATCAAGAAAAATTAGTACTTTCCTTTTTGTTTTTAACATCAACCATTTTTGACATTTTTTGTTTTTTTCAAAAAGAATGGATAATGGTTTGGTCAATATCAATCATCTCGATTGTTATTTTCTGCTCGATTTTAGTAGTTAAAACTCAAAGTAAAAACGCTTAAGGAGGCGATTATGGACGCGATAGATATTGCTTTTGAATTGATCAGCATAATGTTTTTTTTAGAAGCCATTGCTTTGATAATTATTGATATTTTCAAAAGAAAAATATCTCAGAATTTTGCAAAAGCGTTTTTATGCGCAGCATTGGCAAATTTTTTTGCACTTGCTATTAATACGGCGAATGGAAAAACGTTTTCAGCGATAGGTTTTGGATTATTCATGATTGTGTTCATATTTATATATTTTATATTAAAAAAGGAATACAAAAAAAATTTAACGGCTGGATAATCAGCTAAAAAAAACATCAAGGGGCGAATGTAATTCGCCCTTTTTTAATTATTTTCCCAAAAGCTTGAGGAATTCTGTTTCGTTTAAAATTTTTACTCCGAGTTTTTTCGCTTTTTCATACTTTGAACCGGGTTGGGCGCCGGCTATGACATAGTCGGTTTGTTTGGAAACTGATTCGGAAATTTCGCCGCCGAGTTCTCGGATTTTTTCTTTGGCTTGGTCGCGAGGCATAGATTTCATTGTTCCTGTTAAAACAAAAGTTTTGTTTTTAAATTTAAGATTTTTCGCCCCGCTTAGAATAACCGGTTTTTCTATCTCTATGCCGGTATTTTCCAATTTTTTTAAAAACCCGATATTTTTTTGGTCGTGAAACCAGTTATAAATACTTTTACTTACTTGCGGGCCGATATCGGGAATTTCTTGCAAGGTTTCTAAGGATAAATTTTGAAAATATTTTAAAACCGCCGTTATTTTTGTTATTTGTTGTTGGTTGTTGATTATTTGTTTCGCTAGCGCGCGCGCGGTTTCTTCACCGACATGGATTATTCCCAAGCCATAAATAAATCGCGGAAGCGAGACTTTTTTACGAGATGTGATTTCTTTGATAATATTTTCAGCGGATTTTTCGCCGAATCTTTCGAGCGTCGCAATGTCGCCTTTTTTCAAATCAAATATGTCAGCGGCATCGGAAATCAGCCCTTCGTCCAAAAATCGGTCTATAATTTTCGGGCCCATTCCCTCAATATTAAAAGCTGATTTTGAAACAAAGTGTCTTAATGATTCGCGGTTTCTGGCGCCGCAATTCGGATTGGAACAACGATACGCAACGCCATCTTGAATAACTTTTGAGCCGTCAAAAGGGCAGATTTTCGGCATGTGGAATTCTTTTTCTTTTCCTGTTCTAAATTCTTTTAAAACTTGTGTGATTTGCGGAATAACGTCGCCGGCGCGGCTTACAATAATGGTGTCGCCTATTTTAAGGCCCAGGCGTTTTATTTGGTCTAAGTTATGGAGAGTCGCGTGCGTGATTGTGATTCCGCCGACATTAACCGGTTTTAAAATCGCGACCGGAGTGAGAGTCCCGGTTCTTCCAATCTGAATTTTGATGCCTTCAATAATTGTTGTCGCTTCTCTTGGAGAAAATTTGTAAGCGATGATTCCGCGCGGAGCTTTCCCGACAACGCCAAGCGCTTTAAAAGTTTTATTGTTATTGGCTATTATGACAACGCCGTCAATTTCATAATTAAGTTTTTCGCGGTGTTTTTCCCAATAATTTCTGAAGTTAAAAACCTCTTTTAAGGAATTCGCGGGCTTGTTGTTGGGATTGGTTTTGAAGCCAAATGCTTTAAGAAGCAAATGTTCTTCTAAATGGCGTGTTTGTCCGATATTTGTGGCAATGGCATATTGGAAAGAATCAAGTTTTCTGGAAGAGGTAATTTTAGGATTAAGTTGACGGACGGAACCCGCCGCCATGTTGCGGGGGTTGGCAAAAATTTTCTCGCCGCGTTTTTCATTTTCTTTGTTGATGCGATTAAATTCTTTTTTTGTTAAGAATACTTCGCCTCTGATAACTAAATGGTCAGGTTTTAGGTTATAGGTGTTAGGTTTTAGGCCGAGGGACTTTAGATTTTTAGCGACTTCGTCCGGTTCCAAAATTTTTAACGGAATCGCATCAACAGTTTTTAAATTTTGAGTGATGTCTTCTCCTGTTTGTCCGTCGCCGCGAGTGGAACCCTGAACAAAAACCCCGTTTTCATAAACCAGTTCAATGGCCAATCCGTCGATTTTTAATTCGCAATAAAAGTCTGCAGTTTGTAGCCTGTAGTCCGTAGTTTTTAAATAATTTTCATTGCGCTTTATCCAATCTTTCATGTCCTGTTCCGAAAAAGCGTCATTAAAAGAAAGCATGGGAGCTTCGTGGCGGACTTTTTTGAATTGTTTTAAGGGCTCTCCGCCGATTCTTTGGGTTGGCGAGTCCGGGGTTATAAATTCCGGAAATTGCTGTTCCAAGTCAAAAAGTTCCTTTTTTAAGGAGTCCAAAGCCGCGTCGGAAATTAATGATTTGTCCAAAACATGGTACGCGTAGCGATATTTGTTGATCTCGGTTTTAAGTTTTTCAATCCGGGTTTTGGCTTGTGATTTGTCCATAAGGTTTATTTATAGCTTTATTTTACTTAAAAATTGAGTAAACTTAAATAATAGATAATTATAGTGGCATAGAACATTAACAAAAAAGGAGAAATATATGGAAAAAGAAAAAGTTTTACTTAATGCCACACTTTGTTTCTTAGTAAGAAACAGACGCGTCATACTTGCGATAAAGGCCGATAAAATCGGCAAAGGCTGCTGGAACGGCTATGGCGGAGGCATTGAAGACGGCGAATTGATAAGAAAAGCGGCCGCCCGGGAATTGAATCAGGAATCCGAAGAAGTAGTTGTAGCTTTTGAGGACTTGATACCGGCGGCAATAGTGGATTTTCACAACACAAAAAGCGATGGGGAAACATTTGTTTGCCGGGTATATGTCTATCTCGCTTATAAGTGGTCGGGCGAGCCGAAAGAAACAAGGGAAATGCTAAACCCGACAGAGTTTGATATTGATAATTTGCCGTTTGAAAATATGATGCTGGCCGATAAGGAATGGTTGCCGCCTGTTTTAAACGGAGAAAAAATAATTGCCAGCGCGGAATACGGGCCGTGGCAAAAAGAATTATTGGGACCAGTGAAAATAAAAAGAGTTGAAGAGTTTTCGGAAAATTTTTAAAACTCGTTAGAATAACTAACGAGTTTTTTATTTTTTAATAATAGCATCAGTTGAGAGATTTGTTTATCTTGTCGCTATATATAAAAAAGTAATCCAGTATACATTCTATGCGATCGCATAGAATGTATACTGGATTAAGAAGTTTAAACTAAAAATAAAAAAATAACCCGATGACTTGTGTAGCCACCGGGCACCTAATAATAGAAAGAGATGTTTATTTTGGATGTTGAAATCCATCCCAGATGTAAAAAATGGTAGTTCTTCCATTAACGAGAAGCTGTCCAAGTAGTACCAGAGGCCACAACAAGGATGCGGAAACGCATAGAAAAACGTTGTTTTTTGCAAAATTCCCCTTATTCACTCTTGAAATAAATCCCATAACGAAAGACCCCATAGTAAACCAGGCAATTATTATTACTAGTGTTTTGAGACCGAGAACAATATTCATGTGAACCCCCTTTGCCTTTTAGGCGTAATTTTTAGATTTAGTTACAGTTTTTAGAATACTTATGATATCGCTTGAACTCATG
>JBBUDV010000011.1:0-26281 GCA_038057075.1 Patescibacteria group bacterium
GCCGGTTTCTTTCACAAATCGCACCGCGTCTTCTGGTTTAGTCAAATCCTCTTTTCTAATCGCCGCGTCTTTAGGAATTTCTTTTAAAATCACGGAGCTGGCGCCAAGATATCCCAATTCCGCTTCAACCAAAACATCTGAATTGATTCCTTTTGCCAATTCAACCGCTTCTTTAGTTTTTTTAATATTTTCTTCTATCGGTAATTTCCCGGCGTCAAAAAGCACGGCGTCAAAACCCGCTTCTACCGCTTCCTTTATTTTTTCCAGCGATTTTGTATGGTCAGAGTTCAAAAATATCGGGTAATTGTATTGTTCCCTCAAACTTTTCACCAAAGCCGCGGCCTGCTTATAGCCGACAAACCCGGCTTCGCCTTCGGATAAACCGATTATCACCGGAACGCTTAATTCTTTAGCTACCTCAAAAATCGCTTTTAGCCCCGCCAAATCCGAGATATTAAAATGCCCGATAGCGATTTTTTTATTTTCCGCTTCAATGATATATTCTCTTAAAGATTTCATTCTTCTAATTATAACTTAAAAACTTATAAACTTAAAAACTATTAAGAGTGCCTTATTACTATTACATCGCCATCCTGAACTTCATAATCCTTGCCTTCAATCCTAATCCAACCCTTTTGTTTGGCCGCGGCCCAGGAACCCGCTTCCAAAAGTTTATTCCAATTAATCGTTTCCGCGCGGATGAATTTTTTCTCAAAGTCGGAATGAATGGCGCCGGCGGCTTGTGGAGCTTTATCACTTTTTTTAATCGTCCAAGCGCGGGTCTCATCTTCACCGGTTGTCAAAAAACTGATAAGCCCCAAAATCTCGTAGGCCTTTTTTATCAGAATCCCGATATCACATTTGTCATTCTGAATCCGCCGACTGGCGGATAAAGAATCTCCATTAGATCCCTCGCTTTGCTCAGGATGACAAAAACCTAAATTAACAATAATATAGTCCGCGCCGAGCGACTTGATTTTATTTTTCAATTCCTCGCTGACGTCGGACTCCTCGCCGTTTAATAAATAAATCTGTGGCTTGACCGTCAATAAGGTCATTTCTTTTATAATTGGTTCGCTTACAAAATCCGCTCCGGCCGAGTTAAGCAATTTCCCGCTGTTTAAAATTTCCCGCGCTTTTTTGGCAATTTCCAAATCCTTTATTTTTTGCTTGTCGCCGGTTTTTGCCTCGCCCTCCAATTTCGCCAAACGCTTTTCCACGGTATCTAAATCCTTCAAAATAAGTTCTGTATTGATAATTTCCAAATCCCTTAACGGGTCAATTCCCTGTTCAACGTGGATTATTTCATCGGACGGAAAACACCTGATAACTTCAACAATCGCATTCACTTCTTTAATATGAGATAAAAACTGATTACCCAAGCCCTCGCCTTTATACGCGCCTTTGACAAGGCCAGCAATATCGTAAAATTCCACGACAGCCGGAACGATTTTTTTAGAAGCGCTCAATTTAGCCAATTTATCCAAACGCTCGTCCGGTACCGGCACTACGCCAACGTTCGGGTCAATCGTGGCAAAAGGATAATTGGCGATATTAACTTCCTGTTTGGTGAGAATTTTAAAAAGAGTGGACTTGCCAACATTAGGCAAGCCCACGATGCCGATGGATAATTTCATAGATTAAAATTATCATATTTTAAGCATTTTTCAACCATTTTAAGCGGTCGCTTTTTCGTTAGAATATATTATAATAATTATATGAAAAACTGGCTCAAAGAAAATTGGTCTTTTACACTGTGGAGCATTATTCCTCTGTTTTTGATAATAATCGGAATAATTTCCGACGAGTTTGTAATGTTAATTGGCGGAGGTATTTTGTGGATGCTTGGATATTTTAGATATAATCACAACAACCCCCTTGCAAAACCATGGATACGACTAATTGGAAGAATAGTAATAATTTTATGGATTATCTCCTTGATAGTTAGGGCATCTTTATAAAATTAAAAATAATTTAAAAGAAGAGGGGAAAAACGGTATGTAATTAAGTTGGGTAAAATAAACCTATGAAAGGAAAAATTAAGAACTGGCTAAAGGAAAACCGAGACTATTGGAAAATACTATCTTTTTACTTTTTAATTGCCTTTATTATTCCCGCTGTTTTTCTTTTTTATCTTTCCAGCGGTGATCTCTTATGGATTGGATTTGTTTGGGGTGTTTGGGCTTCTTCTATCACTTGGTGGTTTATTAAGCTGGGTAAGAATTAAAAACGATATTTTAAATATGAAAAACTGGCTAAAAGAAAATTGGTTTAGAGTAACTATTACACTCATTTTGTTCTTAGGTATAATGGCTTTTTTAGATGAGTTTTATTATATTAGAGATCAATTTAACCACTATCTTATTGGTTTATTATTAACATTTTTAGTGGTTTTTGTTTGGAAAAATATAATCAAGAAAGTGTTAAATAAGTGGTTTTAAGTTAGAAAATATGAAAATTTGGCTTAAAGAAAATTGGTTTAAATTAATTATAATTATATTTATTTCCTTGACACTTTATTTTTTTGCAATTCAACCATCTATATATAAAAAATATTGTGCTAAAAAAGCCTATAGCGGCGGATTTGGAAGCATTGAGATAGATAAAGATGAAACATATAAAATATGCCTTCGTAAATATGGCTTATAATTTTTTAAAAAATGGGAAAAATAAAATAAAGTTTTTAAAAGAACACTTCAATAGTGTTCTTTTTTTGAAATAACTATAACTACCAAAATCCACCATTTCCACCAAAAATTGGCTATTAATTAGCCGAAAAACCTAAAATAATTACCATAATTAAACTTTCAAAAAAATCCTTCAAAGAACTGAAGAAAATACTTAAAAAAGATCTGGGCTCTTATGCTGATAAATTAACTAATAAAGAGATAAATGATATGGGAATAACACTTCTAAAATTAACGGCGATAGTTCTTAAGCGTGAAATTAAAAATAGCAAAAATACTTAAGCGAGATATTTTTTGTTTTACTTATTTATAATTTTTTTGCCCTTATCGTTTTTATCTCTTCTTTTATAAATATTCTGATATTGCCTTTTTTCGCAATAATCAACGCTTTTTCTATTTTTACTTAAAATAGAACTTTCAGGATTTATAATGCTATCCAAATAGCTAAAAATTTTTTGTTCTTTAATATTATTTTTCATTTTTTTGTCATAGGGTCAACTTCATGATTTAAATCAAACCAAACTATATAAAAAATATTATCCTGACGTGCTCCAAAAATTCTGGCTTTTTGGTTATTTATTCCAAGTAAAGCAAATTGGAATGGCTCAAGATTATTGACCTTTTTATCCGGAAAACCATTTTTTTCTTTTGTTGTAGACCAATCCACCGGATGAAAATGATACACCTCTTTTTCCCGAAAAAGATCGTTATAAGTTTTTTGATTAACTTCCTTTAACCTATTTAAAGCTCCAGAAATTTCAGCTTTCTGCCAATCGCTCAAGCAATATTTACAACTAGAGTCATAATACTCAAAACTAAATTTTAATTTTTCATCAACAGGTTCTGGTTCTGAAATTGAATTTTTATTTTTTCCTTTTTTTGTGCTGTTCATATATATCATCATCAGATAGTTCTTTATCAGTCTTAGCTGTTGCATCTAGCCCTTTTCTTGCACGACTCCATGACAACTCATTGTGTGTCAATCCAACTAATTCAAAGGCACTTTTTATTCCATAAACTTTATAAACTTCATCAATTGTCTCTAATAAACTATTTCCAAGTTCTTTTTTTAATTTTTCAACATCTTCTCCTTTTGTAATTTTAGAAAAATCTGGAGATATAGGAGAACTACCATATTTTTTCAAGGTCTGATATATCGAGGGTAATACTGGGCCAATTGGCCAAGCTTGAAATTTTTCAGTAAAACATCTCTTATTCTTATTTAAAAGAAACCAGGCATAAATAAAATATAATACTTTTTGTATTTTAAGATTAGTCACTAAATCGCCGTCAAAGGTATATTTATACACCAAATAACGTGTTATTTTATTTTGAATATTCTCGGTCATGAGTAAATTAAGCTTTAATTAATTATAGCAAATAAATACTAGCTAATGTGGGGATAAACCAATTTACCCTAAAATGTAATTTTAAACTTTAATATTATTACCAAAACACTTTGTATCCGGAAGCCTTAATTTAAACCTAAAAGGCACAATTTTAGCCCTATTTGAAACAGGTTTTCGGCTAAATTCAAAATACAGCCTTGTCGGGCTGTATTTTTTATATTCCCAGTTTCTTTTTTATAATCTCGCTTATTGCTTTTGAATCAGCCCTGCCTTTGGTTTCCTTGGAAACCAGGCCCATCACTTTGCCCAAGTCCTTTACGGTTGAAGCGTTGGTTGTTTTTATCGCCTCGTCAATTATTTTTTCAAGCTCCTGTTCGGACAATTGTTTTGGAAGATATGTTTGAATAATTTCCAATTCTTTCAGCTCTTTTTGCGCCAAATCCTCGCGATTGCCTTGTTTATAAACATCAATTGATTCCTTTCTTTTTTTGGCTTCCTTAACGACAACATCCATAACTTCATCGTCAATCAAAACCGAATCGCCGCCTTTGCCCCGTTTTTCAATTTCTTTGTTGTTTATCGCCGCAATAAGCATGCGCAAAACTCCAAGTTCAAACGCATTACCGCTTTTCATGGCCGCTTTTAAGTCATCGGAGATTTTTTGCTTCAACATCGCTTCGCTGTATCGATACTCTTATATTAGGCCCATTTTTTTCGCTTTAAGCACTTCTTTCTTTTTTGTGTCGCGATAAATGGCCGCTGTTCTTCTTTTATTTTTATTTATGCCGCGCTTAAGAGTTCTTCTTCTTTTTGATTCTTTCAAAATTCCGCTTTGCTGCATTTTCTTGGTAAAGCGGAATAAAAAAGCGCTATTAGATTCTCCTTCTTTTCTTTTTATTTCTAAAGCCATTGATTTAATTTATAACTAACAACTTATAACTTATAACGCTGATATAGTTAAAAAATTATACGCTGGTAATTATTAAAAAAAGTTATATGTTATGAGTTATTTGTTATTAGTTGAGCGTATTCGCTCCGCTATTTCTTTTAACGATTCTTTTGGCGGATTATTAACAACGGAGTGAATTGAACTGCCGCCGTCATTATGCCATCTGGGCATAATGTGAATGTGCAGATGGTCAATCGTTTGTCCGCTAACTTTACCATGGTTGATTCCGATTGTAAAGCCGTCGGGTTTGAGCGCTTTGTTCAAAATGTCTGTGATATTTTTAACCGCCTTAAATAAGCCGTCTATTTTTTCAGCCGGAAAATCTAGAATGGTTTCGGCGTGAACTTTTGGCAGAACCATGGTATGCCCCGGACTTCTGGGATTGATGTCCAAAACCGCGGTGGCGTTTTCGTCTTCATAAACAACTTCCGCGTTAAATTCCTTATTTGCGATTTTACAAAAAATACAATCCATTAAAATATAATCCTAATTTACAAATGTATCCGAATGCCCCAAATAAAATTCGTAAGATTTGTAGATTCGGGTAAAATTTGTAGATTTGGATTATTTCAGTCGCTTTTTAACTTCCTCCATCACTTTTTTCAAAGACACGGTCTCCTGGGTGCTGTTTTTCATGTCCCTGATGATAATGCTTTCTTCAAAAACCTCTTTTTGCCCCAAAATTAACGCCAAATCCACCTTTTCCTTATCCGCTATCCTAAGCTGCGATTTGAGCGACTCCCGGCCGAACGACTCGCTTACCCTGATATTGTTGTTTCTAAACTCTTCAATCATAACTAAGGACTTCTTTTTAGCCGCGTCGCCGATGTGTATTAAAAAAACTTTTGGCGGATTTTTCATGGGCATCGTCTTGCCGCTTGCCTTCAAAACCTCAATTACTCTTTCAATGCCGATGCTCGCGCCCATTGCCGCTGCTTTGCCGATTTTAAGCATTTCAGCCAAATAATCATAGCGTCCGCCGCCGGCCAAAGCGAAATTAAACCCTTCGGCATAAATTTCAAAAACCGTCCTATTATAATAATCGAGGCCGCGAACAAGATAAGAATCCATAAGATAAGGAAGTTTAAGTTCGTCCAGATATTCCAAAACTTTTTTGAAATGCGCCTTGCAGTTTTCGCATAAATAATCCAAAATCACCGGCGCGCCGCTTCTTATCGCCTGACAATCCTCGTCCTTGCAATCCAAAAGCCGCAAAGGATTGGTATCCAATCTCCCCTGGCAATTCTTGCAAATTTTCTTTTGATTTTTTCTAAAATAACTTTCAAGTTTCCTTACGTAAGCCGGTCGGCATTTATGGCAACCAATGCTATTAATATGAATTGTCGCGTTCCTTATTTTAGCATCCTGAAGAAACCTGTATGCGACCAGTATCGTTTCCGCGTCATAAATAGGGTCGCTCTCGCCGCCGATAATCTCAAAGCCGGCCTGATAAAATTGCCGGAACCGGCCCGCTTGCGGCTGTTCGTAACGGAACATCGGAGCAAAATAATAAAGTTTCGCGGGATGACCCAATCGCGACAATCCGTGTTCAAAATAAGCTCGCATCACGGGAGCGGTTTCTTCCGGGCGAAGAACCATCCGCTCGCCTTTCGTTTTTACAAAAAACATCTGTTTTCCGATAATTTCCGTTTCTTCTCCGATGCCGCGTTCAAAAATTTCCGCCATTTCCATCACTGGCGTATCAATGCGCAAAAAATTAAACGACTCGGCGATGTCTTTAGTGAGTTGCCTCATCTTTTCCCAAAACGGCTGGTCAATAGGAAGAATATCGCGCATTCCTTTGGGCGAATGGAAAACAGATTTCTTTTTGGAAGATTCCTTTGTTTTTTTCAACGCTTTAGGCATTGGTTTGCTGAATTAATAAACAATCTGTCTGGCGAAAGCGGTTATTTGATTAAGAGGCCAAAGCCGCACCCACGCAGAGCCGACAATTTCTTTTTTGTCGAGCGAACCCCATTGCCTGGAATCAAAACTCGCTCCGCGATTATCGCCTAATACAAAATACTCGTCCATTCCCAGAGTTATGGTTTTTTCCCCCCCTGTTTTGATGCTTGAAGGCAGATAAAATTCATTAAGTTTTAAGCCATTCGGATACTCTTTATTGAAAACGAAAATTTCCCCTCCTTTTATTTCAACGCGCTCATCCGGAAGACCGATAACTCTTTTTATAAAATAAGTGCTTTTATTTCCGGGATAATGGAAAACTACCACATCCCCTCTTTGCGGCTCTTTAAAACGATAAGATAATTCATTGACTAAAAGATAATCGCCGGAATGAAAATTCGGTTCCATACTTGAGCCGTCAACCAAAAACGGTTGAACCAAAAAATAACGGACGCCGACAACCACCACGACCGCTATTAAAACGATTTCTAAAATTTCCCTTAAAGTGTAAAAAAACGCTTTCAATTTGACTTACGACTTACAACTTACAACTTACGACTCTTTATTGTCGTTAGTTGTTAGTTGTTGGTCGTTGGTTAACTTCAATTATCCTCAATTTTATATTAAAATACATAGATGTCAAATGCGCAGAAATTCAAGCTAATTTTCGGCTTGGGAAACCCGGGTGAAGAATATAAAGAGACCTATCATAATGCGGGCGACTTATTCGTTAAATTTTTAAAGGGAAAAACCGCGGCAAAAACGCTTCGCGCCGGCGAAACCGAAACTTTTATGAATGAAATCGGAAAAGAAACGCTGAAAGCGATGAAAAAATCTGGAATCAAGCCCGACGAAATCTTGATAGCGCACGACGACGCCGACATAGAATTGGGCGATTACAAAATTTCTTTCGGTAGCGGTTCCGCGGGTCATAAGGGAGTGGAATCAATCATTAAATCTCTCGGCACAAAAGATTTTTGGCGCCTGCGAATAGGAACTTTGAAGAAAAATTTTTTCGGTAAAAAAATAAAGGCCGGTAAAATCGCGCTTAAAAAAATAACCTCTTCGGATTGGGAAAAAATGTCAGAGACCTTTGAAAAAATCGCGACGGAAATTGACCCCGTTAGAAATCCAGGGCAGTAAAAAATTTAATAAATTTTTTACTGCGGCTATTTTCCAAACCGGGGAATATTTATTTATTTTTTATACTTTAATATAATAATCAATGTTTTTATGTATTTCTAACGGGGTTGACTAAACATCAATTTTCTGTAAAATAAATTAGCACTTTAAAAATAAAAGGGAGGGATTCCAATGCGCGTTTTTGCGATTGATATTGACGGCATAATCATAAAAAACAAGCTGCTGAATGTATTTCCCAACACGGCTAAAAAAGTAAAGGCAAACCATTTAATCAAAAGATGCGCTCTAAGATGCTTTGAAATTCTAGAGTTTTTTCTGATTAAATTCGGTTTAAAATATGAAATCAACGAAAAATTGGTTTTATATTTGAATTCCGCGAAAGACGACGGGAATACCCTGATTTGGATAATCACTGACCGAAGCAGATTCGGAATTAAAAACGTTTTAAAGTTCTTCAAAACGCTTCGCTACGATTACCTTCAAATAAGAGGCATTTTGCCGTCCATTTTCAACAGATTTGCGCTGATGGAGAAATATATAAAAAACCCAAATTGCGCCATCGTCTACAAATCGCCGTACGTCAAGCCGCAAAAAGAGGTCCTTAACAACTTAAAATTTATAAATCATTGGACAATTGTGATTGACGACGACAGAAATTTTCTGAAAATCGCCGAAGAAGAAGGATTTAAAATTTTCCCCTCTGAAGGTTTGTACATTAATGATGATAAAACTTTTGTTGATTTGCTTCAAAAAAAATCAGCCCTGGCTTAAGTCGGGGCTTTTTTATGTCTAAAAAGTTATTTCAGGTACGGCCAGAAAATAATAAAACCTATTGCCGCAGCGCCAATAGACGCAACTAAAACAATACCCGCCGTCAAATCTTTAATTGCTTTTATCCTTTCATCCGGTTCGGGATGAATAAAATTCATAATTCTTTCAACTGTTGAATTCATCAATTCAAGAGTCAAAACAGAAAATGTCGCTATGAGCAACGCGACTTTTTCGTCTTTTGTAGTCGGCAAATAAAACATTAAAAATATAACGCCGGCCGCGATGGCAATCATAAATTTAAAATTCCTTTCCTGTTTAAGAGTTTCTCCGATGCCGTGGAAAGCCGCTTTGAATCCGTTTGTAAATTTTTTCATCCCTCACCCTTTAAAAATACCTTCGCTTCGCGACCAACAAAGCGTTTTATAAATTTTTATTAATTCAGAAATTAGGTTCATATTTTAAATTCTATTAATGCTCTTAGCCAATTTTCAAAGGGTGAGGGATTATTTTTCCAATTTGCTTTCGATAAAATTCTTTATCTCTGAATAATTTTCCCGACCGAGTTTTGGGACAAGAATATAAGCGGTAGAAGTTCCATTTCCAATCAGAGTGCTGCTTGATTGCAACAAACCTGTTTCAAAATCCAAAACCACGTCGTTAAATCTAATATTACCAATCTTTTCAAGAAACGGCAAAAACTTCTGAAAATCCATATTTGTTTGAAGTTTGGTGAATTCCGGAGCCATCTTAAATACAAATGTCGCCTTTTCAAACGCATTTATTTTTTTATATTTATCAATCATGGCTTGGATAACTTCGTGCTGGTTTTTTTCCCTGAAAAAATCGCCTTCCGGAGCAAACCTGTTTCTGACCAACCAAATTACCTGATTGCCGTCCAAATGGCGCTGACCCGCTTCAATGGTATAACCGCTGACCCAATCAACGGCTTTCTCTTCCAAATTCAAATCTATACCGCCCAATGCGTCAACAACGCCTTTAAGAATATCTATATCCACAACAATGTATTTATCGGTCTGGAGTCCAATCATGTCAGGCAATCGATTTAACAAGTCGGGAATTTTATTTTGTCTGGTAATCTCGTTTAATTTCATTGATTTGTTGCCGAAATCAAGCCACAAATCCCTGGGCAACGAAACCAAATTTAAAACTTCCAATTTGGGACGATAATCAACAACCAAAATCGCATCCGCCAATTCCGGAGCGCGATTCCACCCGATGACTTTGCCTGTTTTACCCAAAACCAAAAAAGTCACCGGTTCATCACTAATTGTTTTTATTTTCTCGTTGGAAAATATTGAGACCTTTTTTTGATAATTTAAAAGAAAAAAAGCTGCTATT
The DNA here is from genome assembly GCA_038057075.1 of Patescibacteria group bacterium. Classification (GTDB taxonomy): domain Bacteria; phylum Patescibacteriota; class Minisyncoccia; order UBA6257; family UBA9933; genus DAHWFZ01. Next base: position 10,164 of record JBBUDV010000011.1, read on the forward strand.
AAAACAGATAGGACAATAAAAATTGTCAGAAATTTTTTGGGCATAATATAAAAATTACATCTTCTTAGGCATTGAAATTCCCAGAAGCGAGAAAATGTTTTTGAAAATAATGATAGCCGCCTGAACCAAAACCAGACGCGCCGCGGCCAATTCTTTTTCTTCCCTGCCCGCCGTAGCATCCGCGAAGGAGGGACCGATTACCCGTTCTTTTTCATAAAAATTATGGAATTGTTTTGCCAATTCAATTGAATATCTCGCTAAGGCCTGCGGATTATACTTCAGAGCCGTCTCTTGGACAATTTCCGGAAACCGCGCCAAAATTCTGATTAAATCCAAATCCTCTTTGGTATTTAATAAATTAAAATCAACTTTTAACATTTGTCCGCCAACTGGCGGATTAATTTTTGACTTGCGTAAAATACTTTGCGCTCTTACTGCCGCGTACTGGACATAGTAGACCGGATTTTTCATTGATTTTTCTTTTGCCAAATCAAGGTCAAAATTCATATGAGTGTCCGGCGCGCTCATCAAAAAGAAAAACCGCGCGGCATCCAAACCGATTTCTTTTATTAAATCCTCCATTGTTACATACGTGCCTTTTCGTTTAGAAATTTTAAATTCTTTACCGCCTTTTACGAGCCGCGCCAACTGCGTGATAATAACGGTTAATTTCCCCGGCTCAATGCCAAACGCTTTAATACCGGCTTTGAGTCGCGGAATATAACCATGGTGGTCCGCGCCCCAAATATCTATAACTTTATTAAATTTCCTGATTTTGAATTTATCCCAGTGGTAAGCCAAATCAGGTAAAAAATAAGTGGGCTCGCCTGCGCTTCTTATTAAAACCCTGTCTTCTAAATCGCCGAATTTCGACGACTTAAACCACAAAGCGCCGTCTTTTTTGTAAACCAGATTTTTTTTCTTAAATTCGTTCAGGGTTTTTTCAACCGAGCTTTTGTCATATAAACTTTGCTCAAAAAACCATTTGTCAAATTTTATTTTCAAAATTTTCTCAATAAATTTCTGGTTATCTTTATGTATTTCTTTGGCAAGCAGATGGCCGACTTCGCCTTCAAGATTGAGAATATTCTTGGATTTCAGCTTTTTAATTTTATTTTTGAGATTTGAGATTTGAGATTTGAGATTTTTTGTAAGATATGTCGTCCCCTTGCCTGTACCTGTTTTTCCAAGTTCTTTTATCTGAGTGCTGTTTTTAGCGTCATTAATATAGTATTCTTTCACGACATTATAGCCGTTGAATTTTAAAACATTGGCCAAGGCGTCGCCGAAAAAACCTCCCCTGCCATTGCCGATAGTCAAAGGCCCGGTGGGATTGGCAGAAATAAATTCAATCTGAATCTTCTTGCCCTGAGTTTGTCGGACTCCCGACATCAAGGTTAGTCGGCCGTATTTTTCTTTTTTGTTTAAAATTTCTTTTAATTCTTTTTGTAAAACTTCCGGCTTAATCCAAAAATTTATAAATCCCGGCGCGGCTACTTCAATTTTTTCAAAAATGTTGTCAGTTGTAAGTCGTAAGTTATCAGTTATTTTTTGGGCCATTTGCATCGGATTGGCTTTTCTTTCCTTAGCCAATCTCAAAGCAACATTAGTGGAATAATGCCCGAAATTTTCATTTTCCGGAACAAAAATCTCCGCCTCAAACGGCTTATCCTGAACTTGTCGAAGGGCTTTTGAAACGATTTTTTGAATTTCGCTTTTAATCATTATTTTAAATATTTTTTGGCTTTCCCCATTAAATTTTTGTAAATCAAAAAAATTTCTTTATCAAATTCCATATGACTCCTTTTATGATTGTCTATTTTATTAAAATCTATTTTTAATTTTTTCCACAACTTTCCTTTAGTATTGATGTTCTGAAGAATCGGCTGTAATTTATCCATGGCTTTTACTAATTTTGCTTCTTTTGTCTTCCCTTTTTCCATTTCAAGCCATAAATTCAAATAATCTTTGCTGATTTTTTTAGGAAACATCCCAAAAATTTTTCCAGCGCCCTTAATTTCTTCTTTTTTATGGTTATGGTCTTTTTTGAAAGTTAAAACGTCGCCGGAATAAATCTCGGGCAAATCGTGGATTAAAATCATCTTCAATATTTTTTCAGAATTATATTTTCTTTTCAAAAGAGGCAAAATAATCAAAGCCCACATTGCCAAATGCCAGGTATGTTCCGCGTCATTTTCGCGCAATTTTCTTCCTTTTACGAGAGTATGACGTTTTATATTTTTAAATTCGTCAAGTTTGCTTAAAAGTTTTAACGCCTCAGCCAATTCTTTGATGTTCATCTCACATATAACTTAAATAGCAAGGGTATTGCGTATTAAGTTTTAACATTTTAACCCCCTACACAATTATTATGTGTGGGATTCATTATAATTTTATTGTAATTGAAAAATCGGCGTAATTAAAGCAACGCGCAATCCAGCGCGACTTATTCATTCCTCTGTTCTAAACTATTCTAACCTCTGTTTTGAATTGCGGTTATTCCAACGATCGTTGGAATAACCGCAATTCAAATTTATCACAATAATTTAACGCATTACATTAACACGATATGTCAACACATTTTTAAAAATTTAATCTATATTACATCTAATTACTAATTACTAATTACTAATTCCGAATTTATGCTCCAAATCCAAATCAATATCAGTTTTCTTTGCGACAATATATCTTACATAAGGACGCAAATTAAAATTTTCCACAATAAAATCAATTTCATCTTTACATTCATAGGGATGAATAAAAACACTTTTCTGCATCGGATAAAAACCAAGTTGTTTTAATTTTGCCGCCAGAGCGTTTCTTCCTTTCTTTAAATTTTCGGGAATATCAAAAATAATAACTCGCCACAATTCATCCCATCTCACAGGTTTTTTGATTTCTATATTATCAAGATTATAAGTAAGAATCCGCCTCTTCCCTTCTTCGCTTAATACCATAGTGACTGCGCCATTTTTATTTTCTTTATAATCAATCATTTTTGATTGATATAATTTTTTAATGGCCTCATGAAGACTACGCTCATTTATTAAATTCCATTCTTTTGCCGCTCCTTTTAAAATTTTAAAATACGCGTCCGGTCTGCTGGTTAATCCCAAAGCCAGCCCGGCCCCCAATAAAATCAAAATTTTTCTAGAAACCGGCCCAATTTGTATTCTTTTTATATTTTTTATCATATATAAATTATACAAAATCAATTACGGTTATTCCAGCGATCGCTGGAATAACCGTAATTGATAGACAAACACAATTTCCAAACGTAGTTAGCCATTTTTTCTTTTATATAAAAATAACACTATAATAAATCTATGAGTTTAGCAGAAAACAAACGCGCTTATTTTGACTACGAAATCCTTGAAAAATACGAGGTGGGCATTGAGCTGTCCGGACAGGAAGTAAAATCAATAAAAACCGGGCGGATAAATTTAAGCGGTTCTCATGTTATCATTCAAAACAATCAAGCTTGGCTGTTAAACGCCGATATTCCGCCATATCAACCGAAAAACGCGCCCGCAAATTACGACCCAAAGCGTACTCGCCGGCTCCTTTTACACAAATCGGAAATAGCCGGTTTAACAGGAAAAACTAAGGAAAAAGGATTGACTTTATTGCCTTTAAAGGTGTATATTAAAGGACAGAAAATCAAGATTGAAATAGGATTAGGCAAAAGCAGAAAGAAGGCGGATAAAAGAGAAGCCATCAGAAAACGAGAGATAGAAAAGGAAATCCGCAGAACAAAATAACGGGGATGTAAGGCCTCGACAAAAGAACTTTACCAACAAACGCAAGCCGAGGATGATTTCTCACCTCGTTAATCAAGGAATCAAAAACATAACTGCCAACAGAAATGTTGCTCCTGCTTTAGCTTTTGCTTAAAGCGGCATCCCAGGTTGATCGCTTAAGTTGGCCATACGGGGTGTTATACATTAAGCTTGTTTGCTAAATTGCCAAAGTTTAGCAAAGACAAAATTTTGGCAAAGATTTTAGGGTTAAGTGCTATATTCTATATCCTAAATTCTAAATTCTAATATAGCTACGCTTGTAGAAATTTGTAGGAAATCCTTTTGGACAGGGTTTCAATACCCTCATCTCCACCATAAAATGGAATAATGAATTGAGAATTATGAATCATGGGGCAAACACAATAACCAATATTCATAATTCATTATTCATAATTCTTGATTGAAGTTTGTACAGACCATTTAGGCCACAACCGCCAAAAATAAATTATAAAATAAACGAACAGATAACCGAGCTGGAATTAAGAGTTATTGACGATTTAGGCGAAAACCTTGGCACCATGCCGCGAGAAGCGGCATTAAAATTGGCCAAGGAAAAAGAATTGGATCTGATTGAAATAACGTCCGCGGTCAAGCCGCCGGTGGCCAAGATAATGAGTTTTGACAAATTTAGGTATCAGAAAGAAAAAGAATTGAAAAAACAAAAGGCGGCGCAGAAAACAAGCGAATTAAAACAAGTTCAAATTACGGTCAAATCGGCAAAAAACGATTTGGAAGTAAGGATTAAAAAGATAGATGAATTTTTCAAAGAAGGACATAAAGTTGAAATCGTTTTAAAACTCTTTGGCAGGGAAAAAGCGAACAAGGACTGGGCAAGATTCAAATTGGAAGAATTTTTGAAAATGATCCCTGTTGAATATAAACAATTATCAGAAGTAAAATTTGCCGGAAGAGGACTAATGGTTCAAATAGCGAAAAAATAATATGAAAAAAATGATTTCAAAAAGAATTAAAATAACGAAAACGGGGAAAATTTTGAGGCGAGCGATGGGCATCGGCCATTTTCGAGCCAAAAAAAGCGCTTCGGCTTTAAAAAGAAAAAGCGGTTATAGGTCATTGGAAGGAAATAAAAATATTAAAAAAATCATTAAATAATTATTATGACTAGAGTAAAACGAGGCACAATCGCCCATAAAAAAAGGGAGAAAATTCTAAAATACACCAAGGGTTTCAAGTGGGGCCGCAAATCAAAAGAGCGGGCGGCAAAAGAAGCGCTGCTTCACGCATGGAGTCACGCGTTTGAAGGAAGAAAACAAAAGAAAAGGGATTACCGCGCGTTGTGGCAAACCCAGATAAACGCCGCAGCCAGAGCCAATGGAACCACTTACAGCAAACTAATTGCCGGACTTAAAAAAACCGGAATCTTAATTGACAGAAAAATCCTGGCTGAGTTAGCCAAAAAAGATCCAAAAATCTTTGAAAAGATAGTTGCCAAAACAAAATAATGGCATTTTAAAAAAACTCCTCCGACAAGATGTCAGAGGAGTTTTGCATAAACTCCAATTTTACTCAATCACGCAGCCTTCTTTGATAACTTGCTTATTCGGACAATTGTCCTTATGCCCGATTTCATACCCCTCATCGTGGGTAATACACGATATTTTTGTAATTTTCCCCCCGCAAGTCTTGCACAAAAAACCTTTTTGTTCCTTTAGCAACGCCTCCGCCACGCTCTCATTGGATTTCATATTATCCTCCAAATTTAGATTTGAAAGAAATTCTTATCGCGTCAATTTTTTCACCGCCATCAAAATTTCGCGTAAAAATTTCATGTTTCACGGCCTCTTTTTCCAGTTGCCCGTGAAGTTCACCAATCAGCAAAAACGCTTCTTCTTCCCCTTCTTCCCCGGGATCCGGCGCAATAACAGAAATTTCATTATCGCCATATTGAATATGGCTATTTTTATTCCTGGCAATCTCGTCAATTAGCATTAAAGCAAATTTTGGCAAAACTATTTCCTTGTTCATAAAATCTCCCCCGACTCCCACAGGCCATATTTAATTTTTAAAAATTTACTGCAATAAAATTAACAATAATTCTTCTTTTAGTCAATAATAAATTTTAACCTTAAGAGTTTTTTCTTTGAGCGTTATTTTGTTCGCCATAATTTCTAGATTTTTGATGCATATGAACGGCAGCAGTTCTTACCCTGATATTTTGCGCATTCCCATTCCTATGAACCGCGGAATTTTTCTTTTGCAAAAAATCATAGGCTTGTTTTAAAACTCTCATACTGTCTTTATGCTTACTTAAAACTTTTATCGCTTCTTTATAAGTAAACCACGCAAAACCCTCATGAGGCTGGCCCTCTTTAACCTCTGATATTTTTATGGCTTTTCTTTTTGTTTCCGCCAAATAAAAAGTAATAGTTTTGTAAATTTTTTCTTCTTTCCGCCAAAAAACAAACTTCTCAAAAGCCTTGAAGGGCTCTTCAAATTTCAATTCATTGCGGCTAATGCCGGTTTCTTCCCTAATTTCCCGAAGAGCTGTTTGGAAAGTCCTTTCTTCACTTTCAATTTTTCCCTTGGGGAAATTCCAATAACCCCGGCCATGATATAAAATCAAAAACCTCGGACCGTCAATCGTTTTTCTGTATATAATTATTCCCGCTGAAATTTCCAGTGCCATTGATTAAGTATATCTTTAAAACCGGCTTATTTCAAAAATTAACCCTTAATTAGAACAATAAAAAAAACGCCGGATTTTTAATTTCCGGCGAATTAACCTCACTATCAGCTTTTACTGATCTGATATATCAAAACTTGATAACTCTACTTTCGTTCCGACTTTTTTGAATTCCGAGGCCAACCATACCGAGCCTGTGCGGCCTGCGAAAAATTCCTCAAGTGCTATCACGCTCCCTGGTATGGTAATGTCCGCTTCAAATATCAAGTCACATTTTGTGTAATTTTCTTGGAGACGAGGCAAAATGGAAATTTTTGTCATTTTCAATAAGCGTCTCATTCGGCTGAAATCCCTTATAAAAATTCCGGTGTTCTCCAAGCTTAACACTCCCACATATTTCATAACATTCCTCCTTGCGGTTTGTTTCGATTTATAAAGATACTGGAAATATTTAAGCAAATTTAATTTATCTTGTCAAATAAAATTCGTTTTAAACAAAAACCGCCCGATTTTCATCGAGGCGGTTTTTGTTTTATCCGTATTAATCCGTGCCTGCCCTGTAGTGAAACAGCAGTTTCTACTACCGGGTCTATTATTTCATTTTTATTTCAATATCAACTCCCGAAGGAAGGTTGAGGTCGCTCAGGGCCTCAATAATTTTTTGATTCGGATTCACAATATCCACTAAACGGTTATGAACCCGGAGTTCAAACTGCTCCCTATGGTCCTTATGGACGAAAGTGGAGCGGTTAACTGTATAACGCTTAAATTGAGTAGGTAAAGGAATCGGCCCTATCACTTCGGCGCCATTTCTAACAGCCGTTTCAATAATCTGTTTGATTGAATTGTCAATCAGCCGATGGTCGTACGACTTTACGCGCAACCGCAATTTAGGTTGTATTTCTTCCTTCTTTTTAGTAACCATGTGTAAGAACTAACTCGCTAAACGAATTTTATTTGATTACTTTAGTAACCGCGCCGGCGCCGACGGTTTTGCCTCCTTCGCGAATGGCAAACCTTTGTTTTTCTTCCAAGGCGACTGGAGCGATTAACTTGATGACTACTTTAACGGTGTCGCCGGGCATAACCATTTCCATTCCGGCCGGAAGTTCAACTTCTCCGGTAACGTCGGTAGTCCTCATGTAAAACTGCGGTTTATATCCCTTAAAGAAAGGCGTGTGCCGGCCGCCTTCTTCCTTGCTTAAAACATAAACCTCGGCTTCAAAATCAGTATGCGGAGTAACTGAACCGGGCTTTGCGATAACCTGCCCTCTTTCAACGTCCTCTTTTTTAAGACCTCTCAATAAAATTCCAACATTATCGCCGGCTTTTGCTTCATCCAATAACTTATTGAACATTTCAATGCCGGTAACGACGGTTTTTTGAGTCGGTTTCAAACCGATAATTTCAATTTCTTCGTTGACTTTAACAATTCCTCTTTCAGCTCTTCCTGTAACAACGGTGCCGCGGCCTTCAATTGAAAAGATATCTTCTATGGGCATTAAAAACGGCTTATCGGTTTCGCGAACCGGCTCGGGAATAAAATCGTCCAAGGCCTTGATGAGTTCCAAAATCGGCTTAGCGGCTTCATCGTCGGCTGATTTAGATTCCAACGCCTTCAAAGCAGAACCTCTTATAATTGGAGTTGTGTCGCCGGGGAATTGATACTTTTTCAATAATTCCCTGACTTCGGCTTCAACTAAATCAACTAGTTCCGGGTCGTCAACCATATCAACTTTGTTTAAGAAAACAACGATATTAGGCACTCCAACCTGTCTTGCTAAAAGAATGTGCTCGCGGGTCTGAGGCATAGGGCCGTCGGTAGCGGCGACAACCAAAATAGCTCCATCCATTTGGGCGGCGCCGGTAATCATGTTTTTAATGTAGTCAGCGTGTCCCGGACAATCAACGTGCGCGTAATGCCTTTTTTCCGACTCGTATTCCGAGTGGTGAATCGCGATAGTAATGCCGCGGGCTTTTTCTTCCGGAGCATTGTCAATTTGGTCAACTTTTTCTTCTTTCTTGGTCAACCCTTTCATAAAAAGCACGTGGGTTATAGCCGCGGTCAAAGTGGTTTTGCCGTGGTCAACGTGACCTATAGTACCAACGTTTAAATGAGGTTTGGTACGTTCGAATTTTTCTTTTTCTGCCATAATTTTTTAACTTATAACTTACAACTGATAACTTATAATAAAATTTGTTAGAAGTTATTAATAATAAATTATTGTTAGTTATTAGTTATTAGTTATTTGTTATTTGTTATTATTTTTTAATTTTAAAAACGACTTTTTAAGTGTATATTATTTGCCTCAATTTAGTCAACCCCATCAAACAAATTCAATAACCGCCATTCGACTTCCGTCTTTTTGCCGCCTCAAAGCGCTTTTAATAATTCTCAAATAACCCCCTTTTCTGGTTTTATATTTTAGAGCGACTTCATAAAACAATTTTTGCGCGGCTTTTTTTGGCAATCGCGCCATAAGCAAACGCAAATCCGCCAGCTTTTGCTTCTTAGCTAATGTGGTCAATTTTTCAACAACCGACTTTATTTCTTTGGCTTTTGCTTCGGTTGTCATAATTTTTCCCTCAAGAATCAAATTATTGGCGAGTGTTTTTAAAAGCGCCGTTCTTTGTCCTTTTTTCCTATGAAATTTTCTCCCTTTTTTAATATGACGCATCGCTTCGCTGTATCAATACTATTTATTTTTTTTCTTCTTCGCCTTTTTCTCTTCCGCCTTTTCTTCAACCACAGAAACTTCTTCGACTTTGACTTCTATCTGGGAAATTTTTTCAAAGTGGTCTTTTAAAATATTAGCCGACTTATGCAGCGCCGTTGAAGGGGCAACCGTGCCATCGGTTTCAATAAATAATTTTAAGCGATTATAATCGGTTTTCTCGCCGACGCGCATATTTTCAATCACAAAATTAACTTTAATGACCGGAGTAAAAATCGCGTCAATTGCGATAACGCCGACCGGAAGCTTTTCGGCTTTCCTGTTTTCAACTGAAACATATCCCAAACCTTTCTCAATAGTGAGCTCCATTTTAAGTTCAGCTTTCTTTGAAGTAAGGGTCGCAATAAGAAGGTCGGGATTAACAATTTCCACCTGCGCGTTGGTTTTGATGTCTTTGGCTTTAACTTCTTTTTCCCCTTTGACTTCTAAAGTCAAAATCTGCGGTTCGTCGGCATGAAATTTAAATCTGATTTTTTTGAGATTCAAGGAAATTTCCAAAATATCCTCGGCGATTCCTTCAATGGTTGAAAACTCGTGTTTTACGCCGTGGATTTTCACTTGAGTCACCGCGGCTCCCGGGAGAGACGACAAAAGAGCCCTTCTTAAGGCGTTGCCCGCGGTTAAACCGTAACCGGTATAAAGGCCTTCTATTTCAAAGACCCCCTCTGTCGGGGTTTCAGAGACCTTTTTAATTAAAACCGACTCGCTTAATTTTTTATATTCCATAATTTAATTGCCAACGCCCATTTTTTCATTGATACGCTTATTTTTATATTGAGTATCAAAGTGTTCTCGCGCGTCAGCGGTTATTATTTTCAACGTGAGTAGTAATCAACCACCAAACCGATATCAAACGGAATCTCAATGTCGCGCGGAAGGGATTTAATTTTGCCTTCCAATTTTTCCTTGTCTATGGTTAACCAACCAGGCGCTTCGTATTTTTTGATATTAGCCGCTAAATCTTTAAAAATCAAGCGGGATAATGACGCGGATTTTATAACAATAACATCCCCGATTTTTACCCTATAAGAAGGTATGGTAACTTTACGGCCGTTAACCAAAATATGGCCGTGGCTGACAAATTGCCTCGCCATAATCCTTGAAGGCGCAAAACCCAATCGGTAAACAACATTATCCAATCGCCTTTCCAATAAATTAACGATGGCGTCGGAAACCGCTTCTTTTCCGCCGAGCGCCTCCTTGAACGTTTTTCTCATTTGAGTGTCGCGGAGCCCATAACTCACCATAATTTTTTGTTTTTCAAGAAGCTGCTGGCCGAATTCTGAAAGCGCGCGGCGACGGGCTTTCCCGTGCTGCCCGGGACGATATGGCTTTCTGACCATGGCGGATTTCGGAGTAGCCGAACGATACGCTTTCAAAAAAAGCTTTACGCCTAACGCTCTTTCCTTTTTTTCTTTTGCTCCTATCATAGTTTTAGTAATTAGTAATTGGTAATTGGTAATTAGACGCGCCGCACTTTCGGCGGTCTCGGACCGTTATGCGGAATCGGGGTTACGTCTTTGACCGATATGACGTTAAATCCCTGATTAAGAAACGACCTGATTGCCGAATCCCTGCCGGCGCCGACCCCTTTGACGATTATTTCCAAATCATTTAATCCTATTTTTTTCATCTTATCAACCAAAGCGGCGACTGCTTTTGAAGCCGCGAACGGCGTGGCCTTTTTCGGACCCGAAAAACCCAAACTTCCGGCTGAAACCCAAAAAAGGACGTTGCCTTTCTTATCGGTCACGGTAATGACCGTATTATTGTAGGTGGCGTTGATAAATACTTTGCCAGTGTCTATTTTTTTTGAGCCGCCGCTTTTAGTCGCAACTTTGGCGATTTCTTTTTCAATCGCCTCGCCTTCTTTTATAACTTCTTCTTCAGTTTTTTTAATAACTTTCTTTTTACCCATATTTTTATTTCAATTCGGCTTTACGCTTTCCGCTGCCGACGGTTTTTCTGACATTGCCGCGAACGGTCCGAGAATTTGTTTTAGTTCTTTGTCCTCTTACCGGAAGCTTCCTCATGTGCCTTAAACCCCGATATGCCTTAATTTCTTTCAAGCGGCCGATATTTGAACGGATATTCTGGCGAAGTTCGCCTTCAACCTTGTAATGTTTTTCAATGAAATTCTGGATTTTCTTCGCTTCTTCCTGAGTTATTTCCTTGGCCCGTTTGTCAGGATTAATTTTTGTTTCCGCTAAAATTTTTCGCGACAAAGAAACGCCGATGCCATAAAGATATGACAAAGCGATTTCTATTCTTTTATTGTCCGGTATGTTAATTCCAATAAGACGCATGTTTCAAATTTAAAATTTAAATCTCAAAATGTAAAATTTCGGAATTCGCCGAGGCGAATGAAAATTTTATATTTAATTAATTTTTATCTTTTTATTGTCATTTTTAATTTTGATATTTTCATTTTTAATTTAGCGGAGCGCTTATCCTTGTCTTTGCTTATGCTTCGGGTTTTTACTGCAAATCACAAAAACTCGTCCTTTTCTGCGGACGATTTTACAATCCTTGCATATTTTTTTAACCGAAGATTGTACCTTCATAAATTTAACTTACGACTTACAACTTACGACCTACGACGAATTTTTATTTTCAATATAAAATTTAATTTTTTTGTTGTTGGTCGTTAGTTGTTGGTTATTGGTTGCTTCATAACCTCCTAATTATTCTTCCCCGCTTTCCGTCCGGACTTAATTCCAAAAGAACCCAGTCGCTCGGCAAGATTTTAATGTAATTTAATCTCATCTTGCCGGACAGATAAGCGATAATTTCTTCGCCGGACTCAAGCTTAATCTTGAAGGTTGTCGCAGGCAAGGCCTCAATGACCATTCCTTTAACAACCGGCTTCTTTGATTCCTTTGACATGTAAGAAAAAATATTAACCTAAGAAAATAAAAGAGTCAACCCCGCACCTTTCAGGCATCTTGAAGGCTATTTTTAATCCTTCTTTTAAGTTGAGCATAAACTTTGCCAAAATATTTTAAACTTTTTTCTCTTGATAATGCGTCTTCTTTATTAAAATAGCCTTCTATGTAAGCATATACCCAAGGTTTATTTTTGGCAGTAAATTCCGACTCGCCATTATTATGCTCTTCTAACCTCCTTTTTAAATTTGGTGTAGTACCAATATAAAGAGGATTATTATTTTTGCTTTTTATTATATAAACGTAATACATAAATTATTTTATGCCTGAAAGGTGCGGGGTCAACCCCAAAAGAAAAATCACTCCACTATGATTTTAATCCTATTTGCGTCATCGGGAACGCGAGAAACCCAAAACGGCCAGAAAGAAATGTCGGCTTTTTCTATGTTTGGAGAAGAAAAAATAAGAGATTTGAGTTCTGTGTCCGATTTTGAAACGATTTTCTGAAGGAAATCATTCTGGTCAAGCGGCATCAAAAAAATTCCGTTGAAACCAACCGGCAGAACAACTAAATTTGTTTTTGCTTCAATTTCAATCGGCTTATAGTCAATTTTATAAGATTTTAATTTAAAACCGTTGCCGACGGCTTGATTTGCCAAAGCGGTCATTAAATCCAGAAGTGTTATTTCCTTAAACGCCTGAATTGAAGAATTGGCTTCCACATATACGGAAAAATTTCCTGTTTCGTCTGTTTCCTTATTGACGACTTCCTTGGCGATTGTCGTTTGCGCCGTGCCGTCAACGGCTTTGAAATTTTCGGAAGTGAGTTGAGTTAAAAGAAATGTCTCAACGACGTTTTTAATTTGATTTTCCGCAAAGATTTTTGCTTTCTTGATATCGTCTTCCGTTGGATAAGCGGTTTCGCCGACAAAACCGCCTGTCATCGGATTTTGTGAACGGCCGTAAAACTTTTCGTATTTGTCAGTGCCTTTAAGCCCGGGAATGATGAATTTACTGACCGGACTGATATTGTACGCCTCTCCCGGCTTATCGGCGATAATCTCGCCCTCAATGCTTGAAGCGACTATTTTGCCGGATTCTATCTTGGCGCCGGGAATAATAATCTTAGATTTCAGACGAAAAATTTTTCCGTCAGGCGCTTCAAAGCGAGTATTCACGTCCAACCTCTGCGGACCGGAACTATATTCATTGTAAATAGTTATTTTACCCGAGGCCTTCTTTTCAATATATTTTTTGCCGGTGGCTTGCCACGAAATATTCATATTTTTTTTCTCGGAAAAAATAGCTGCGGGAATTTGACGATTGACGACGTCTATATCCGCGATTTTGGGATTTATTCTAACGGAATTGCCGTAATCCCAATTGGCTTTTTTAGTTACTATTTTGACTTCGGCGCGCGGAAGAATTTTTACTCCGGCATAAACGGAGCCGGACAAAAAAATAAAAACTAATATAAACGCGAGAAAGAATTGGAATTTCCCCTTTTTTTCTTTTTGGATTTTATGCGCTATTTCCCCGGATGTCGGCTTTTTAAAAATTGATTCAGTCGGTTTCTCGCGCTTTTTTTCAATTTCAATTTCCTTTTCAACCAATTCCTTAAGAATCTCAGTTTTATCCTCCGGTTTTGGTTTAATAATTTCCGTTTTAATCTGCTTTGAACTCTCGCTCAAATTTTCTTCCGCCTGCCATTCAATAATCCTTTCACCCCCGATTGACGGCTTTTTAATATCAATAATTTTGATTTTTTTCTTTTCGGGACTATCCATTTTTAATATAATCGCAGATTTAAGGAAAATGTTCAAGTAAACTTTTATGGCAAATTAAAAATTTTTAGCTTAAACTTAATGAAATGGCTAAACGCACCGTTGTCCTGGTGGTTTTGGACGGCTGGGGAATCGGAAAAGAAGATTTTTCCAACCCGATTCACATAGTCAATCCGCCAAACATAAATTACATAAAACAAAATTTTCCGAGCGGCTCGCTCCAGGCATCGGGCATTGCCGTGGGCTTGCCGTGGGGAGAGGAAGGAAACAGCGAAGTCGGCCACCTTAATATGGGCGCCGGAAAAATAATTTATCAAAATTATCCCCGCATAACCCTTTCAATCAGAAACGGAGATTTTTTCAAAAACGAAATTATAAAAAAAGCGTTCAAGCGCGCCAAAAAAAATAATTCCTCGGTTAATCTGTTTGGTCTTTTGACCGAGGCCAACGTCCACGCGTCTTTTGAACATCTGGAAGCGTTAATTAAGTTCGCCGAAAAAGAAAATTTCCCGAAAGAGCGGATTAATCTTCATTTAATAACCGACGGCCGCGACAGCCCGCCGCAATCCGCCGAAAATTTAATAAATCGCCTCCCCTACAAAGAACAGGTAGCAAGCTTGGTGGGAAGATTTTACGGCATGGATCGCGACAAACACTGGGACAGGACGCAAGAAACGTATAAAACCATAACCGGCGAAGGGAAAATAACCAATGACATTAAAACGCATATCAGCCAGGCATATCAAAAAAATCTTAATGACGAATATATTTTGCCGACGCTCATCGGCCCCCAAAGCCGCCCGATAAAAGACAATGACTCTTTGATTTTTTTCAACTTCAGAGAAGACCGCATGAAACAAATTGTAAGAGCGTTTATTGAAAAGGATTTTAAAATTTTCCCGGTCAAGACCTTTTCCAATCTTTATGTCGCCACAATGACCAAATACGACGACAGCTTCAACGTTGATGTGATTTCACCTCTTGAAAAAATAGAAATGTGCTTAAGTAAAGTTCTCGCCGACGAAGGAAAAACCCAATGGCGGATAGCGGAAACGGAAAAATACGCCCACATTACTTATTTTTTCAACGGAAAAAGGGAAACGCCGTTCCAAAACGAATTCCGCGTGCTCGTCCCTTCGCAAATCGGATTTAAATATGACGAACATCCGGAGATGCGGGCAAATGAAATAACTCAGCGGCTCGTGGAAGCGATTGAAGAAAAAGCGTATGATTTCATTTTGGCGAATTACGCCAATGGCGACATTCTTGCCCACACCGGAAATTTCGACGCCACAACCCAAGCAATAAAAATTATTGACGAGCAAATCGGGAAACTGATTAAAGCGGTTTTAGAAACAGACGCGGCAATGCTCATAACTTCGGACCACGGCAATGCCGAGCGGGTTCTTAACCCGCAGACCGGAGAACCGGAAACCAAACACGACGCCAGCCCCGTTCCGGTTTATCTGATTGGAAATGAATTTAAAAAACCGCGAACCGAGGAACAAATTAAAAGCGCGGAGAGAAAACAAATAGGCGTCTTGGCTGATATCACGCCGACTGTTTTGGAACTGATGGGAATTAAAAAACCCAAAGAAATGCCCGCGCAGAGCTTAATGGAATCGTTGTTAGAATAACTAAATTAGTTGATTGCCGCAGAAAGTATCTCCTTATTATAAATCGCGAGCAACCGTTCATATTTAACCAGACGTTCCGGTTTTGCCGGGGCGCCGGATTTAAGCCCCCAGGCGTGAACGCTATACGCCAAGTCGGCGATAAAATCGTCGGCTGTTTCACCGCTTCTGTGAGAAACCACTGCCTGCCAATTATTCTGATAAGCCATTTTTACCACATTTAACGTCTCGGTAAGAGTGCCGATTTGATTAAGTTTTATTAAAATCGCGTTTCCGGATTTTTCATTTATCGCTTTTTGCAATCTCTTGGAATTCGTGGTTGTAAGGTCGTCGGTTATCACCAACGCTTCCTTCTTATTTTCATTTAATTTCTCGGCTAGCTTGGCAAAACTGCCGAAATCTTCCTCGTAAAACGGGTCTTCAATGGAAATTATGTCATAGCGGTCAATGAGTTCTAAATAATAATTCAATAATTCATCGGCGGAATATTTTTTGCCGCCAATTTCATAAAATCCGTCTTTACCCTCCTTTGCCGAAGCTTCCGCCGACGCTAAAGCTTTGGCGGACAGGTCGGCGGGCACGTAAAAACTCGTGGCCGCGCAATCCAAACCGATTTTGAACGGATAATTATTTTTT
>JBBUDV010000012.1:0-9754 GCA_038057075.1 Patescibacteria group bacterium
GCGCCGTGGGATTATGTGGCTTTGCGCCTTGCGCAAAGCCACCGAGCCGAGCCGCGAAGCGGCGAGGCAACCTCCCCCAAAAATCGTGAAAGTATTATCTGGTGCGCCTGGAAGGACTCGAACCTTCGAATATCTGAGGTATAAGCTCAGTGCTTTAGCCGCTAAGCTACAGGCGCTTTAAAAACACTCTACCCCTCACCCTTAAAAGATTGTTTTTTTTAAATTATTACATAAATAAGTGGAAAAATAAAAGCAATACAATCGTAATATCTTTTAAGGGTGAGGGGTTATTTTTCAACCAATAAAAAAAGCCTGTACCGGAAAATTCCGATACAGGCGCAAGCTACCTTCTGGAAACTTGCGAAGGAGCATTAGCAAATTCCTTCCATTGCCGGATTACCTTCAAGTAATCGCTGATAATGCTTCTGGCGCCGCTATACCTCTTATCTGCAAGCAAGTCGCGCGCCTTCTCAAACACTATCTCAAGTTCTCCGACCGCTTGAGGCGACGCGACCAAACCGTCCTCGCTCAACTGCCCCGGTCTTGCGTTCAAAAACAAATTTATCCATTTCTTTTCTTTTTCTTTCAAAAGACCCGCCGCTCTGCCTTCCATTGTGCCAGCCACAATAAATGAAAGGTTTTTCGCGTCCTCAACCACCACATTAATGATTTCCTCGTATATTGCGATGATTATGCTTTTGTCCGGCTCATCTTGAGAAAGAGGCGCGAGTGAATCAAAAAATTGGATCTTGCTGTCTGGAACATCCTTTGGTTTTTCCTCATTATGCCGCTCCGACCACAATGGTTCAGAAAGCACTTGTTGGAAAAACTCGCCGTAATGGCCAGCGTTTTGGATAAGCGGTTCTTCTTTCCCCCTTACCGTCTCCTGCGCAAGTTCAGCCAATGCGTTTGGACATATCTTGTCCAAATACTGCTGGCTATACTCCGCATGAGATATGCCAGAAACATATTTTTTTGAATCTAGTCCTTCATATCCGCACTTATTACACGTAACCATGTTTATATTCCTCCAATCAATCGGATTTTATTTAGTTTTTAAGAACAAAAATGCTTAAAAGTATTTAAAACATAACATTTTAAAAATCAAATGTCAAGTGTAAAACCCGCTCAGGAAGTTATTTGCTTTATTTTTAACCCTTTAACCAATCTGTCAAATTCTTCTTTTTCAAGAATTTCTTTTTCCAGCAAAGTTTGGGCTATTTTTTTAAGCGCGTCTTTCCTGGAAGTCAGGATTTTTTTGGCGGTTTCATACGCCCTATCAATGAAATTTTTGACTTCCTTGTCTATCTCTGCCGCCACCTTTTCCGAATAATTTTTTTCCGTGGCGATTTCTCTGCCCAAAAAAATCATTTCTTGGGTTTTGCCGAAAGTCATCGGTCCCATTTTTTCGCTCATGCCGTATTTTGTCACCAGATTTCTCGCCAACTCCGACGCCTTTTGTAAATCGTTTGAAGCGCCGGTTGATATGTCTCCAAAAGTTAATTCTTCCGCCACATAACCCCCCAACATCATTGCCAAGTCCGCTAAAAATTGAGATTTGGTTTTCAAAAACATTTCTTCAAGTGGAAGTTTTAACGTGTATCCCCCGGCCATGCCTCTGGCGACAATGGAAATTTTGTGGACCGGATCCGCGTTTTTCAAGCTGGCCGCGACCAAAGCGTGTCCGGCTTCGTGATACGCGGTAATTTCTTTTTCTTTTTGTGAAATTACCTTGCTTCTTCTTTCAGGCCCGAGCAAAACTTTTTCAATCGCTTCATATAAATGTTCTTGCCCGATTTCCTTTTTGTTTTGAGTGGCGGCCGCGATTGCCGCTTCATTCAATAAATTTTCCAAATCCGCGCCGGAAAAACCGGGAGTTCGCGCGGCAATTTGCCTTAAATCAATTCCTTTCACAAACGGTTTTCCTCTTGCGTGAATTTTTAAAATCGCCTCCCTGTCGTCAATGCTCGGAAGTTCTATTACAACCCTTCTGTCAAACCTTCCCGGGCGAAGCAAAGCCATATCCAAAACATCTGGTCTGTTTGTCGCCGCCAACACAATTACATTGCTGTCTTTTTCAAACCCGTCCATTTCAACTAAAATTTGATTTAGAGTTTGTTCCCTTTCATCATGTCCGCCCCCCATTCCGGTTCCGCGTTCTCGTCCAACAGCGTCAATTTCATCAATAAATAAAATTGACGGCGCGGCCTTTTTTGCGGTCGCGAACGCGTCTCTGGTTCTTGAAGCTCCGACTCCGACAAACATTTCCACAAACTCTGAAGCTGAAATATGAAAAAAAGGCACTTGGGCTTCTCCGGCAACCGCGCGGGCAAGCAAAGTTTTTCCCGTTCCCGGAGCGCCCAAAAGTAAAACCCCTCTTGGAATTTTCGCGCCCATTGCCAGATATTTTTTCGGATTTTTCAAAAAATCCACGACTTCCATCAATTCCTGTTTGGCCTCCTTCAGTCCGGCAACGTCATTAAACGTAATTTTATTTTTAAATGACGCAAATAATTTGACATTTGCCCTGCCGAAAGTAAACGCCTGATTGACTCCTGTTTTGGCCTGCCGAAACATCAGCCAAAAGAAAATTCCGATGATTATAAGCGGCAAAACCGCCGGCAAAATAATTCCCGCCCAAAATCTGAACCCCGATTCCTCCTGGATTGAAAAATTGACTTTCTGGAGCGCTTTGGAATCTACGCTATAATTTTTTAGCGTTTCAATCAGTCCGGCTTCGGTTTCTTTTTTGGACATTGCTTTTTCGCCGTCTTTCAATTCAATATTCAAATCATTGCCGTTCACGACAATCTTCGCAACATCACCTGAATTGATTTTTGAAACAAGCTGGTCAATGGTCAAAACTATCGGCTCTTTCTGTTCCTGATAAACAAGCGAAAATATCACCGCCAAAATCAGCAAAGTGATTATCGCCCCAAAAATGTTTTTTGAAAGTGTTTTCATGATAATTATATTTTTGGAAAAATTAATTTATATATTTGCGGACCCGACCGGATTTGAACCGGCGATCTTCTCCGTGACAGGGAGACGTGTTAACCGGGCTACACCACGGGTCCAAAATTTCTTGATTAGTCCAATTATTTTATTATTTTTAATTACTAACGTCAATAAAAAAATCTATCCGCCGACCGGCGGATAGATTTTTGTCTTAAAGAATTTCTATTTCAGCGGATTTTTTCCCGAATACTTTTGCTTTGGCTTTACTGTCAAACCAGATGTCAACCCAGCTTTTCCCGTCATATCGGGCATTCATACGGTCTTCTATGACAAACACATTGTCATCATAAATTTCTGGAATCCTAAATTTCGTGCCCAGTGGAAGAAAATTACTCGCCGCCACGCCGTTTCTGACAAACGTTCCGGAAGCGGTAATATAAGGGGTATCGTCGGTCTCGTCAACGCTGCTGGAGTAACCGGTAACCACCACGCTGACGGTCTTTTTCGGTTTTATATAATAGAAATTTTGGGGTTCCGGAAAAGAACTTCTGGCCATAACCGCGCCGTCCGCGACTATTATATTCCCGACCGAATTAAAAGAATTAGGACCGGGTATTGCCAAAGAAACATCCCTTGCGGCAAAAATAAGATTCAAAGCCGCCAAACTAGATAAAAAAACAAATCGTTTACCCATATAAAGCGCCTTCGGTACGCCTGTCCGCCAACTGGCAAGACGAAACTTGACGAAGGCAATTAAAAATCCCCGCTTTAGGGGATTGTGGGAAGTATACTAATTTGGCCGAAAAAGTCAATCCCCCACTCTTGTACAAGGGTGGGAGACGATAAAAATCCAGATTTTATTGGGTTTTTTCAGCTTTTCTTAACCTTTGTGTGCGCGCGACCGGACTCGAACCGGGGACCTCCATCCCTCACCTTTTTATTTTGTGGGCTTGTCCGGACTCGAACCGGAGACCTCTTCAATGTCAATGAAGCGCTCTAACCAACTGAGCTACAAGCCCATAATTTATATATTTTAAAGGTGAGGGATCAATGTGGCGCTCTAACCAACTGAGCTACGCGCGCATACGCTAACTTACAACCTACAACTCATAACCCATGACATTAGTTATTAGTTGTTTTCTGTGGGCACACCAGGGATCGAACCTGGGACCTCCATATTATCAGTATGGCGTTCTACCACTGAACTATGTGCCCAAAAATAACTAATAACTTATAACCGATAACGCGGAACGTGGCAAGAAGCTAAATTATGAATGGATTTTTTAATCCTTAATAATGCCGATTTCTTTCAACTTGTCAAAACTGAACTTTATTATCGGAGTTTTATTCTGCCGCGCTTCGCTTGTAGTTATTGTGATTTCTTTCATAAAATTCACGGCAAAATAAGCCGCAATCGCCAAAATAATCACGATAGCCGCCGCAATCCCGGAAAAAATCATAATTCTTTTTTTAATGCTTTTGTCTTCCATTAAAATGAATATACTTGGCCGTTTAAAGTTATTCCGGTTTGCCCGCCGGCCTGAGTCAAATCAAAATTTTCAAGTTTTACAAAATACAAACTGTTTTCCAAATCCTCCAGAAATCCGATGAAATTTTTGAAGCTTGCGGCGGTTTGCGCGGTCAAAGAAATATTGGTTTTTCTCGGTTCAATGGCTGTCTTTTCCGTTTCTTGGCCGAAAGCGATATTGAAACCGATGTTGTTCTTTCCCGCTATTGCGTTAATGTCTTCTGAAAAATTTATAAGAAGCTGGTCTTTGGTGATTAAATAATCGTCCATTTGGGACAGATATTTATCGGCCTGTTCCTGAACGGATTGAAAATAAGCCAATGACTCAATCGCCGACAGTTTATCGTTTATCTCGGTCTGTTTTCTGACAAAATCCGCGGTTCTGTTTTTAACATCCGAACTCAAAACAACAATTCCGGTTAAAAGGATAAAAATAAAAATTAAACTTAAAACAATCGGGTTAACTATAAGTTTTTTATAATCCATAAATTTGGCAATTAGAAATTTGTGTTATCTTTATTATATAATAAAACGAAATGAATGTTAATTTAAAAACAATTAACCGAGACAGCGGACAATTCCCTTTATTTTTAAAAGAAATTCAAAATCCTCCTAAAAAAATTTTCGTTTCCGGCGAACTGCCGGCTGATTCGCCGGAGGGCGGAATTAAAATCGCCGTCGTTGGCACCAGAAAAGCGACTTCCTCCGGAAAAATCTTTGCTAAAAAACTGGCCAAAGAATTGGCCGAGAACGGCGTTATTATAGTAAGCGGCCTTGCCTTGGGAATTGATACCGCGGCTCACGAAGGCGCTTTGGAGGCGCGAGGAAAAACTATTGCGGTTTTGGCTAACGGGTTGGACAAAATTTATCCGGCTCAAAATGAAAATCTGGCTAAAGCGATTATTGATTCGGGCGGGGCTCTGATTTCCGAATATCCAACAGGCACTCCTTCATATCCAAACCAATTTCTGGAACGAAATCGCATAATCAGCGGTTTATGTTTAGCCGCCGTTATTATTGAAGCGCCGGACCGCTCCGGTTCTCTGGCCACCGCCCGATTCGCGGTTGAACAAGGACGAGAGGTCTTTGTGGTCCCCGGTCCGGCAGGACATCCAAATTTTGAAGGGTCTCACAAACTCATCAGAGACGGCGCCCGTTTAATTTCATCAGTCCAAGATATTTTGGAAGATTTGGGTCTTGAATCCAAAAAACAAAAAGATTCCAAAAATAAAATTTTTGATTTTAAAAACATAAAGGACGAAAATCAGCTCCGAATTTTAAAAATCATCGCTTTTGCCGGAAATCCGGTCGGCATTGACAAAATAATTGAAATATCTAAACTTGAACCCCAAACGGTAAACCAATCGCTCGCCCTGCTTACGATTACAAAAGTGATTAAAGAAACCGAGAAAGGATATGAAATATAACCGACGACTGACAACCGACAACTAACAACTGGAATATAAATTTAAAATAAAGTCGTTAGTCGTAAGTCGTTATTCGTAAGTTAATTTATGAAGCTTGTCATCGTTGAGTCGCCGGCAAAAACAAAAACAATTTCAAAATATCTGCCGAAAGATTATGTCGTCAAGGCCAGCGTGGGCCATATTCGCGACCTCCCGAAAAGCAATAAAAAAGCCATTGATATTCCGGCCGGTTTTGTGCCGCATTACGAAATTATAAAAGGAAAAGAAAAAATCATTGCCGAAATAAAAAACGCCTCCAAAAAAGCGAAGGAAATCATACTCGCCACCGACCCCGACCGCGAAGGAGAAGCAATTGCATACCATTTAACTCAAGCGCTTGATTTAAATAAAAAGAAAACAACAAAAACCGCTCCAAAAATAGAAAGAATAGTTTTCCACGAAATCACCGAATCGGCAATCAACGAAGCGCTCAAACACCCGCGCAAAATTGACATGGACCTAGTCAAAGCCCAAGAAGCGCGCCGCGTTTTGGATCGCCTGGTCGGCTATGACCTCTCGGGACTTATTTGGAAAAAAGTGCGCTATGGGTTATCAGCGGGCAGAGTACAATCGCCCGCTTTGCGCATAATAATGGAAAAAGAAAGAGAAATCCGCGCGTTTATTCCGGAAAAATACTGGGTAATAACCGGCAATTTTGAAATCGCCGGCGCGCGGAATAACGCAGAAAAAAATACTTTAATCATTCTTGTTTGCGACGAACAGCCAAAAACCGAAAACGAAACAAATCGCATCGTTAAAATTGCCGAAGAAAACAAAAATGACTGGCGCATAACGGATATTGCCCAAACTGAAATCAAACGTTCTCCTCGGTCGCCTTTTATCACGGCTACATTACAACAAGCTGCCAGCTCGCGTTTAGGATTTTCTCCATCGCGGACAATGTCCATCGCCCAAAAATTGTACGAACAAGGGCTTATCACTTATATGAGAACCGACAGCGTCAATTTAAGCAAAGAAGCGTTGCCACAAATTTATAAAGAAATAGAAAAGGAATTTGGAAAAGATTATTTGTCGCCGCGCGTATACGCGTCAAAAAGCAAAAGCGCGCAGGAAGCGCATGAAGCCATCAGGCCCAGCAAAGCGTCGCAAAGAAACGCGGGAGCGACCGACGAACAAAAAAAACTTTACAAATTGATTTGGGAGCGGACAATCGCGTCGCAAATGTCTGACGCAAAAATTTTAAGGACTAAAATTTCCGCAAATATCATTAACCAACGACCAACGACCAACGACCAACGACCAGAAAAAAATACGGACGAAAATATTATTCCGAATTTTTCCGCAACAGGAAGTGTTATGATTTCCCCGGGCTGGCTGGCGGCGGACACCGCAGGGCGCGGCGAAAACGTTGAACTGCCAAAAATTTCAAAAAATGAATTGCTTAAATTGCTTAATATAGCAAGCGAAGGCAAACAAACTGAACCGCCATCAAGATACACCGAAGCGGGCCTTATTAAAGAACTGGAAAAGCGCGAGATCGGCAGGCCAAGCACTTACGCGGCAATTACTAAAACAATCCAAGACCGCGGATATGTCATTAAAGACGGCAAGACATTAAAACCAACCGACACCGGCGAAGTTGTAAGCGATTTTTTGGAAAAAAATTTCACCAAATACATCAGTGATTCTTTCACCGCGGAAATGGAAAATAAATTGGACGAAATCGCGGCCGGAAAAATGAAATATGAAAAAATGCTCGGCGATTTTTACAAGCCGTTTTCAAAAGACGTGAAAGAAAAATCAAAGACCGCGGAAAAAATAACAAACTTAGGCGAAGCGCCAAAAGAATTCAAATGCCCTGTTTGCAACGGACTGATGATTATTAAATTGTCCAGAAACGGAAAATTTATGAGTTGTAAAAAATTCCCCGATTGCCAAGGCGCGCGAAAAATTGACGGCTCTATTATGGAAGCGCCGAAAGAAACTGGCGAAATATGCCCTTTGGACGGCGGCAAGTTAATAGAACGCGAAGGCAAATTTGGCAAATTTATCTCTTGTTCTAATTATCCAAAATGCAAATACATCAAAACCAGTCCCGAAGAAGAGGCAAAAAAGAAAACAGGCGTGAAGTGCCCGTTAGACGGAGGGGAAATTGTGGAACGCCGCGGCAGATTCGGACTATTTTATTCCTGTTCCAATTATCCCGATTGCAAATTTATTATGAAATCCAAACCCACAGGAAACACCTGCAAACTCTGCGGCTCTCTTATGATGCAAGGGACTAAGACTATCCCAGAAAGGTGTAGCAACATCAAATGTTTAAATAATCGCCCTGATAAATTGGATAAAGCAAAGAAGTGATTAGCCACTAGGGATTAGTGGTTAGTGAAAATTCACAGGGAGTGTCATTCCGAATTTGTTTCGGAATCTATAATCCAGATGCTGAAATAAATTCAGCATGACAATAAAATATAACTTAAACCATTAAAAACTCCTCATTCCAAGCCCTTTTTTCTGCTCTTGACCTTTTTATTAAAATAGTGTAATATATATTTACAAATCAGTTCATTGACAATTAGATAAATAGAGTTTAGTTGCAGTTTTTAGGGTATTTACGTCATTTCAGT
The DNA here is from genome assembly GCA_038057075.1 of Patescibacteria group bacterium. Classification (GTDB taxonomy): domain Bacteria; phylum Patescibacteriota; class Minisyncoccia; order UBA6257; family UBA9933; genus DAHWFZ01. The sequence continues at coordinate 8,541 of JBBUDV010000012.1, forward strand.
GAAACAAAGAATCATCAATATTATTTAAGAGGTCTTCATGAGTTCAAGCGATATCATAAGTATTCTAAAAACTGTAACTAAATCTAAAAATAAATTTTGTCTGAGGGCAAAGGAGGGTTTGAAATGAAAACAGCAGAAGAAGTGATTTTCCCGATTTGGAAAACCATCAAGCTCGGCACCGGCCTTAAACTCGCCGATGATTTCCGCAAAGCTCTCAAGGCCAACGGACATCGCATCAGTGACTGGGGAAGCGACATACTTGGCAAGCCGGCATTCACTGTGGCAACTAAGGAAACGGAAATAGACCTTGTGGTCGTTTCTAATACTGACCTCGGCTTCAAAGAAGGCACTTGTCTCGAAGACACCCACAAGCGCGCCTTGGAACTCGGACTGGTTCTGTGCCCCAATGAAGTTGGTCCTCAATTGCGTCTGCAATATGCAAATCAACCGATAGATGAGTGGCTCCTGGTTGCCATGGATCCTATTAAGGATTCTGACGGCGTCCTCAGGCTGTTCAACGTCGAACGCGATGGCTATGGGTCGTGGCTCTACGGCTTCATCGGGCACTCTGACTACTTCTGGCATGGCTTCGACCGCTTTGTGTTCGCTCTGCCGCGCAAGTAATTTATTTTTACCTTTCAATAAACGCCCGGTGGCTGTATAAGCCATCGGGTTATTTTTTTAACAAATTTACCAACCAATGCTATTATTACTTCATGGACAAATCTGAAGCCAAAAACCGAATTGAAAAACTTAAAACTGAAATTAATAAATACCGCTACGCTTACCATGTTTTGGACAAATCATTGATTTCGGACGCGGCTTTGGATTCCTTGAAAAAAGAGCTTTTTGATTTGGAACAGCAATTTCCAGAATTCATAACTCCGGACTCGCCTACTCAAAGAATCGGCGGAGAACCTTTAAAACAATTTAAAAAAGTCCGGCACGAAACCCCGATGCTTTCCTTTAACGACGCTTTTTCCGAACAGGATATGAATGACTGGCTTAAGCGCGCAAAAAATTACCTTAAACCAATTACCAATTACCAATTACCAATTACCAATTTTTATTGTGAGCTTAAAATAGACGGATTGGCCATTGAACTGGTTTATGAAAATGGGGTTTTTGTTCAGGGTTCCACTCGCGGCGACGGACAAATAGGAGAAGACATCACTCAAAATTTAAAAACTGTTGATGCGATTCCGTTAAAAATT
>JBBUDV010000013.1:0-6863 GCA_038057075.1 Patescibacteria group bacterium
TCATCAAGCTCAAACCTGTTTTTCGGATTATCAATCTCGCTGAACCAATACTGATTTCTATGATGATAAAGAAATTTAACGGCTATTTTTTCAATTTCGCCTTCTTTAAATTCTTCGTTTGATTTATAGTTGCGCTCAAGGACCTGGCTGGTTTTGATATTTTTAAATTTCAAAGAAACAGTCGCGCCGCCTCGCCCGATATGCTGATGCTTGACCGAAGTCACCAGACAGGGATTGCCGTCAATTATAATCGTGTCTCCGTTTTTTAAATCGTTTATTGAAATCATGCGCTAACGCTGAATCTACGAATAACAAATCTGTACGAATATACAAATCAGATTCGTAAATTTGTAAAAGATTGGTTATTGGTAGATTTTTATTCTTCTTTTAATTTTTGGTCGTCAGTCGTTGGTTGTTGGTCGTTAGTTGCTTTCTTAAGAGATTCTTCAATTGTTTTCCTTAAGTCCTCTATGTTAATTGTTTTTTTGTCTTTTTGCAGCGGTTCTCTGGGTTCTCTTTTGATAAACGGTCTCGGCTGTTCCAAAATTTGCCGGAGCGGCTGTTCTTCCCGATGTCTTGTTTTTTCCTCAATAATATCCTTGCTGGTAGCCGACCATTCCACTGATATTTTTTCTTCAACAATATTCTGCCCCAAAGTGTACTTCCTCCGCGAATTTTCTATAATAACGTCTTTAAAAGACTCTGATTGAGATTTTATCGGAGATAATGTCTTGGCTGAAAATGGCTTTGAAGAAACCCCGTCTATCATAAGACGCAAATAAACGTGATAGTTCGGTAAATTGACCAAATTCTCCGCGGTAAATTCAGGCGCGAATTGCCTTTCTAAAAATTCCGAATCCTCGGCGCCAACCCGAAAACAAACTGTTGTTCCAACATTGCCGAAAACCGCGGACCTGACTTCATCGCTTAATTGGTCAATATACTGATGCGCCAAAATCAAGTTCAAACGATATTTTCTCGCTTCGGACAAAATATTTGCGAACGACTCGGTTGAAAAATTCTGGAACTCGTCGACATAAAGATAAAAATCGCGGCGTTCTTCCGTTGGCGAATCAACGCGGCTCATGGCGGCCAGTTGAAGCTTGGTGATAAGCATGCCTCCCAAAAGAGCGGAATTGTCCTCGCCCACTCTCCCCTTGGACAAATTGGCGATTAAAATTTTGCCGTTATCCATAATCTCGCGCATATTCATCGTTGAACGCGGTTGGCCGATTATATTTCTTATCAAAGGATTGGAAACAAATTGGCCGACTTTATTTTGTATCGCGGCCACCGCTTCAGTGGACAATCTTTCGGTGTATTTTGCGAACTCGTTGGTCCAGTAGCCCTTAATGACCGGGTCTTTTAAGCCCGCCACAATTCTATTTCGGTATTCTTTTTCTGAAAACATCCTCATTACGCCGAGTAAAGTTGAATTGGGGTATTCCAAAAGCGCCAACAAAGTGTTGTTTAAAATATATTCCATTCTGGCTGACCAGGCGTCAACCCATATTTTTTTAAACACTCCCATCACCGATGAAGCCACGAGATGCCGAAATTCTGTCCCGACTTGTTCAAGCGGGTTAAAAGCAATCGGGAATTTCATGTCCGCGGGATTGAAATAAATAACGTCGTCAATCCTGTTTTCGGGAATAAAATTAAGCATCTTTTCCGCGAATTCTCCGTGCGGGTCTATTATCGCCACTCCTTTGCCGTTCCGAATATCATTGATTGCCAAATTTTCCAAAAAAGTGGTCTTTCCGGTCCCTGTTTGGCCGATAACATACATATGACGCCTTCTATCATCGGTTTTTATTCCAAATTTAACGTCCTGATTTCTAAAATTAGTTTGTCCAAAAAAATTTATATCCATAAATTAACTTATAACCTATAACTCATAACATATAACTAAATCAAATTAATATTTCGTATTGGTTATTAGTTGTCGGTTATCAGTTATTAGTTATTCGATGGGCAGTTCCGACGGCGGTTCGCCTTTTTTGGCTTCCAGACGCCGCAATTTAGGCGCTCCCACCATAGTAGTCGGCACGTGATACAAAGTCGCCAATTCTTCAACGCAAAGCACCGACGTTTTTGGAATCATAATTCTAAAATTGTAATTAAAAATGAGTTTTCTTTTTTTGCTATATTCCGATTTTTTCTTATATGTAGACCAAAATTCCGCCAACCAACCGCTCTTAATTGTCGTAACGTCGCCATTGGGTTTTAAAGCATTGAGATTCTCGGTGCTGAATTGTTTAAAAGCTCCGGTAACAGCGGCTATATTGGCTCTGGTAAACGCGTCAGCTTTATCTATATATACAAATCTTATAATCGTATCAAACGCCAATTTGGACATTTTGTTTTCTATGGCTTTTATTATATCTCTTTCCCCGTCAGTTAATCGCGAGACTTCCTTTTTTGTTTCCTCCTTTTTTTCTCCGTCCCATTTTGGAGGTTCAACTGGAGCGAATAAAATATTTCCTACCCATTGATAAAAGGACGCGATGCCCCCGCCTTTTGCTTCCCCTTTTTCACGGCCCATCATTTTGTCAATTATCTCCTGGCCTTTTTCCTTAAAATCGCTGACCTCTTCTCCGATGGGTCTTATCAAAAACTGAAGCCAAATCGCCTCGTCAGATTTCAATTTTGACATCGCTTCGGTAATGTTGGAAACCGGGTCCAATCGCCGTTCTTCTTCTTTTTCTTCAAAATAAGGATAGGTTCTTATGGGATACGGGTCGTCTTTGGCCAAAATAAAATCCGTTCCCCAAATGTTGTAGGTTTGATTCGGCAAAACAGAAGGATAAAAAGTCGTATAATCCTCAACTTCGCTTATTTCCGCGTCCGTATATTGAGAAAATATCGCGGACTCAATAAGATTTTTATAATCAGCCGGGGTTTTAATGAAAAAATAAACTCCGCCGTCGTGACCAACTATTTCAAAAGACATCCAATATTGAACTTTGCCTTTTATCAATTTGTCATGGCCTTTGATTTTTCGGGAATAAATGGAATGTACCGCCGAAAATACCTGTTCCATCGCCTTCGGCGTCTTCAAATTCTCTTTCGGAATTCTAAGTTCCAAAGTAATCCATTTAATTCCTTTAATAAATTCATCCTGAAGATATTTGAGTCGAAATTCCCAAAAAATAAAAAACAAAATCAGCGGCAAAACAATCCACCAAACGTATTGAAACACCTCCGAAATGCTTTGAAAAATACCCGTTGCTATGGAAAATATGTCAGACATTATTATAAGTGTAAAACGAAAATTGACAAATGGCAAATTAAAAAATATCCCGTTGTAGCGGAGTATTTTTAATTATTATTTCATTGTCTCCCTGCGGGAGATGCCCCAAAGGGACAAAAATCGGCTTTAGGCGATATGATATTTTCCGTCAGAAAGCTTTTTAAAATGCTTTCTATTTTGAAGGTTAAGAAGAATTGTATTCTCCTTTAAAAATCTTTGCTCGGAAACTTTTTCCAACAGTTGTTTTGCGTTCATGGGGCCTTTGTCTTTAAGAATTTTTTGAATGATTTCTTTGGCGGTTCCGGGTTCATAGCCGTGCTCTTTAAGCGCGTACATGCCGCGGCCAACCAAAACAAATTTCGGACTTTTGATAAGTTCGTTATGAATCGTCTGAGCGTACGCCAATCTTTTGCTGAAATTTGCCTTATTGATTTTATCCGCTATTTCAGTGAAGTGCAGCGGTTTGCCGTGTTTTTTTAAAATCAAATAGGCTTTATCTTTGGCGGTTTTAGGATAAATTTCTTCCCAATGAGACAAACCGAAATCATTAAAAGCGTTGATTCCGAATTTTTTGGAAACAGCCAGATAATTTATGGCAACAACATCATTAATCCCGCTGGCTTTGACAAGCTGCGCCAAAAGTTCGCTGAATTTATTTTTAGAAATCAAATCTTCTTTTTTGTTCGCAAAAAATTTGGCGGCTTTTTCCGCGAATGCGTCCGCTTTTTTAAAAGTGTCTTTATCCAAATACCAAAACGCGTGAAATTTTTCATCTTCCGGCTGGCACAAAGGGTTTTTTACCACCTCAAACAAAAATCTAATTTGATTAACGGTTAAAGCGCCGTCGTCCCATAAAACTTTCAATTCATTGGCCAAGTCCGCTTCTTTTTTGACGCCGCCGTTTAACTGGATGTAATTGACGGCTTTTTCAATAAGTTTTACTCCTTCGCTTTTGGCAAAATCCGCTGCAACTGATTTCAAACCTTCGGCTTCAATCTGTCTGACTCTTTCCCTGGTAATCCCGTATCTGTCGCCCAATTCCTGCAATGTTTTCTTTTCTTCGCCAGCCAACCCAAAACGGCCGACTAAAAATTCCTTCTGTCTCGGCGCTAAATTATTTATTAAATTTTGTATAAATTTATCTGTTTTCATAGTTATTTAACTTTACCTGATTTCTCCCACATTGTCAACAAAGGAGACGCCACAAAAATTGACGAATAAGTCCCCGCAACAATACCCACCAAAATCGTAAGTATGAAATATTTCAAAGTCGCGGGACCGAAAAAAAACATTGCCAGAAGCATTAATATCACCGTAAGAGTGGTGTTAATTGACCGCGCCAAGGTCTGATTAATACTGTTATTAACTATCTCGGAAAAATTCGCGCCGCTTCTTGAAAGCATCAGATTTTCCCTGATTCTGTCAAAGACAACAATAGTGTCATGCACTGAAAAACCCATAATCACCAAAAGCGCAACTATTGAATTAGTGTCAACCTCCACCCCGAACTTCCACCCCAATATCGCCAAAAGGCCCGCGGGAATCACGACATCATGAAAAAGAGTTATCAAAGTTATCACGCCGTACTTCCACGATTTGACCGGATAAGAAACCTTTTTAAAAGCGTAGGAGACGAAAAGAGAAATACCCAACAGAACCAAACCTATGGCCCAAAACGCCTTTTTCTTCAATTCGCCGCCGACCGCAGGTCCGATTGATTCAAACTTTAATTCCTCAACGCCGTTGAATTTTGATTTCAAAACGCCTAAATATTTTTGATGAACATCTTCGGAAATGTCCTGAATTCTTATTAAATACGATTGATTGTCGCTCGGATAAACAACCGCGTCTTTAAGACCCAAATCGCTTATAAAAAACTTTTTTAAGTCGTTGGTTGTTTGTTGCGTGCCCCGTAGCGAGCTTTGCTCTGCTACTTGGGGTCGGTTGTCAGTTATTATTTTTACCTGCCACAAAGTTCCTCCTTTAAAATCAATTCCCGGTTTAAGTCCTAAAACAACAACGGCAACAACGCCGACGATTACTAAAATCAAGGAAATTAAAAGAAATATTTTACTTTTGCCGATTATATTTATCATAGAACTTAAAACTTTAATTAATTAGATTTCATAAATGTTCTCATTAATAATCTCGTTACTGTTATCGCCGAAAACATACTGACCAAAACTCCGATTAAAAGCGTTAAAGCAAAACCCCTGACAAAACTTGAAGTAAATTCGTAAAGTATGATTGCGGTTATTATTGTTGAAATATTTGAATCCCTGATTGACGGCCAGGCGCGTTTAAATCCTTCTTCTATCGCCGCCACTTTAGAAAGACCTTTTTTTATTTCTTCTTTGGTTCTTTCAAAAATTAAAATATTCGCGTCAACGGCCATGCCGATTGAAAGAATATATCCCGCAATGCCGGCAAGAGTCATTGTGATTAATAATTTGAAAATCGCGGCGGTAAACGCAATATAAATTATCAAAGCAAGAGCCGCGAAAACGCCGAATTTCCGATAATAACCGAGCATAAATAAAATTACGGCCAAGGTCCCTAAAAATCCGGCGTATACCGCCCTTTTCAACGACTCCTGTCCCAAAGACGCGCCGATTGTCTGCTGACTGATTAATTTAATGGGTGCGGGGAGAGCTCCGGCGTTAAATCTCTCAACTAAAGTTTTTGCTTCTTGAAGAGTAAATTTACCCGAAATCTGCGCTTTGCCTCCGGAAATTTTTTCCTGAACCGTAGGCATCTCAATCAAATCATTGTCCAGAAAAATGGCCAGCGGCTTGCCGACATTGGCTTCAGTCATTCTTTCAAAAATTTCCGCGCCTTCGCTGTTAAATTCCAAACTAATGTAAGGCGCTCCGGTATTTTGATTGAAATCAACTTTGGCGCTTTTAATATAACGTCCGGTCAAATTTGTCCGGATGAATTCCGTTGAAGTCCCTGTCCCGGAAACATCTCTAAAATCCAAAAGAGGGGTCAAACCGATCATGTTTATCGCGGATTGAATATCTTTAATTCCGGCAAGTTCAATAATCAATCTATAAGCGCCGCTTTCCTTTGCCGTAATGACCTGCGGCTCGCTTACGCCGAACAAATTAACCCTTTTTTCAATAATATCTTTTAATCCGGCTATGACCGAATCCCTGTCGCCGGAAGCCACCTGATTCATATCAACTTCATAAACCAAATGCGTGCCACCGACCAAATCAAGACCCAAACGCCACTGGCTGGCGCCGCTTAAATAATCAAGCGGATTTTTAAAGGGCAAAACAAAAAATAAAGCCAAAACGGCTATAACAATTATGAGTATTAAAATGAAAAATGGGTTCTTTTTCACAATAAAGAAAATTTAACACGATAATATTTAAAAATCAATCCCTCACCCTTCAAGAACTTCATTTTTCACAACGCCTTTGCTAAAACATTATTTTTTAAAGATTTGATAACTTTATAAATTACAATTTTGTTTTTCGGGAAAAATGTGTGGGCGTTGCCGTTCTTGAAGGGTGAGGGATAAAAAAAGCCCGGAGCGTGTTAGCGCGTCCGGGCTGATTGTTTATATAAACCGCTGTTTATCTTTGCTTGGCAAAGGATAAAC
>JBBUDV010000014.1:0-1989 GCA_038057075.1 Patescibacteria group bacterium
ATGTACGACGTTACTGACACGGCTTTCAGACAAATTATCGTTGCTTGCGGAAAACCAAGCGTATTTTTTACCGAGTTTGTTTCCGTTGACGGACTACTCCACCCAAAATCGCAGAAACGGCTGATAAAATATTTTTTCCAATTTGAAGAAATTGAACGCCCGATTGTCGCCCAAATTTGGGGAACTGACCCGCAAAAATTTTATGAAGCCGCAAAAATAATAAAAAATCTCGGCTTTGACGGAATAGACATTAATATGGGCTGCCCGGACAAAGCGGTTATAAAAGCCGGCGCCGGGGCATTTCTAATCACAGTCCCAAGATTCGCCCAGGACATTATTGAAGCAACAAAAGAAGGCGCGGGAAAACTTCCAGTATCAGTCAAAACCCGCCTTGGCTACGATAAAAACATCATTGAAAATTGGCTTCCCTGTTTATTGGAAGCCGAACCAGCGGCAATCACAATTCACGGACGGACAATGAAACAAATGTCCAAAGCTCCGGCTGACTGGGATTCAATCGCCAAAGCCGCGAAAATGGCAAAAGAAACTGGAATTTTGATTTTAGGAAACGGCGATGTCAAAAATCTGGACGACGCTTATAAAAAAACGAAAAAATACGGTGTGGATGGCATAATGGTCGGCCGCGGTGTTTTAGGCAACCCGTGGTTTTTTAACAAAGATAAAAACGAATTAAACATAACACAAAAAGAACGTTTTGAAATTCTTCAAAAACACATAAATCTTTTTGAAAAATATTTTGATGGATTGAAAAATTTCCACATGCTTAAAAAACATATCAAATCCCATATCTCCGGCTTTGACGGAGCCAAAGAAATCCGTTCCGAGCTTATGAACGCGAAAAGTTTAGATGAATTAAAATCCCGACTTGAAAATTTCACAAAAATTGACTGATAAAATTAAATAGGTTATAAATAATCAGCATTTAAAAATCAAATATTGGGAGGAATAAAAACATGCAAGTCACCGCTGAAACAACTATTTTAGAGGTACACGCCAAAAAAGCGCATGATGCCCAGCATTTATTACACGCGTATTTATGCAAATGCGGCAAAGGATATTATTGTTGTAATGCCGATCTTACGATTGGAAAAGCGACTGAACTGGTCGGGAAAGAAACAACGCCGTTAATTGAACAACTCAATTTAGTTCCGGACAAAGGAAGGGGGTGAAAACTTGACTGAAATAACAACTGACATGGCAATAGGAAAAATTATAATAATCAAAGGTGAGTTGGCGGGAGATATTATTGATTCGGTTCTTTGCGGTGATGAAAAAAGGACTTGCTGCCCAGGGACAACACTTCAGCTTGAAGCAGCGGCCGAATTAAAAGGAGTGGGCGAAGAATTACCCAAGCTTCTTAAAAATCTAAATTCCTTGCCGGATAGCCCATTATGGAAAGTTTATTCAGATATGATATAAAATTGTTTTAAACAGACATCGCGGCGGGAATGACCCGCCGTTTTTTTATTTTTATTTATTTTCTATTGCCAAATTTTTCAATTTATCAATTTCTCTTTTTTCCAAAACTCTGCCGCTGCCCGACTTCAAATCGCCTAAATAAATATTCCCGATTCTCAAACGTTTCAATCCGGTTATCGTCAATTCAACCGCGTTCGCCATCCGCCTGATTTGATGCTTTCTCCCTTCTTTTAAAATAATCAAAAATTTATGCGGACTTAAAATTTTCACTCTTGTCGGCAATGTCATTCCGTCTTCAAGTTTTATCCCCTGCTCCATTTTTCTCGCCTTGCTGTTGTTTATTTCTTCCCGCGCCGAAACCTCGTATTCTTTTTCAATCAAGTGGTCTTTATTGGTAATTGCCGCCGTTACCACTCCGTCATTGGAAAGCAAAAGCAACCCTTCGCTGTCTTTGTCCAGCCGGCCAACAATATTCAAATTTTTATATTTCGGGAAAATTTCAAACACGGTTTTGCCCTCGGACTCAATTTTGGAACAAACAACATCGCG
>JBBUDV010000015.1:0-2049 GCA_038057075.1 Patescibacteria group bacterium
TTATCCTGTCATTTTTCCAAATCTGATCCATTTTCAATTTTTTTCCGAGAATAAATTTCATATCACTAAAAATGAGGGATTTAGCCCCTCATTTAATTAGCTAAATCTCAATATAAATTTTTAACAGGCGTGAATAAAAATCTTATGGGATTTTACTGTAAATTTCAACATTTGCGATGTTTTACAGACCTTAAAATATTAACAAAAAATCAGCTTCTATGTCAATGCCGATATGCGGATAAATCATTTTTTCCAGTCCCCGTTATTAAACCGATTATTACCCTGCCTGTGCCAATCATGAGGGTCTGACGATTTTAACGATTGGTAAATTTTTTTCGCGGTTTCTGTGTATAATTTTTTTTCTCTAACGTGTTCGCGAATTTCTTCAAAAGTTTTATTTAAAACCCCTCCCCTAACTGATTGTTCTTTAAGTTCAAAATCAACATCCAAATTATCCGCGTCTTTGATAATTTTTGCTTCAATAGTTTCCCTCTTCTCGCACTCCTCCCACAACTCAATAAATTCCTTTTCAAGCGAGGTATCTTTGAGTATGTCGCTAATCGCTTTATGTTCTTTCCTTTCAGTATATTGTCTTGAAAGATAGTTAACGTCTCCGGTTCTGCTTTCAGTGATGTCATGTACCAGCGCCATTTTTAATAATTTATCGGTATTTTTAACATTTTCATGTTTTGCCAAAATAAGCGCAATCCAAGCAACCCTGAATATATGTTCGGAAATATTGGCAAAATCGGAATTTAAAAACTGCCTCCATGTCCTTTGCATAAATCTCAAACACCCGATTTCGTAAATAAAATTTATATCCTCTTTCATAATTTTTATTATACTAAAAATTTACAAATAAAAAAGGCGCTGGTATTCCACAGCGCCATAACAATCTTCTTATCAAGATTTAAATTTTCCCAGAATATCGGCTGCATAATCCGTCATATCCAAGGAGTCCGCAACAACGACATTCAAAGAAAGATTTTTTAAAATTTTCTCCGCATTGTCGCATCTCGGCCCCTTAAAACAGCAAATAACTGCCTCATCTGAAGAATATGTCTTAAGTATTTCTCCACTGCCAATCAGAACATCTATGTCATTAATATCATATATTACGCTCTGAATTCCCTTTTGCCAAATTACATCCCAAAACTGTTTAAACGGCATCCGCCTAAAATCGTTAGGCACACCCAAAAAAATAATAATTTTTTTGGCAACAGTTACCATATCTCACCTCCCGCCGCTTTTTAACTGCATTTCCATTTTCATCAACTCCCGACCGATATACAGTGCATTCTGAATTTGGGATATAAACGGCTGAATTTTTTTACTCAACTCCAGCGCGCTTGTTCCCGTGAATTCCTGTAAAATCCGCGTCCCGTCGGGGCTGTAATGATTTACAACAATCTTGCTGTCTTCAACCTTGATCTCAAAATTACCTTTCGGGTCGGGAATAAACGGCCTTACAGGAGCTTCATTAATAACCGTGTCAATCTTTATCCAATCCCGCTCATAAAAATGTGCGGAACCGGAACAGACAGTGAGATCACCAAGCGCAAGATTCGGCCTGTTAAGCTCCACTCTGAGACGTTCCAAAAATCTATATTGGAAATATCTGAGAGCAATAGCATTCAACGGCCAGCCATTAAACATATCATTGGTTCTTATTTTGCATGATTGGTACAGCCGGTCATTGATAATTCGCAAATGAATTTCCGTAATACAAGGCGGATCTTCATCGTTCAGCGAACCTTCATCAACTCTTGGATCCCAAAGCGAAATAACAACCCGAAATGTTTCCTGTTTCTTTTTAAACGATTTAATTGCGGTTTCAACCTGATCGCCAAACTTATGGCGAATAATATGGCCGTAAGCATAAGCCGTTTCTCCGCGCTTGATGCCATTCCAAAAATCCTCGCAATATTCCTGAATTTGATCTTCGTTATATTCCGGGTGCGGAATAGATTTGAAATCTAAAGGGTCTTGGTCAGTAATGTCCATATTGAGCGTCCACAATTCTTGCCGCCGATGACCTTCCGAATCATT
>JBBUDV010000015.1:2149-7700 GCA_038057075.1 Patescibacteria group bacterium
ATTACCAAGAACTACTTCTTTTTCCGAAAAAATAGGCCACTTATTCATGACTATCTCCTTTTCAATTAGAATTAATCTTATTTTATTTTAAAACCTGCTGGCTATAGATTAGATTAAATAGCAAAATTAGTCAATAAAAAAATCGCCGCTTGAAGCATCAAAGCAGCGATAGTATTTATACCTTCTATGTCTTAATTCCCAATTCTAATTCCGGCCGTCCTAAAATCGCCATAATCTCATCAGTTGAATAATTACCGAGGTACCTGTTCATAATTTCTTTTAGAACATCGTCGGGCGGAACAAACTTCCTACGCCCAATACCTTGCCGCATGAAAAGCTCCGCAACACGAGTTGCCTCTTCATTATTATCGTAATCCAATTCGTAGACAAATTCCTTGATGCCGAGATTTACTAAATGCTTCGCGCAACTATAGCACGGGCTGTATGTACAGAAAACTACAGTATCTTTCAAGGACACACCGCCCATAGACGCTGAGTTATAAACCGCGTTCACTTCGGCATGAGCGCCCCGACAAAGACCAGAACCGGCTGGAAGTTTATTGCCGCTCCTGTCTTCTCTCGCGCAACCAACTTTCGCACAATGGACTTCACCTTTTGGTGGTCCGTTATATCCGCCTGAAACGATTTTATTACCTTTAGTAAAAATAACCCCTACTTTATAGTGAAGGCACACTGATCGCATAGAAATCAACCGCGCAGTCCACATAAAAAATTCATCCCATTCAATCCTATTCATGTCGTCCATATAAGATTCCCCCTTTATTCAAAACTTATTTTTTTGATTCCTTCACGGTCAGGCGCATTTGCTATCGCTTCAAACGCTTTTGCCACCGCAACAGTAAGGCCCGGCGCGGCGAAACTGGCCCCGCCAGAAGTGCAAAGGCGAACGCCTCGATTAATAGTTCCCTCACCTTCAGGAACAACAGCTACATATAGATCGCCATTTCCGCCGCGAGTAATAACAAACTCATTTTTTATTCGGCCATCTCTGTCATCAGTCAAATATCTGACTTCAAAAATTTCTTTTTTCATAACTATCCCCTTTCATTTTTAATTTGTAAACTTCTATCTCTAAACTAAAAAATTCCGATTGATTTGTCAACCCGGTTAGTAAAACTTCGGCGAGATAAAAAAACTGTGGCGGGCGGGCAGGAAATAATATTCCCCACTGGTATATTGTAGTATACCAGTGAAAAATAATTTCAAATTTTTATTTGCAGGCGATATAATATATTATATCGGTGATAGACAATCTAATTTTGTAATTTACAGTAATCACCCCCACCCTCTTTTAAAAAATACCGCTCGGGTTAACCCGAGCGGTATTTTAAATCTTTCCTTTTTACTTTTACCTTTTACCTTTTTCCTATTCTAGTAATCCATCATCTGGTTGCCTCCATGGCCGTGAGTTTCCTCTTTCTTTTCCGGCAAATTCGTAACTGCGGCGCCAATGGTCAAATAATTACTGGCAACGGAAATCGCGTTGATAAACGCCGTTTTGGTAACTTTAAGCGGGTCAATGATTCCAGAGTCCTTTAAATCCTTAATCTCGTTTTTAATGGCGTCAAAACCAAGCCACACATTTGTTCCTCCTTTTTTCTTATTTTGAAGTTCATTGACAATTCCGGCTGCTGATTCCCCGCTATTATTGATAATAGCTTCTAAAGGAGCGGATAAAACTTTATCCATAATTTCATGAGCCGCGGCGGCCTCAGACGCCTCGTTCTTTTTTGATTCCATTCTCAAAATATGCACGTTAAAAAGCGCGATTCCTCCGCCGGGGACGATTCCTTCTTCCATGGCGGCGCGAGTTGCGGCAACCGCGTCTTCAACTCTTTGTTTTAATTCTTTTTGAGCGGATTCTGTCGGAGCGCCAACTTTAATAACGGCAACGCCTCCGGCAAGTTTTCCGAGACGCTCTTGTAATTTTTCCTTGTCAAAATCGGAGTCCGTTTGTTTAATTTGCGCCTTTATTTGCGCCACTCTATTATCAATGGCTTTTTTGTCGCCTTTTCCACCGACTATTGTCGTATTGTCTTTATTTGAAACAACTTTATGAGCATGTCCCAAATCGGAAACATCAATATTTTCAAATTTTTTGCCTAATTCTTCGGAAACGAAATTTCCGCCTGTAACAATCGCAATATCTTCAAGCATCTCTTTTTTTCTGTCGCCGAATCCCGGAGCTTTAATGGCTAAAACATTTAAAATCCCCCGAAGTTTGTTGACGATTAAAGTCGCCAGCGCTTCGCCCTCAACGTCATCGGCGATAATTACCAATTCTTTTTTGCCGGTTTTTACCAATTTTTCCAAAAGAGGCAAAAGTTCGTTGATGGAAGAAATTTTCTTGTCGGTTATCAATATAAACGGGTCTTCCAAAACCGCTTCCATCCTGTCCGGATTAGACATCATATATTGCGAAATATAACCGCGGTCAAACTTCATGCCCTCCACTATCTCGTGAGAATTGCCCACGGTGTTTGAATCCTCAACCGTAACAACGCCGTCTTTTTTTACTTTGTCCATTACTTCGGCGATAAGTTTTCCGATTTCAGCGTCTTTTGCCGAAAGCGTCGCAACCTCTTCTATTTTTTTTATATCATTGATTTCTTCTTTTTGCTCTTCAAGCGAATTTATTACTTTAACACTCGCTTTTTTAAGTTCTTCCGCAAGTTGGATAACATTAAAACCTTTTTCTTTAATAAGCCGTTCGCCTTCATTAATCATTGCGTGCGCCAAAACAACCGCGGTGGTCGTGCCATCGCCGACATTGTCGTTTGTTTTTTCGGCCGCCTGCTTTATGAATTCAGCCCCAAGATTTTCATATTTATCTTCAAGCTCAATTTCTTTGGCAACAGTAACGCCGTCAAAAGTAACCTGCGGCGCGCCGTAGCCCTTTTCAATAACAGCGGCTCTTCCGCGAGGTCCCAAAGTCATCCGCACCGCGTCCGCCAATTTGTCTATTCCTTTTTTCATCGCCGCTCGGGCGGCTTCGTTAAATAAAATTTGTTTTGCCATGTTTTTAAAAAAATTTTCAATTAACAATTTTTAATTTTCATTGAATTTTCAATGTTTGTTAATTTGTTAATTTATTAATTGATAATTTATTGGAAATTGCTGTTTTATTCTAAAACAGCAAGTACATCTTCTTCTGTTCCGACCAAATATTTTTTATTATCTATTTCAATTTCGTCCGGCCCGTATTTTTTGAATAATACGATATCGCCGACTTTAACCGACATTGGAATTATTTCTCCTTTGTCGTTTCTTTTTCCAGATCCGGCAAAAACAATTTTGCCTTTCATGGGCTTTTCTCCGGCTGTTTCCGGCAACGCGATTCCAGACGCTGTTGTCTTAGCTTCCTCTACTGTTTCTATAAAAATGTGATTTGAGAGTGGGTTAATCATAATATTGATTTTTGTCGTTAGTTGTTGGTTATTAGTTATTAGTTAAATTCTCCGACCAACTACCAGTTTATATCTATCTCAAAAAATTTCAAGGGGGTTATTCCTCCACTTCCTGATTTGGTTTGTCTAAAACCATCGGCTCCAAACCAACAGCTTCGCCTGTTATGCGTAAAACGTCCTTGTCAATTTTGCCGAGTTCTTTATAAGCGGAATTATACATATTTACCGAAGTTCCCAAATGCGTTCCCAGTTTTGCCATATATGTTTCATAACTGGACAAATGCCTGCCGAGTTCTTCAACGCGCTTCCTTATTTCTTTTGCCGATTCTTCAATTTGCAACGCTTTCAAACCCTGTAAAACCGTTTGTAAATACGCCAAAAAAGTCGTGGGTGAAACAATCATCACTTTTTTCTCCCCTGCGGCATATTGTATTAAATCCCTTGTATTTGATTTTACGGCGCCGATTTTATTGATAAGCAAATCGTAATAAACCGCCTCGGACGGAATAAACATAAAAGCGAATTCCATCGTGCCTTCGGACGGTTTGATATATTTTGACGTCTCATCAATCCTGTTTTTCAAATCGTCTTTAAAAGCGGATTCATAACGCTGTTTTTCTGTCTCGTCTTTTGTTTCCAAAATGCGGTTGTAATTTTCCAGAGAAAATTTGGAGTCAATGGGAATAATTTTATCTTTGACAAAAACCACGGCGTCAACAATGGTTCCATCTTTAAATTCATACTGCATCTGATATTGACCCGGTGCCATAACGTTTTTCAAAACCGCTTCCAGATAATACTCGCCGAGCACTCCCCTTTGCTTCGGGTTTTTCAAAATATCCTGCAAACTTTCCAATTGCTTGGCGATGTCAACAACCTGCTTCTGGCCTTCGCCCACTTTAGTAAGTTCGCGTGTAATCTCCGTGATAATTTTCGCGCTTTCGCCAAATTGATGCTGTAAAACCCTTGTTGACTCGGTGAGCTTGGTATCCATGGTGCGCGTCAATTCGTTAATATGATTTTGAAGCATTAGCATTGACTGCGAATCATTATTTTCGTCTTTTTGCCCTAAAAATTTCTTCAATAAAAAATAAAGTCCCGCCAATATGCCGACCCCTATCAACAAAAATAAAATTAAAAATATTGAGAAATTCATCTTTATGTTATAATTATAAATAATAAATGACTATTTTAAAAGTAGAAAATTTATCGGTGGCATTTAACAACAATAAAGTCGTGGACGACGTTTCATTTGAAGTCAAAAAAGGCGAGGTCTTGGCGATTATCGGACCTAACGGCGCCGGAAAAACAACTTTATTCCAAGCGCTTTTGGGATTAATCCCGTATAAAGGCGGGATTGAATGGCAAAAGGACGTTAAAATCGGCTACGTGCCGCAAAGAATAGACATAGATATTGATATTCCTTTGACGGTTGAAGAATTTTTGAAACTTAAAAGCGAAGCGTCTCAAAAAAGAATAAAAGATATTTTAAAATCAATCCAGTTGGATGAAGAAATTTTGAAATCCGGCCTCGGCGAAATTTCCGTGGGCCAAAGACAACGTTTGCTTATCGCGTGGGCCATTATGGACTATCCTGACGTGATTCTATTTGACGAACCCACGGCCGACGTTGACATTTACGGACAGGAGTCAATTTACAAAACCGTGTCGCTTTTGAGGCAAAAAATGGGGCTGACCGTGATATTAATATCCCACGACTTAAACGTGGTTTATCAATACGCTGAAAAGGTTTTATGCCTGAATCATAAAAATTTATGTATCGGGACTCCGAAAGAAATGCTCCAAACCGACCAATTACAAAAGCTATACGGCGGAGAAAGAAGTTTTTACGTTCATAATCATAATAATAACCATAATAATCGTAAATAAATGGACGCCCAATTTTACCAGTCTCTTATTACCGCAATATTTGTTTCAATGAGCGCCGGCTTGCTTGGCAGTTTCGTTATTTTAAAGCGAATGGCCCTGGTCGGCGACGCGCTTTCACATGTGGCTTTGCCCGGAATGGCTTTGGGACTGCTTTTTAATTTCAATCCGTTTATCGGCGGATTTTTGACGTTATTTGCGGCAATTATCGGAATTTGGTTTTTAAAATACCAAAC
>JBBUDV010000016.1:0-3085 GCA_038057075.1 Patescibacteria group bacterium
GGTTCAAAACATGAATGGTGTTCGGGCATTATTTCTCCGATTAAAGATAAAGACGGCAACATAAAATCAATTTTGTTTTATTCAGCGGACATCACTGCCCTGAAAAAAGCCGAATTGCAGGCGAAACAAAACGAGCAAATGTTCAAGACCCTTTTGGACGCAACTCCGTTGTGCATCAAATGGTTTGACAATAAGGGAAATCTAATTTCAATAAATAAAGGGGGAAGAGAAGAACATCATTTGGAAAATTTGAGCGACGAGCAGATTAAAAACTGGGAATATATGGAATGTATAGATGAGGCATTTCATTCGGAAGTTAAAAGCAAAATGGCTATGGCGTTAAAAGGAGAGAGTAGCGTCTTTGAAATAAAACACGCGCCAGGGACTTCAAAAGGCGAATGGTGTTTGTCCACTTTGACGCCGGTTAAAAACAGCAAAGGCGAAGTGGAATATGTTTTGTTTTTATCAAAGGATATTACGGATGAAAAGTTAGTAGAAGAAGAACGCTCCAAAAACTTTAAAAAGTCCGAAGAAACCAAAATGGCGCTTTTCAGTATTCTTGAAGACGTTAAGGAATCGGAAAGAAATTTTAAGGATGAACGCGACCGTTCAACAGCGATTATCCAGTCAATGGGCGAAGGACTTTTTGTGATTAATAAGGATTACAAAACGATTTTGATGAATCCGGTAGCTGAAAAGCTTTTTGGAATATCAGCTTCGGAAGTTGTTGGCAAGGACTTGAGGGAAATCTGCGCTGTTTTAAAAGGAGAAGAGGAACTGTCGCCTGACCAGCGGCCCTTGGCAAAAACTTTAGCGACCGGCCAGTCATCATCTTTTGATTTAGAAGACAATCTTTATTTAAAAGTTCGCTCTACCGGGAAAACATTTCCAATGGCGCTTGTCACCAGCTCTTTAAAGGGAGATGGCATCATCGGCGCCGTGGTGATTTTTCGCGACATCACCGCGGAAAAAGCTTTAGATGAAGCAAAATCAAACTTTATTTCAATCTCTTCACATCAATTGCGGACTCCTTTGACGTCCATGCGTTGGTTTGCGGAAATGCTTATGGGTGGCGACGCGGGGCCCATTACGGAAGAGCAAAAACATTTTGTTGAACGAATTTATCAGGCAACTGAAAGGATGATAAATTTGGTCAATCTTTTGTTGCAGCTTGCCCGAGTGGAAGCCGGCAGATTGAAAGTGGAGCCGACGCTTTTAAATTTAAAGAATTTAACGCAATCCGTGGCAATTTCTTTGAAAGCCGATTTGGACAAAAAATCGCAAAAGGTGGAAATTGTCGTTAATCCCGACCCGTTTCCGGAAATTCCTTTGGACCAGGAAATAATTTGGCAGGTGATTCAGAATTTAATTTCCAACGCCAGCCGTTATTCTCCGGAGGGAAAAAACATACAGGTTTTAATTGTCAATAAAGACGGGCTTGTGGAATGTTCCGTTAAAGACCAAGGCATAGGCATTCCTAAAAGCCAAAAGGACAAAATTTTTGAAAGATTCTTCCGCGCGGACAACGCTTTAAAGATGGTTCCCGAAGGTTCGGGTTTGGGTCTCTCGCTTGTTAAATTGTTAGTTGAGGAGTGGGGCGGAAAAATTTGGTTTGATTCCGAAGAAAATAAAGGAACAACTTTCTTTTTTACCATTCCCGTTGAAGGAATGAAGAAAAAAGAAGGCGAAGTAAAGTTGGCGGTTTAGATATGATTGCTTTTATGGTATTATATGTTTATGGCGATAAAAAAGACGATTTTGGTGGTTGAAGACGATTTGGCTTTGCAGGAAGCGATTAAATTAAAACTGGAAAAAGACGGCATTAATGTGTGGACGGCGGTTACGGGAGAGGAAGCGCTTTCAATATTAAAAGATAAAAAACCCAATTTGGTTTGGCTTGACATTTTGCTTCCAAAAATAAACGGATTGGAATTTTTGGAAATAATCAGAAAGGACTCCGATTTAAAAGATTTGCCGGTGGTTGTAGTGAGCGTTTCCGGCGGTATGGAAAAAGTCATTCAAGCGCGCTCTTTGGGAATTCTTGACTATATTGTGAAAAGCGAAGGGTCTTTGGATATTATTATTAAAAGAGTTGAAGCGTTTTTAAAATAATCCCTCACCCTTTAAATATTGAAAACCCAAACATTTTATTTGAAAAACAAAAATTCAAAAATAAACATTGTTTTTTGGTTTGAAATACAGATTTTGTAAGAGGTTTTATAAAAATGATATATTTAAAGGGTGAGGGATAATTATAAATGGCAAATAATAAATCTAAAAATTACAAAGTGCTTATTATAGAGGATGACGAGCCGACTCTGGAATCAGCCGTGATTAAATTTAAAAAAGAAGGATTTGAGGTTGATTCGGCAATTAACGGCAGAACCGGCATTGAGAAAGCGCGCAGTAGCGGCCCGTTTTCAATTATTCTTTTGGATTTGCTTCTGCCTGAAGGAGACGGTTTTGATTTTTTGGAGGAATTGGGAAAAGAGCCGAAATTCAAAAACATTCCGGTTTTCGTTTTTACAAATTTAGACCAACCTGAATTCAGGGAAAAGGCCTTAAAATTGGGAGCCAAAGGGTATATGTTAAAATCCAATCATGACATTGGAGAAATAGTCAGAGAGGTTAAGAAGTGTTTATTGGAAGGCAAATGTCTGGTGGATTCTTTGTAATTTATGGCATAGTATAGTTTGTTAAATTTAAATTTAGATAAAAAACACATGGCGGAAGATAAAAAAAAGACGGTATTGATAATTGAGG
Organism: Patescibacteria group bacterium; assembly: GCA_038057075.1. Classification (GTDB taxonomy): domain Bacteria; phylum Patescibacteriota; class Minisyncoccia; order UBA6257; family UBA9933; genus DAHWFZ01. Next base: position 2,764 of record JBBUDV010000016.1, read on the forward strand.
ACGACATTTTTTTAATTAAGGCGTATCAAGTTAAATTTGAGAAAGAAGGCATTGATGCCGTAGTCGCCAACGACGGCAAGGAAGCGATGGGATTTCTTGATAAAGAGCCGGTTAGCGTCGTTATACTTGACTTAATGCTTCCGGGAATGAGCGGTTTTGATATTTTGGAAGCGATACGCAAAAACAGCAGGTGGAAAAAAGTGCCTGTCATTATCTTGTCAAATCTCGGCCAGCAGGAGGATATTGACAGAGGCAAAGCGCTGGGCGCGAACGAGTATTTTATCAAGACCAATATTAAAATAAACGAAATCGTGGAAAAGGT
>JBBUDV010000016.1:3185-5042 GCA_038057075.1 Patescibacteria group bacterium
GTTATCCCCATTGAGAATCGGGTTTGATAGTGTATAATTTTAACAAGTCGAATAATTCATAATTCATAATTAATGACTCATAATTCACATAAAAAACGAGGATTCACATTACTTGAACTTTTAATTGTTATCGCCATTATCGCGGTTCTGTCGGTTATTTTGATTATTGTTATAAACCCCGCTGAAGTTCTTCAAAAAGCGCGGGATTCCCAGAGAATGTCGGATTTGAATACTTTAAAAACAGCGTTGGGAATTTTTTTAACAAGCACCACTACTCCTTATTTGGCAGGCGCTACCAGTAATGCCGCTTGCAAACCTATTACCGGCGCCTGGACTGCCAGCGACAAAATATATTATTCGCTTCCAGGCTCTGGGATTACAGATGCCACTTTAGATGGTGGCATTGGCGGCGCTCCCGGTATTGGTCAAGTTGCCGCAGCTTCCGTGCCGCTCACCGATGGCACAGGTTGGTTGCCGGTTAACTTAGATTCTTTGATTGGCGGTTCGCCGATTTCCAATTTCCCCATTGATCCGGTAAATACCATAGCTGATTTAGCTAATGTATCCAGCACTGATAAGGTCTATCGTTATGTTTGTTCCGACAGCAAGACATTTGAAATAGACGCGCAATTGGAAAGCAGTGCTTACACTGCTGACGATGATAAAAGAGCTAAAGACGGCGGAAATAATAGTAATTTTTACGAGGTGGGCACTAATCTGAAAATTTTAGGCGCTGGCTCGGACTTTTAATAACTTATAACACATAACGTATAACTAATAACTCCGATTTCTATCGGGGTTGTTTTTTGTTATTGTTAAGTTATGAGTTATCAGTTATTGGTTATAGGTTTGAAATGGTTGCCGCCGGTTTTTTTCGGAATTGTTTTTGCCATAGCGGTTTTTTTATATTTATTTCGTCATCGGTCAAATGTTATAAGTTATAAGTTATTAGTTATAAGTTCTATAACATTTCGCGTTTTCTACGCGGCTTTGCTGACAATTAGTCAATACTATACTTGGTCAAAACAGGGGTTTGGCCGTTTGCTTCTTTCGTCACCTTTGGATAATTCTCTTCCGGCGTTTCTTAATAAATTTCCGTTTATTGCGGAGAGCCGTTGGGGATATTTTTTATTTTATTCCTTTGGCAGATTTTGGCTGAATGTTTTTATCGCCATCGGCGTTGCTTTTGTTTTTTATCTGTTTTTGAAATTTTTGAAAAAATATCGGGAGAGGTTTTTTATAGAAGGGGAGACGGAGCTGGGATTTCTAACCGCTTTAATCGTCGGCTGGCCGAATTTCGTTATTTTTATTCCATGCGTTTTTGTTTTCGTGGTTTTAATGTCGGTTTTCCGCGGTTTGTTTTTAAAAGAATCTTATACCACGCTTGGTTGGCCGTTTATTTTAGCGGCTTTAATAGTATTGCTATGGGGCGGCAAATTGATACAAACTTTAGGATTGGGAGTTCTTAAAATTTGACACATAACTTATAACACATAACTTATAACTTTTAATAATTAAATATAATAAAATTGTGATATAATTTTGTTATAGGTTATCAGTTATGTGTTATTAGTTAATTATTATGCATATTCCCGAACAAAAACTGAAAACAATGATGGAAAAATCGGGCGTGGTGACTGAAAAGGATTTTGAATCCGCGAAAGAGGAAGCTTTTAGGTCGGGGCAGTCAATTCTCAACATTTTGATAGGCAGCGGCGCAATCACAGAGGACTATCTGACGGAACTTCTGGAATCCCAATATAATATTCCGGTCGTGGACCTAAAAAAAGTCGTCATTCCTCTTGAAATCTTAGAGTTGATACCGGAGGCGTTTGCAAAATCAAAAAGCGCGGTTAT
>JBBUDV010000017.1:0-4099 GCA_038057075.1 Patescibacteria group bacterium
CCGCCGGCGAATATAAAGTAATCAGATCGCCGATAAATATCGGCTTGCCGCACCATGCGCATTGTATCGCCATTTTCTCCAAACACTTATGGCAATAATCAACTGTTCCGTCTTCATGCGACTTAATCATTGTTATAGTCGTTTCGCCAAAAGCAACAACCTCATCTTTCAATTTTGTTTCATGACCGCATTTAGCAACTACTTTCTTTTCAACAACTTCAACAACAATCGTAACCGATTTTTTAAAAAATTTATTCAGCCAGTTGGACATCTTTCTACCCCCTTATTATTTTGTAAATTTTTTCAATAAAACTGCCTTTAAAATAGCAAATTAATATTTAAAAATCAAATTATGGAGCGGGATACGAGAATCGAACTCGCGTCTATTGCTTGGGAAGCAATCGTACTGCCACTGTACTAATCCCGCCTTCGTCCGCCGTAGCGGACTTCGGCGGGCAAAGCCCGCAAAAATTCGCAAAGGCAGAATTCTTTTATTAATTATTAATAAAGAAACTTGCTCAAAAAATAAAGTATCAATCCGAACCCGGAAAACATCGTGGAAACAATCCAAAACCGCATGGTGATTTGCGCCTCGGACCAACCTTTGGCTTCAAAATGATGGTGAATCGGCGCGGCCAAAAAAACTTTTTTCCCGTGTCGCAATTTTTTGGAAACAAGCTGAATGATAACCGACAATGATTCAATAACCAGAACCATTCCGATAATAGGCAAAAGCAAAACAGAATTTGTTAAAAACGCGATAACGGCCAAAGTTGTAGTCAGTCCCAATATGCCGGTCTCGCCCATGTAAAATTTCGCGGGCGGAACGTTAAACCACAAATAAGTCACGAGCGCCCCGATAATAATCACTATCAAAGTCGTTAAATCATAAAGTCCGCGGGAATAAGCGATGACGCCGAAAGCGGCGAAAATCGGAGCAAGAACTCCGGCGGATAATCCGTCCAAACCGTCAACAACGCCGCTTGAAAAAGTGGCGATTATAGTTATGACAAAAAGCAAAATATACCAGCCGTCAATCCCGACGTTTCCGTAAAAAGGAATGTAAATTGTCTCCCACCCTAATTTGTAATGAAACCACCAAGCGCCAACCAACGCAATTAAAGAAACGAGACCCAATCGGGTTTTAAACCTCATCCCGCCGCTAACATATTTTCCGTTTCCCTTTATCGTCATTAAATCGTCAACCAAACCCAAAACCGAAGCGGCAATCAAAGAAAACAAAGGAAGCCATGTTTGGGAACGGCTTAAAAAATTTATTTTATCGGCCAACGGCTGCGGAAGAATTTTTACCAAAATCAAATCAACAACGGCGATTATAAGCACTGTGCCCCAAATTAAAATTCCGCCCATTCTTGGCACGCTTGTTTCTTTTTGAGCGTGAAATTTTTGAAAAATCGGCGTTTCATATCCGCCTATCGCTTTTTCTTTCGGCTTTTTCTTCCACGCTTTATATTTATAAAGAAGTTTAATAAGTATCGGAGCCAGTAAAATCGCCGTCAAAAAAGCGGCGATGGCAAAGCTCAAAAACTTAACTGTTAAAAAAACGTGGGTTAGATACATAAACGCTTCGCTAGTATAACCCTAATCTACAAATTTATCCGAATGCCTCGAATCTTACGAATAGATTATTTGTGAGATTTGTAGATTCGGATGCTATTTGTAGTTTTGGATTGCTTTACTTTTCAATAAATATCCGTCTCCAGAATTTCTTCCTGATTCTCGGAATTTTGAACGCATTCCAAAAGTTTTTTGGTGTCGCCAAACCGGTCCTGACTGCCCAAAATTATAATAACAATCGGTTCTTTTTTAACGCTGAAAATCGACACCAGATTGCCTTGGGCCTCGTCTGTAAAACCGGATTTTCCCCCGTCAAAATCAGTTTGACCGGCAAATTGGTTTATGTTTGAAAGAAATAATTTTGTTTTGGAATTAAGCTCCAAAATATAATCATTTTTTTTGGCCGTTATTTTCAGAATTTCCGGATGGCTTTGATAAAGATAATTGATTATTTTGAAAATATCGTTGGGCGTTGACTGGTTTTTGGCGGACAATCCTGTTGAGTCAAAAAATCTGGTCTCGCTCAAATTAAGCTCTTTAGCTTTTTCGTTCATTAAATTGATAAAATCTTCCAGCGAAAAACTCTGAGCCAGCGCTTCGGCGGCGTTATTGGAAGATAACATAAGCATCGCTTTGACCAAATCTATTGATTTGAACGTTTCGCCCGCCTTGAAATTGGCCATATCGTTTTCGTCCGTAAACATTTGGTCAGTAAAAGTTATTTTTTGTTCGGCGTCTATTTTTTCTCCGGCCACAACGGCGGTAATCAATTTAGTGATTGAAGCAACGGACCAATGGCTGTCAACGTTAAGTTCGTAAATTTTATTGTTGTTATTCAGAAATCGCACCAAAGCCAATCGCGCGGTTAAAGCAACTTCTTCTCCGCAAAAAATATTCGTCAAATAACCCGTTGAAGTGGAAATAAAATTCTGCGCTTTTAATTCGGAATCGCCATCGGCCGGATTAAATCGATTTTTTTGAATTGATTGAAAAATCTCCTGGCCGACGTCCGCTTTTTGATCCAAAATTTTCTGCTGGCCAACCGCCTTAACTACAAAAAAAGAAATCGGGACAATAGCCAAAACAAAAATTATTTTTAGTTTTTTCATCCCTCACCCTTTGTCATTAATGAATATTTCAGCCGGCCTTTTAAAGACGCATATCCCTTAGCGAATTTTTTCAAGCGTTTTTCCCTGATTAACGCGTCTTTTTTTGATTTATATACTTCACAATATATCAATTTCATAGGTAAAATGTTTTTTTGTGGAACTTACTAATCCCATTTCATGTTTTTTGATACGCGCTTTTAAATCTTCCGCAAAGCCAATATAGAAACTTTTATCCTTTTCAGATCTTAGCAGATATACAAAAAACATAGAATGACAAAGGGTGAGGGATTATTGCGTATTTTTATCTATTTCCTTGTTATTTACTATTTCCCTGAACTTTCCATAATCGGGCAATTCCTCAATTTTAGAAATTCCAAAATGTTTTAGCAAGTCAAAAGCGGGCTGGTAAAAAACAACATGAGGATTTTTTTTGTCTGAAACCTTTTCAACCAGGCCGCGCATCATTAAATTTCTTAAAATATAAGAAGAATTAACCCCGCGAAAATAATCAATTTGCGACCGCGGGATGGGCCCAAGATACGCCACAAGCGACAGCGTCTCCAAAGCGGCTTGGGTTAAATTTTCTTCATATTCCTCCTTGACCATCTTTTCAACGGTCTTGGCGAATTCCGGTTTGGTGACAAGCTGAACCTTACTTCCTTGAGAAATCAACGTCAATCCCCTGCTGTTTATTTTTAAATTTTCTTCCAAATCTTTCAATGCGGTTTCGGATTGTTCTTTTTCAATTTCCAAAAGCTCGGCCAGTTTTTTTATTTCAATCGGCTCGCCATAAATAAAAAGCAGGGCCTCCATAGCTCCTGAAATTTTTTTGATATCATCCATAATAACAGATATTTTTATTATACAAATAATTGGATATAAATAAACCCAGTAACACTACTTTAACAATATAATCGAAAATTTTGTTACTTAAAGTAGTGTTACTGGGTAAACCCCGCAGTAGGTTTTGGCTATCCGCCAAAGGCGGGACGAAGTCATATAGTTAAATTCCAACTTATAAATTTCCCAAGAAAAATTTATTTTGAGTGATATACTTAAGTATATCACTCTGCCATATCTAAATATTGAAAGTGTTATGCTATAAAATAAACAAATGCATAAAGTAATTTCTCAAAAATTTTTTAACAGGCCGAGCACTGCCGTTGCTAAAGAATTATTAGGTAAATTTTTAGTTCGCAAAATTGGCAATAAAAAAATCGCCATAATAATAACCGAGGTTGAGGCCTATGACGGTTTCAATGACAAGGCCTCCCACGCGTCCCGCGGAAAAACAGAAAGAAACAAAATTATGTTTGAAGAAGGCGGCTGTTTTTATATTTATTTCACTTACGGTATGCACTATATGTTAAACATCGTCACTGGCCCCAAACACTCTCCCGCTGCAATTCTCA
>JBBUDV010000017.1:4199-30612 GCA_038057075.1 Patescibacteria group bacterium
CACTATATGTTAAACATCGTCACTGGCCCCAAACACTCTCCCGCTGCAATTCTCATACGCAGCGGAATAATAAATCAAAATAACATTAAAGCATTAAAACAATCAAACGATAAAACCGCGATATTAAACGGACCCGCTCGCCTGACGAAATTTCTGAAAATTAACAAAAAATTCAACGGCTTAAAAGCGATTTCTAAAAATAATCTTTGGTTTGAAAACCGAGGCGTAAAAATAAAACCAAAACAAATTATCGCCAAAAAACGCGTCGGCGTTGAATACGCCGGTAAAACTTGGGCAGATAAAAAATATAATTTCAGCATTAAAATATAATTTTTTAAAGCCTAACGCCTATTATCCTCCCCTTTTCCCTTTTAACTTTCTACTTTATACTTAATCTATGCTGGAACTCGCAATAGTGGTTTTAATGGCGACTGTTTTGGGAATTATCGCCCGATTTTTGAAACAGCCGCTTATTTTGGCTTTTATTCTGGCCGGCGCTCTCATTAGTTACTTCGGTTTTTTTAATCTCAATAATCAAAATGTTTTGAGCGCCCTTTCCGACCTGGGAATAATGTTTTTGCTCTTTCTGATTGGACTAGAAATTGATTTTAAATCATTGAAATTTATCGGCGGCGTTTCATCCGTGATAGGACTATTTCAAGTAATTTTGACCGCAGGATTGGGATTTTTGCTGGCCCAAATTCTGCATTTCAGCTATCTTGAATCAATATACATCGGAGCCGCGTTGACGTTCTCAAGCACTATTATCATTATAAAACTTCTTTCCGAAAAAAAAGACGTAAACAGCTTGTACGGCAAAATAAGCATCGGAATTCTGCTGTTCCAGGACTTAATCGCGATTTTGATTTTGGTTTTCTTGTCAGGATTAAAAACCGGCCAAGAAATAACCGTTTGGCCCGTCGTTTTCGCCGTAGTCAAAGCCGCGGTTTTGTTCACTCTTGTCCTTTTTATCGGAAGAAAATTTTTGCCTCGTGTTTTTGACAAAGTAAACTATTCCCAAGAACTTGTTTTCCTGACGACTTTAGCGTGGTGTTTCCTTGTAGCCGCGATAGTAAGCCATCCAAAAATAAACTTTCCGATAGAAATTAGCGGCCTTTTGGCGGGTCTGGCATTGTCCAATTCTTCAATTCATTTCCAAATATCTTCAAAAATAAAATATTTAAGGGATTTTTTCGTGGTGATTTTCTTTGTTATTTTAGGGTCGTCGCTCGCCGTTTCCGATTTTCACAAAATAATTCTGCCGATTCTCTTTCTTTCCGCTTTCGCAATAATAATCAAACCGCTGATTGTAATGCTGGTTATGGGAATAAAAGGTTATCGGAAAAAAACGGGTTTTTTAACTGGAACTTCTTTGTCTCAAATCTCCGAATTTAGTTTGATTCTTGCGGCTATAGGCCTTAAATTGGGTCATTTAAGCAAGGAGATTGTTACAATTATTACCGGAGTCGGAGTAATTACCATTGCGGTTTCAGTTTATTTAATCATGTTCGCCGACGGAATTTTTAGAAAAATTAATTGGTTAATTCCTATTCCGGAACGTAAAAAACTCAAAGAAGAAATTCAAAGCGCGAACGATTATTCAAAACCGATAATTATAATAGGTCATCATCGTCTCGGCCAAAGCATCGCATTCAATCTAAATAAAGACGACTTATTGATTATTGATTTTGACCCGGAGGTTATACATGCCGCAAAATCAAACGGTCATAATTATCTTTTTGGAGACGTCAGCGACGACGAAATATTCAAAAAAGCCCATTTTGAAACCGCGCAACTTGTCATTTCCACGGTTCCTGATTTAAACGACAATATTTATCTGCTTCAAAAACTTAATGTTCTCAAAAAGAAAGGGATTGAATTGAAAATTATAACGCGCGGAGAAACCGACGATGAAGTTGAAACGCTGTACAAACTCGGCGCTGATTACGTTATTTTTTCTTATTTCACGTCGGGGCAATATCTTGGCAAAACAATAGCCGTTGACCCGGAAATGAAAATTCTCGCTCAGTTAAAAGCTTGGGATATAAAAATTCTTAGAACAGAACGCCGCATCCACTACTGACCCCAATTACTGCCAATTACTAATTACTAATTGCTAATTGCTATTTATAATAAGCTCTATTTTCCACTCTAAAATCAACATAATTGATTTTATTCCACTTGCCGGAATTTTTTAAAGAATTTATGGCTGCTATGGAAAATTCGGGATTGAACCGCAAACTGAAATAAATTTTGGGATTCAAATCGGATTTTTCCGTTGAAATTTCCGCGAGGGACAAGTCGCCGATGTTAAGCGTTTTTATTTTCAAATTTGACGCTTCTAAAACTTTAAAAATTGCCGTCAAATTTTCGAAAAAATTTTGAGGTAAAACCAAATCGCCGATTTTCAAATCCCGACCCGATAAATCATTGATCTTGATTAAAATCTCGGTTTCAACCAATGGCGCTCTTGAAAAAGCCATGCCGTCGTTGTCAAACCAAAAACAATCGTTATTCAAACACCAAATTCCCGTCCGCCCCCGTTCTTTAACTTCTATATTAATATTGCGGCTGAAATAATCGGTTTTAATTCCTAAATTTTTAAATAAAGAATGGTTATTTAAAAACGGGCTGACGTCGGTTTGCCAAACTAAAATATTGTCGGCTCCCAAAAATGAAGCAATTTTTGATTTCCGAACCAAAAAATTTTTCAAATCCGCCAATAATTCCGCTGAATTTACGCTTTGAACGCCGGATATCTCTATTTTTTTAACTTGCAGAAAATCGGAATAACGGATTAAATAAATTCCGCCTGTAAAAAAAGACGACAAAAAAACCAATCCGCCGAAAAAAAGCGCTTTAGCGTAAAACTTTCGGCGTTTCTTCCCTTTTTCCTTTTCCGCCCGGTAAAAATACATAACTAAAATAATATTAACATTTCACATGTTTCTTGTCTTATGCCGCAACTCACATTTTCTTTTTTGCGCAAAATAAAGTAAAATAAAACTATGACGCAAAAAAATCCCTTCATCGCAATAATTAAAAAAACGCTGCCCGCGACAGTCACCGTTGTCATCTCAAAACACTACAAAGAAGTCCAAAAAGAAGCGCTTAAAAATCTGCCGATGTTTTTATGGCCTAAAATCAAAGACTTCAGAATACCGAAGGAAGAAATAGACGAACACGGCATGGTTAAAATAGGCAACGGCTCCGGTTTTATTGTTGAACCATCAGGCGTTATCGTTTCCAACCGCCATGTTGTCGGCGAATCTTCAAATAGATATACGGTTGTTACAACCGATAACAACAAATTTGAAGCCAAAGTCATCGCCCGGGACCCGATTTCTGACATCGCAATTTTAAAAATCGAAGATGGCCGCAAATTCCCGACTTTAAAACTCGGCGACTCGTCAAAAGTAGAACTGGGCGAAACTGTTTTAGCCGCGGGAAACGCGCTGGGACTTTTTCAAAACACGGTTTCAAGCGGAATCATCTCCGGTCTTTCCCGTTCCATCGCCGCCCAAGTTGACGCCAAATCCCCGGCTCAAGAAATCCACGGTTTAATTCAAACCGACGCCGCCATCAACCCGGGAAATTCCGGAGGGCCATTAGTTAATATGGAAGGCGAGGTCATCGGCATCAACGTGGCGATAATTTTCGGCGCCCAAAACATCGGTTTCGCCTTGCCGATTAATACCGTCAAACGCGATTTGGAAGACATTAAAAAATACGGCCGCATCCGCCGCCCGTTTTTGGGAGTCCAATACGTAAATATTACGCCGGAAATCAAAAAACGGTTTAAACTTTCTGTTGACCGCGGCGCGCTTATTATGACGGAAAAACCGTACGCTTCGGCGGTCATTCCAAAAAGCCCGGCGCATGAAGCGGGTCTCAAAGAAAAAGACATTATTTTAGAATACAACAACCACCCGCTCACTGCTGAAAAAAACATCGGTGAAATTTTGGAGGATTCGTCAGTTGGCGATGTTATTAACTTAAAAGTATTGAGAAAAGAAAAAGAATTTTTCACAAAAGCCAAACTCCAGGAGAAAAAATAAAAGCGGCTTTATTTCATATTGCTTAAATTAGCGGCGGTTCTGTTTAAAAGTTCGTCAACTCCTGAATCAACAAATAATTCCGTAGCAATTGGAGGAAATTCCCTTAGAACATAAAGCGCGATTCCCGCCAAAACAATCAAAATCAACGTCATTTTTATTTGAACTCCCATATAAATTACAAAACTATATTAATCAGCCGGTCTTTGACATAAATAACTCTTTTTATTTTTCCGTTTCCAACCAGCGTTTTTATTTTCTCGGAATTCAAAGCTAATTTTTTAATCTCTTCTTCACTGACGCCTTTTCCGGCCTCAATAGAATCCCTGAATTTGCCGTTGATTTGAATTATCAGCTTAAATTTATTTTCAACAATTAGTTTTGTGTCGTACTTCGGCCACTTTTCCAAATGAATTGATTTCTTTTTCCCTAAAACCTTGCGCCAAATTTCTTCGGTCAAAAACGGCGCGAAAGGAGATAATAATTTTATTAGTAATTGATAATTAGTAATTGATAATTGAGGATATTTCTCCATTTCATTTGCCAAAATCATCAACGCGCTGATTGCCGTATTAAACCTAAATTCTTCTATATCTTCCGTGACTTTTTTTATAGTCTTGTTTATCAAACCATCTAATTTTTTGTTTTCTTCCCGCGACTTATTATCTAACTTTTGAGATAATTTCCAAACCCTGTCCAAAAATCTGCTTACGCCTTTGATTCCGTCAGTATTCCACGCAATACTCTGGCCGAAAGGCCCCATAAACATCTCATAAAGCCGTATCGCGTCGGCGCCGAAAACCTTTATTATGTCATCGGGATTCACCACATTTTTCCAGCGTTTGGACATTTTTCGTCCGTCCTCAGCCAATATGAGCCCCTGATTCATCAGTTTTTTAAACGGTTCGTTTGTTGAAACCTCACCGATATCATATAAAAATTTGTGCCAAAAACGAGCGTATAAAAGATGCCGCGTCGCGTGTTCAACTCCGCCGACGTACAAATCAACCGGCAGCCATTTTTTAATTTCCTTTTTATCCCATTCGTATTTTTTGCCTTTTTTAATCAAATAAGCGATGTAATACCAGTTTGAACCTGCCCATTGAGGCATTGTATTCGTTTCCCTTTTGCCCAGGCCTTTACACTTCGGACATCTCGCGTTTACCCACTCTTTAATATTTACAAGCGGCGATTCGCCTGTCCCCGACGGCTCGTATGATTTGACGTTCGGCAATTTCACCGGCAAATCCTTTTCCGAAATCTGAACCCAGCCCGGATTCATAAGTTCTCCTTTTGTAAATTCTCCTTTTTTATATTTGCCGCTTTTTATTTTTTCCGCGCATGCTTCGCAGTAAACCAATGGAAACGGTTCTCCCCAATATCTTTGGCGGGCGAAAACCCAATCCCGCATTTTGTAATTTATTTTTTTGTTTCCGATTTTATTTTTAATCAACCAAGCCGCCATTTTTTCTCGAGCCACTTCTGATTCCAACCCCGTAAAATCTTTTGAATTTATCAAAACTCCATCTTCCGTACACGCCTGTTCTTCTCCCTTAATTCTCTTGAGCCACACATCCATCTCTGCATGACACATTGTTTCGCAATTTACATCACTTTCATTAATCCACATAAGTTCATGCTCGTCTTCCCATTCTTTTTCAACCGGAGATTTTTCTTCGTTAATAAGATCAAACAAAACTCCTGTCGTGTACGCGACTCTGTTTTCATTCTTATGTTTGGCAAAATATTCTGCGCGCACTTCCCCGCCCAACACTCTGACCAATTTTAGATTTTTGTAGCCGGTTTCTTCTTCCACTTCTCTTCGCGCCGCATCAACCACATCTTCATCTCTCTCAATTCCTCCCATTGGAAAAGTGATCCAAAGAAATTTTTTAGATTTTAAACACAAAAATTTATTATTTTTCGGATTTCTGACAAGAGCGTGAACATTTTTTCTTTCTTCCGTTTTTTTACCGGAAACGGGCGGATTTCTTTTGTCAATTCTATTTGGGATAATTACTTCCTTAATCGGCAAATTATATTTTTTGGCGAATTCAAAATCGCGCTCGTCATGCGCCGGCACCGCCATCACGGCTCCTGTTCCGTATCCGCCCAAAACATAGTCGGCGACAAAAATCGGGACTTCTTCATTATTAAAGGGATTAATTGCTTTAATTCCTTTAATTTCAATGCCGGTTTTTTCTTTTGCCAAGTCCGTCCTCATCAAATCCGTTTTTTTGCCCGCCTGATTAATGTATTTTTTGACTTCCCCATAATTCTTAATTCTTAATTCATAATTCTTTATCAAAGGATGTTCCGGCGCCACCACTAAATATGTACACCCGAAAATAGTGTCCAAACGAGTGGTAAAAACCTCAATATATTCAGTCGTTGGTCGTTGGTTGTTAGTTGTTAGTTTGAATTTTATCGTCGTTCCCTCTGATTTCCCTATCCAGTTTTTCTGTTGTTCTTTAATTGGTTCCGGCCAATCAAGCGATTTCAAGCCGTCCAAAAGTTTTTCGGCGTAAGCGGTCATTTTTAGAACCCACTGCCTTAACGGTTTTTTCTCAACTGCGCTCCCGCACCGTTCGCATCCCCCGTTTTCCAAGTCCTCCAACGCCAGAGAAGTTCTGCAACTGGGGCACCAAATAATCGGTTCGCGCGACTCGTATACCAGGCCGTTTTCAAACATTTTCAAAAATATCCACTGGGTCCATTTATAATATTCCGGGTCAGTAGTGTTTATTTCCTTGTCCCAATCGTAAGTAAACCCGAATTTACTCAATTGTTCCTTAAATCTTTTGATATTTTTTGAAACAGCAATTTTGGGATGAATTTTGTGTTTTAAAGCGTAATTTTCCGCGGGCAATCCAAAAGCGTCCCATCCCATAGGATGGAGAACGCCATAGCCATTCATCGTTTTATAGCGCGCCGAAACATCGGTCGCGATATAACCCCGCGGATGGCCGACATGGAGTCCCTCGCCCGACGGGTAAGGAAACATATCCAAAACGTAAAACTTTTTCGGTTTCCCGTTCCGCCAACCGGCGGATTTATAAATCCCCTCCTTATACCATATTTTCTGCCACTTTTTTTCAATTTTTCCGAAGTCCATTTTTATATTTTTACATTTTATAAAAAAATCCGCAAACTTTTTGCGGCAATTAAAACCATGCGGACCGCCTCTTAAAACCTTGGTCTGCCAGGTCTTCTTGGCCAACCAGGCGCTACCCCACCACCAGGCGTTGCCCCACCAGTCGTTGAAGGCGTTGATGTGGTAAATAAAAACGCCCGTTTTGATTTGATTGATGAGCCGATTGATTGTATTGATATAAGTTGTCCCGAAGGCGTGGTTAAAACCGTGGTTGAAACGCCCACTTGCGAATCGTCAAATTTCAAGGTGGCGGCGCCTGAAGCCGTATTGCAATCCACGGTGGATGTGGCCAATTTGTTATATCTGTAAAGCTCGCATTCAATTCCGCTGTCTGCGGCAAAAATGGCTTTTGTCGTACCCACAATATTTGACGCTTCTCTTAGACGCTGCAGCATCAAATAACCGCCAATGGTGGAAAAGACCAAAATACTTGTGCCGATTATAAGCACCGAGAGCATCATTATTTGTCCTTTATTCTTAATATTTTTTGTCATGTTAGGTATCTATAATTCTCGCGCTAATCGTTGTTTGAGCGTCAATTGAAATGTTTAATTTTTTAACGTCGGGAGAGTTGGAAGAAAAAGACACACCGACCGTAATTCGCGGCGGATACTTGTCGTTGGCATTGTTTCCCGACAATCTAAAATTCAAATTTTTAACGTCAACGTTGTCAGCGGTAATTTTATTATATATAAACCCGCCGCCAATCTCCTCTCCTATTCCTTTTTCAATGCCGCTATTGCTTAATCTGTATCTCACTACTTGATTATTCGCGTTTACAAACTGGATTTCGCTATTATTCAAAGAATTGCATTCCGAAAGCGTGGTTATTGGATAATTTTTCGTACAAAAATTATAACCCGTTCTGATTTCCCTTGCCATTTGTTCCATCGTCAAACTCATGCCGTCGTTTATCGCCATAAGGGAAATAATCATTCTCTGATTTCTCATCGCCTGAATGAACCCCCCAACCGCTATGCTCATTAAAATAGTGAATAAGCCCACTGAAATCACCAGTTCGGCCAGAGTAAACCCCTGTCGCTTATTCAAATCTTTAAATGATTTTGGATTTTTATTTATCATTTTAACGCCAATTGAAAAAATGGTCTTCTAAATTAATTTCGTTTTTTATCCCGCCGCGGCTTTTCCATTTTACAATTGAATTAACTTTGATTTCATCGCTGCCCTTCGGAGTAATACTAACAATTCTAAAAAACGGAGTTTCAGCTCCAGCGATATAACTATAAAAATTATTTGTATCGTAATTGAGCGGCGGATTAACCAACGGATTACAGTCGCCCTCCTCGTTCGGAGAAACTTCAGTGGTTAAATAATCAAACTTGTAGCACTTATTAGGAGTGGTAAAACTTTGATTCCAGGGACTTCCTTGTATAATATTTGAATCAATTAAATTTTTAGTTATTTCAATCCCTTCCATTGCCAAATAATTGGCGATGAATTGGTCGGCAACTACCCTGTTCAAACTTAAAGACCGCGACAGTAATCCCAAAAATCCCAAAAATCCGACAACCAATAAACTAATGGACACCATCAATTCAACTAACATATAGCCCCGCTTAGGTTTTAGGTTATAGGTTATAGGTTTTAGTTTCATTTTTCGCTGATTTGTCCCGAATTATTGACAACAATTTCCCGTTCCAAAACTCCGCCGCTTACCCTTATTTTAACCCATGCTTTTGTTTTTGAAACATTATTATCTATGATTACCGTCAAGTCCGGCGGAATAAAAACAATATCATTAAAATTCAAATCACTAAATTGTATTGACTTATCCAAACTTGTTTGACTTATACATTCTGGTATTTGGCCGCAATCTTTTTCTTGTTGTTCTTGTTGATTTTGTTGATTGCGTTGCGAGGGGAATCCACCGCCGGTTGGAAGTCTACTGGGTTCATTATAAATATTATTTGCATCAAGACAATCTGGGTTTGATGAAGGAGAAAGGTCTTTAAAAATAATTATTTCCCCGGATTGTTCAAAATGAACTCCGTAACCGCATACTCCGCCCGCGACGCTCAAAGCCATTGATTTCGCCTGATGTAATGCCCCGATTATTTTTGCCTCATCTCTTAAAAGAATCAGCTGGCGCTCCGAACCGCGGCTGTAAATCAAAAGCCCGCCTGTCAAAATTATAGTCAAAGACATCACCACCAACAGTTCTATCAGAGTAAATCCGTGCTTATATTTACGAATAAATATAAACAAATTTCTAATTTCTAATTTCCAATTTCTAAACAATTTTCGATACCCAATTCTCAATTAAATATAAATTAAAACATTAAATCATTGTTTTAAAATTAAAAATTGAAAATTGAAAATTAATTTCTCCCCGCTACTCTATTATTAGAAGTATAACCCAAAAAACTTAAAATATAAATTTACTATTTGAAATCCGAAGAAAAAAACCAAAGCCGAACCGATAACCAGAAACGGCCCAAATGGAACGATATCCTTCATTGTTTTAGTTTTATTCAGCATTAAAATGATGCCTATTGCGGCGCCGACGATAAAAGACAAAGCCAAAACAAACAAAATGTTCGGCCAGCCGAAAATAAGGCCCAAAGCGCCGCCAAGTTTCAAATCCCCAACACCCATCCCTCTGCCGCGGCTTATACCGATAATCAAACCAAAAAATGCCATAGCCAAAACCGCGGCGGAAATATGGTTAACCCAGATATTGCCCAAGGAGCCGAAAAGTAAAGAATAGTGGCCGATAAAGAAAGTTGTAAATTGTAAGTTGTTAGTTGTTAGTTGGATTAGAATAATTCCTAAAACAGCAAGTAAAATGTTTATTTCATCGGGGATAATATAATGATGAAAATCAATTATCGCCAACAAAAGAAATAATAAAAAGACCAACAACCAACAACCAACAACCAACAACATTTTAGAGTCGTAAGTTGTAAACTGTAAACCGTAAGTCGCGAAGCGAAGCGGCACAAATACAAAAATCAACGCCGACAAAATTTCCACAATCGGATATTGCCATGATAATTTATGCTCGCAGTGGCGGCATTCCCCTTTCTGAAACAAAAAACTCAAAATCGGAATCAGTTCATACCATCTTAATTGTTTTTTGCAATGCGGACATCGCGAACGTCCTCCGATGATTTTCAAATCAAAAAGTTTTTGTTCGGGTTTATACCTAAACGAAACAACGTTTAAAAAACTCCCAAATCCCAAACCCAATAAAAAAAGAATTACATAAAACATTGGTGTAATTATAAGCCGTAAGGCCTCGTTTGACAAACCGCTAATATACCAATATTCTAATTATAAATTTCCCGCATGGGGCGGAGATAGCTCGTTAAAAACCAAATAAGGAGGAATAAGAAATGAAAAGATTGATAACGATAGGATTGGCAGTTGCAGTGTTGTTTGCAATTGTATTATAATTAAGTTATGAAAAAATCATTAGTAATAATCGGTTTTTTGATTTTGGTTGCCGGGCTTATAGGAGGTATTTGGTATTGGCAGAAAAATAAAGTTGTTAATAACCAGCCTATAGTAGTTAACCAGCAAACCGCCTCGACAACTTCGCAAGAAGTAAGTCAAAATTCCACTTCAACTTGGCTAACTTATAAAAATGATAAATATGGTTTTGAGTTTCAATATCCCAGCGAATTTCATTTGATTGAAAAAAAATCAAATTATATTCTTAATAAAGACACTATCAATGAAAAAGTTTATCAAGCTATAGAAATTGGGTTATCTTCTAAGGACACATCTAATATTCGGATGGGAATAAGAATTGTATTAAATAATAACCAAAATTTAAATCAAGCTGCTTTAAATGACATAGATATGATTTCTCAAAACGCCGAGTTGGGAATGGATACTAATTTTGATCCAAAAACTATTGTAACAAGTACCGAAATTATAGGCGGTCTTAATGCGGAAAGAATTTTATTTAATACATATATAAAAGAGGGGGTTATTATAAAGGATAATTCAAATTTGTATATAATAAATCAATCTGGAATGAATAATTTTAACCAAATCCTTTCTACATTTAAATTTACAAAATAATTTGACAATCAATTAGAATTTTAGTAATTTATAATTATAAATTTTCTCAATAAGGGGAAAGTTTAAGCTCATTCACAACTAAAAAGGGAGGAAGTAGAAATGAAAAAGCTTATTGGAGTGGTGGTATTAGCTATTGCGTTGTTCGCAGTTGTAATGGGTTGTAGTAAAGGAGGAGGAAGCAATGTCGTTTCTAATGTCGTTTCTAACGACAATGACCTTGTTACCGGAGTTATCGGCGCAAATGGCGGAACTTTAACAACACCCAGTGGAAATACTTCATTAGATGTTCCGGTAGGAGCGCTCTCTGGCAATATTGTTATAAGTGTATCGCAAAACGAATCTTCTGACACAATCGGACCACCGCAGATAGTATACAGTTTTTATCCTGATGGACTGACTTTCAATACTCCTGCGACAGTTACTTTTAAGTACAACCCCGATTATTTGCCCAGCGGTGCAGACGAAACGAATTTAAAAGTAGCTTATGAATCCAACGGCCAATGGATACCAGTTCTCGAATCAACGGTTAATACAGTAAACCATAGTGTTAGTGCTCCGATAACTCATTTTTCGGGTAACGGCGTTGTTTATTACGACCCTTTAGGTGCCATAGAAGGCGACTTTAACGGCGTTGTTGTTTATTCAAACAACCACTCTGCGCCTACGCCAATCACCAATCTCTATTACAGCGTTGATGATCCTCACTATCTTTATCACGAGGGTCCAGCTCATTATGAGAACGGGTATGTAACAGGAGAAGAATGGCAATGCGTTGAATACGTGAGCCGTTATTATTGGCTTGTATACAACTACAACGTATTGTTAACACCGGGTTTAAACGACGCCACTAATTTCTGGGATACTGCAATCCAAAGAGGGCTTAAAACATATCTAAATGAAGATACAACTCTGGGCGGAAGCAAACCAAATCAAGGCGACATTGTCGTTTTTGAAAAAAAAGATAATGCCGGTAATGTTATTGCTGGTCATATAGCGATTGTAAGACAGATAACGGCTGATAATGTTTATGTTGCCCACCAAAATTGGTCGCTAAATTCCAAAGACGCCAATACACAACTAAACTATCACAACAGCACAAATTATTTAGAGACATTCAATAATGATAAAAGCGCGTATAAAGTGATAGGCTGGCTGCGACTTGGCGGTATTGACCCCGGCGGTATCGGCGACATCTCGTTTAGCTTGATATGGTCGTGGAGTAACTCAAGTAGAGTATCTGGCCCCGATATTGATCTTTGGGTAGAAGATCCTCTCGGGCAAACGCTTAGTTCATCAAGAGATGGCTATGGTCTTGGCCCAACTCCAGAAGGAGGGATTATTGATTATGATGACCAAGGCGGGAACGATCCTTGTATGGGTAATCCGTGGTGCGATGGCGGCGGACCCGAACGAGCATATTGGCCAAATGGGCAATCACTTTCGGGAACATACATCTACGGTGTGAGGTATTTTGCCGGAGACGGAACTGTGGACTACACAATAAACGTCTACAAAAACAGTTCGCTTATCAGCACAAGAACCGGCGCACTCATCTCGCCAGGAGAAAAAATCACCGTCGACACTATCACGAAATAAGGTTTGGTATTAAAAATTTCAAGCGCCTCCTTAAGGGGCGCTTTTTTATTGGTTAATAAATTACCACAGAAATTGAAAAATCAAATTTAAATCTTTTAAAACCTTATATATGCTGGTATTATACCAATAGTTCCCCAATCTCCATCGTTCTTTATATAAGAAATTGTTGAGGTAAGAATGTTATTAACAGTATCAATGGTTGTTGTCGCAAATAATTCCCAGGAATCATACGCGCCAAGAATTAATACCTTAGACTCGGTTTCAATAGCACCAATTGGCAATATTTGTGGATTATAATGAATTTTTATTACAGCGGGCTTTAAAAAAGATACCAAATCTACACCGTTAATCGGAGTAATTTTATATAGTGGACCAAATTGCCCCCAATTATATTGCCCATGATCATTATTAATAGTGCCGATAGTAACTTTTATAGTAGACATAACCGCGCCATCAGGAATTTCCGCCTGCATTTGCCCGTCTGTAGAAAAAACAATGCCCCCTTTTTCAGTCACCGTAAAAATAGAAGTGGTTGCATTAAGTTGGTCAGGAATAAGCCTTACAAGTTGATCATTTTTATAAATATTTATTGAAGTTGAGGTTGAAGTTGTAACTTCTTGTTGAGTGGTTAAAGTAATGTCATAAGATATGCTCTGCGGCTGATTATTTTCCTTTTTCCAATAATAAACACCTCCTCCTATAAGCCCGGCAATCAAAATTAAAAACCCAATTATTAATAAATATTTTTTCATAATTTTAATTATAACATATTTAAAATAAAACAAAATAATTTTTCCCTTTCCATATTAATAATCAAAGAGCGTAGAAATTTCTACGCTCTTTTTTTACTCAAAATTTTCAGTTTTATTAAAACTTAACGCAAAGCCAACCGCTTCCTTCAGTACAATCCAAATTACATCCCGAAAAAACACTGCCGTGATAGGACTCGCTTAAGGCCGAATGGCCGGGACTGGAAAGTTTAGCGCCTAAAATATAACTCTGTTTATCGGTATTATCAACACAATAAATATATGTATTCCCCGCTATTGGATCGTTGGGAATATCAACATCTAATAATGTTTTAATTGATTGTTTTAAAGCGCTCCAGGTATCAACAACAGGATAAGCGCGTTTATTTATGTTATATACGGTTTCTAAATAACTTTGCACTTTCTGTAAATCGGAAATTCTTCGGGAATCATAAGCGCTTGAACGAAAACCTTTTAACCCCACCAAAAATACGGACGACAAAATCGCGATAATCGCAATAACAATAAGCATTTCAATAAGCGTGAACCCCGCGCTTTTTCTAAAAATTTTATTTTTCATAATTATATAATAACATATTTCGACTTTTTTATATCTTAAACCCTTGAATTAAATTATAAATCGGAACGAGAATTGAAGCAAATAACACTCCGATAAAAATTCCAACAAAAGCGATGACAATGGGCTGTATCAGCTCGCTTAAACGCCCTGTTATATCCTCAACCTCTCTTGTGTAATAAACGGAAACCCTGGTCAAAAGCTCGTCTAATCTGCCGGTTGTTTCCCCAATGCCCACCATTTGGCCGACCAGATCCGGAAAATAAGCGTTCCCTGCTAAGGAGCCCGACAATAATTCCCCGCCTCTCACCCTCTCGCTAACACCATGAAGAATATCCCTGTAAATATAGCTCCCGATGGAATGGGATGTGATTTCAATCGCCTGCGCTATCGGAATTCCGCCTTTGATTAAAATACTAAGCGATTCCGAAAACCGCGCGAGATACATGCCTTTAAACAAACCGCCCAAAATCGGCGTTCGCAAAATAATTTCGTCCAAAACAATTCTTCCTTCGTCGCCTCTAAAATACTCAACCAGAATAACTATAAGAGGAATTAAAACCAGCAAAACCGCCCACCACCAAGTAACCAAAAACGTTCCCAAATCAAAAATAATTTTTGAATACCAAGGCAAGACAACGCCCGATTCCTCAAAAACCGGTCTGATATTCGGCAAAACCACGGTGACCAAAAGAATAACAACCGCCACAAAACCCACAATCAAAAAAGCGGGATAAATTAAAGAATTGATTATTTTGCCGCGCCACATTATCTGTTTTTCCAGATAATTTGCCAAATAATTTATCGCTTCCTCCAGACGTCCGGTGATTTCAGCGGAGCGAATCATGCTGATGTAAAATTCGGAGAAAAAATGTCCCTGTCTCTCCAACGCTTTTGAAAGCGGCAAGCCGCTGTCAATATCGGAGGCGACTTCAAAAATAACTTCCTGAACAATCGGATTTCTGGTCTGCTTGTAAAGATTTTTTAAAGCGTCGTTCAACGGGACTTTTGATTCCAAAAGAGTCGCGAACTGACGGCTGAAAATCATCAAATCCTTCAAACCGGCCCGTTTAAACACGCTCGTTATTTTACTATACCAAAGTTTTTCTTCGGCGTTTTCCAAACTCAAAATAAAAATCCCGTGCGATGTCAAAATATTGACGGCTGCTTCTTTTGAAAACGCCTCAACGTTTCCGACTTGCAACTCGCCTTCTTTGGTTCTGGCTTGGTATTTAAATTTTGCCATAATTGTTGAAATTTTTGAGCTCATATTGCAGCGAAGAAAATTTCACTACAATTATGAGCACCCGCCGTAGCTTTAGGCGAAGGCGGGCGTTTATGACCTTTCCAAAAGTATCCTTAATTCGCTCGGATTAAGTGAATGAAGTTCGGCTTGTTCCAGAGAAATTTCTTTAGTTTTAACGAGAGTCGCAAGCGAGCGATTAAGGTTAATCATGCCCTCCTGCATAGACGTCTCAATAACCAAATCAATCTGGTATGTCTTCTTTTCGCGGATAAGATTTCTTATTGCCGGATTGGTAATCATAATTTCGCATGCCGGAACCCGGCCGCCTTCCACTCTTGGAATCAAACGTTCGGAAACGATGGCGACCAAAGTCGCGGCCAATTGGGAAGAAATTTGCCCCTGTTGTTCCGGAGGAAAGCTGTCAATAATTCTGTCAATCGTCTGCGAAGCCGAATTGGTGTGAAGCGTTGAAAAAACCAAATGGCCGGTTTCGGCAGCGGTCATGGCCGTGGCGATTGATTCTCTGTCGCGCATTTCTCCTATCATAATGACATCCGGGTCCTGACGGAGCAAAGACCGAAGCGCGGAATGAAAATCAATGGCGTCGGCTTTAACTTCCCTTTGGGAAATAATTGACTTATCCTGCGTGAAAATATATTCAATCGGGTCCTCAATGGTAATAATATGATCCATTTTATTATGATTGATTTCGTCTACCAACGCCGCCAAAGTGGTTGACTTTCCATGACCTGCCGGACCGACCACTAAAATGAATCCCTGGGAAACTTTTGTGAAATCGTGGAGAATCGGCGGCAAGCTCAATTCCTCAATGGTCTTGACGTTTGCCGGAATCAACCTTAAAGCCGCGGCTACATATCCTCTTTGATGATAAACGTTAACCCTGAACCGCGCTTTGTCTTCATAACCGTAAGAAAAGTCAATTTCTTTTTCTTTGATTAAAGTTTCTTTTTGCTCCGGAGTTAAAAGTTCCATTATCAACTCTTCCGCCGCCTGCGGCGTCAAAATCGGCTCTTTCTGAATTGGGATAAGAATGCCGTCAATTCTTAAAGTCGGATAACGTCCCACGGCCAAATGCAAATCCGAGGCGTTTTGCTTCGCCGCGGTTAATAATAAATCGTTAAGTTTTTGTTTGTTGTCCGCCATGTGCCAATTTTAAAAGTAAAATTTAAAAATTAAAAAGTGATATTAGATGTCATTCTGAGCACATTCATTTCACTCAGTGTAAACTCCGCGAAGAATCTTATGAATTAACATTAAGATCCTTCATCCGCCGCAGCGGATTCAGGATGACACTGTTGCGTCAACTTTTAACTTTCATTTTTACTTTTTCATTTTCTATTTTAATTTATTGTATCACATTTCCGTCGTTTCTCTCAACACTTCTTCAATTGACACTAATCCTTCCAACGCCTTTAAAATTCCGTCCTGCCTCAAGCTGATGATTCCCTGACGTTTGGCTTCTTCCAAAATTTTCCCTTCAGTCGGCCCGCTGTTGATAATTTTTTCCAATTCAGGAGTCATTTTCAAAATTTCAAACAAAGCCAATCGGCCGATTGAACCCTTCCCCTTACAGACGTCGCAGCCGGCAGCGCGATAAATCTGGTATGGCTCGCCGTATGTTTTTGCTTTCGCGTCAGGCGGGAGTTTTGACAATTCTTTTTTAATGATTTGCTGAATTTCCGCGGATGCCGGTTCAGGTTTCTTGCAATTAGAACACATTTTAGAAACCAACCTTTGGGCGAGCATCAAATTCAAAGCCGCCGGCAATAAAAATCCCTGGACTTTCATGTCAATTAATCTCGGAATAACGCCTATTGAATTATTAGTGTGTAAAGTTGAAAGAACCACATGTCCGGTTAAAGCCGCGTGAACCGCCAATTCCGCGGTTTCAGTGTCTCTAATTTCTCCTATCATAATTACGTCCGGGTCCTGACGTAAAATCTGCCTTAAACCCGAAGCAAAATCATATCCGATTTCAGGCCTAACCTGCGACTGATTCAAACCGTCCATAAAATATTCAACCGGGTCTTCCAAAGAAACAACGTTGACGTCCTCGGTGTTTAAAATCTGCATGATGGCGTACAAAGTCGTGGTTTTGCCCGAACCGGTCGGACCGGTTATTAAAACCATTCCGTACGGCTTATGGATTCCCTCCTTAACTAAATCGGAGTTTTTCCCGACAAGCCCCAATTCCTCCAAACCTTTTAATCCGACGGTAGGGTCAAGAACTCTGATAACCACTTTTTCCCCGACCGGAGTCGGAAAAGTCGCCACGCGGTAATCAATGTCTTTGCCGAATAACACGGTTCTAAACCGGCCGTCTTGGGGAATGCGCGTTTCATCTATTTTAAGGCCGGACAAAATCTTGACGCGGGAAGTTACAAGAGAATGAAGTTCAATAGGCAATGACGCGACTTCCTGAAGTTCGCCGTCAACCCGAAATCTTATTCTGCTCCGATTCCTTTGCGGCTCAATATGAATATCGGAGGCCTTTTCCCAAACCGCTTCCTTTAAAGTCGTGGCCACTATTTTAATTATCGGCGTTTCGTCGCCCGCTCCCTTTTTTTCCTCTAATTGAACGTAACTCGCGGGGTTCACGCCCGGCTGAATATTTAATGATTTAACCGCTTCATCCATCAAGTTTCGATAAGGAGAATATCTTCTTAAAATCGCTTCCCAAAAAGAAGGAGTAATCAGATAAACTCCAAGATTCATCCGTTTTTGCTTGGCGATGAATTTAATAGCTTCTTGCGCCTGATAATTGTCGGGGTTTATCATTCCGGCAATAAGTAAATCGCCTTTTACGCCAAGCGGCACGACTTTATAATTTCTGACTGTTTCTTCCGGAAATGACTTCAAGACCTCGTCGGAAATGTCTTTCGGGTCAAATTTTTTATAGGGAATGCCAAGAAGACGGCTTTTTAAAGCCGCCAATTTTTCTTCGTCAACCATTCGTCTTTCGGCTACAAGCTCTTCAACCGGTCTCCGGCTCAACGCCGCTTCCTGTAAAACCTTTCTGCCGTTTTCCTCTTCAATGAATCCTTCTTTGATTAAAGCGTCAACTAAAGCTTTGTTTTCCATGCCAATGTTGTAATAATTTTATAAAGCCCAATGCTGAAATAAAATTATTCTACAACATTGAGCACCCAGCACCTTTTGCGGTAATGATTATGCTTTCGCATAACTTTAAGACGAAGTCGCCTTACGGCTCTGATTATATTATAGCTTAATTATTTCAACAAAAGGTGCTGGGTAAAGGTTTGGCATCCAATCGCGCTTCGTCCTAAGCGGACTCGCTCTCTTGGGCCAAGCCCTTTAAGGCAAAAACGGATTTATTTTACCCCTTAATTCCGGCGCGGGAATTAAAAATTCTTGAGAAGAAGGTTGGAGCGCTTTAAATGCCGGATTATTTAAAAGATCGTCGGGGCTAAACTGAATGGTTTTAAAATCGGAAAGTATCTTAAGTTTCGGAGAAATAAAAACATCAACCTGCGCCGGATTGACAAAAAATAAATAGTAAACTGCGGCGCCGACAAAAACCACGACCAAAATCAGCCCTAAAATCACTCCCCAATTTGTTTGCTTTTTTTCCTCTTCAAGTATTATTGCCATATTATTGCGATTGATAATATGCGTCCGCTTCCAGATTATAATTAAACAAATTGGACGCGGCGCCGACTTTTTCAATTTTCAAATTATTCACGCTCATCAGCCGAATGTTGGATTCCAAGCTTTGAAGATATGATTTAAGCGATTCATAACTGCCGGTCAGCCGAATGCTGAATCTCAAAGTACCCAAACTTTTAATAACCGAGGATTTTGAAGGAATCAAAGCTAATTTTTTGACGTCAAGCGATTGAACCGATAAATTATTCACCGAAGCCAATCTTGTAATCTGGAAGACGCTTTCCGCCACCGCCGGGTCGGAGGGCAAAGCCAGAGAAACGTTTTTCTGCAAATCGCCGTAATTCTGGTAATTGGAAAATAATTGCTGGATCTGGTCAAAAATTCCCTGATACTCGTCGGATATTTTATTTTTTTCGGCCAGTTCTCCCTGAATCAATTTGACTTCGTCATAAGCCGGATTGATTAAATTTTGATAAACCAAAACCGCTCCGACAAAAAAGACGACGGCGATAATGATGCTTAAAAATCTTTTTGAAGAATAATTCATAATTTTTTATTTGAAAGTCAAAGTAACTGTAAAATTAACCAAGCTTCCGGTCTTCCCCGATTCGATTATCCGGGAGCTGCCCAAAATCACGTCGGCGATTTCAGGCGCCTCCTTGAAAACTTCAATTTGCTGCGCCAGAGAATCATAATTGAGCGTCTGGCCGTCGGCGCTGATTGTCGCGGCCCCTTCCTTAAAACTTAAACTAACCGAATTAAAATATACGCTTTTCAAAACGTTCTTTTCCAAAAAATCCACGTATTTGGTCGCCTGATTTCTTGAATTCAAAACGCCGCCGATATTGCTAAGTTGAGAATAAAAATTAAGAATGTTTTTCTGCTGTTCGTCGCTGATTGAAGCGACTAATTGATTAAGTTTGGCGTCAACGGCGCTAAGTTGCGATTTCAAATAGGGCTGAAATCCAAAAATTATACCCAAAAAAATCGCCGCCATTGAACCGAAAACTAAAAATGCGACGAACATTAAACGCCAAGGCCAGCCGGTCCTTAACTTTTCTTGCTTGCCCAACTCTGTTTCAATAGCTGATTGTTTGTAAGCCATACCTTAAAAAGTTATTTAATAAATTCCTTTATGCCGAGACCCACCGCTACCGCGAAACTCGGTCCCAAATTTCTAACGAGCGGCTCCAAAGAGGAAGGATAATTCACTCTGTCAAACGGATTTCCTGTAATAACCGGAGTTTTAAGCCGCGATTCAAAATATCTGTCTATTCCCAAAAGTTTGGAGCCGCCGCCTGAAAGAACTATTTTTTCAATTTTGGCGCCGAAACTTTGCTCGTATTTATTCTTCGCTCTGTTTACTTCATTAAGTATAGCATCAAGGAAAGGCGTCATCAATGTGGATAGCTCGAAGCCCTCGGAATCCAAAAGGCCTTTTTCTTTTTTAAGTTTTTCGGCTCTTCTAATATTTATTCCCAAGCCGCTGGCAAGAACCTGGGTCAAATTGGCTCCTGCAAAATCCGTCTGGTAATTATATTTCAAAGTCCCGTTATCAATGGCGACGATATTGCTTGACCTTGCGCCGATGTCAACCAAAAGAGCCGGAACATCCTCTACCGGCTGAATTGAGCGAATTAATCCCACACTTTCTATTTCAAGAGCTCGCAGTTTAAGTCCCGCGAGCTGAAAAATTTTTTTGTATTTATTGATAACTTCGTTCGGAATGGAAATTAAAAGAATTTGTTCTTTGACAAATCCTTGTTCATCCTGATGCTGCCCCACCTTTACCCAATCAATGGTCACTTCGGAAGCGGCCATCGGAATATACTGGCCAATCTGATATGCCATGGTGTTTGCAATTTCCGCTTCGGGCATCTGCGGCATTTCAATTAAAGTTATAAACGCGGAAAAAGAAGGAATGGAAGCGACTACCTGGTCCGCTTTAAATTTTGAATGGTTTAAAAGAATTTTTAAAAGTTCTGCCGCGTCTTTTTCAACGATTTTTAAAGAACTTGTCTGAAGCGCGTTGTTCAGCCGCTCCAAATGGCCGTAACTTTCAAGAATGCCGTAATTTCTGAGTTCCGGTTTTGTCTTGCCTTTGGAAATTTCCACCACTTTAATGGAGGTCGTGCCGATATCTACGCCAAGATACGACTGCGACGCCAATGACTTAAAAAAATTTAACATAAGGTATAATTAAAGTGTAGCGTTATGTTTTTAACAAAACTAAAAAATAATTTACTGGACATTCTTTTCCCGCCGATTTGTTTGGGTTGCCAAAAACATCTTGAAGACCGCGATAAATTCGTTTGCGACTGCTGTTTGTCCTTGATTAAACTTAATAATACTTTATTTTGCCCCGTGTGCCAAGCGCGGCTTCCCGAAAACAAGCGTATCTGCGGCCACGGCTCGAAAAAATCCAAAAAATTCCCGTTTCTTTTGGCTGCCGCCTCATCTTATGACAACAAAATTATCCAGGAAATAGTTCACAACTATAAATACAAGGGATTCAACAGATTATCTCTGGTTTTAGGGAATATTCTTATTGATTATTTGCAAATTGCCCGATTACCCATTACTGGTTACTTAATTACGTATATACCCTTGTATTATTCCCGTGAGAAAAAACGCGGATTTAACCAATCAAAATTGCTTGCCGAACTTATTTCTAAAAATTTTAATCTTGAAATGGCGGGCGTTTTAAAAAGAATCAAAAACAACCCGCCTCAAGCCAAAACGAAAAATTACAATGAGCGCGCGCAAAATATTTCGGGCGCTTTCCAAATTATCAATTCGGAAAAAATCAAAAACAGAAACGTGCTATTAATAGACGACGTTTACACCTCCGGCGCCACGATGTCCGAAGCCGCCAGAATTTTAAAACAAAACGGGGCGAATAAAATCATCGCCTTGGCAGTGGCGAAAACTTAAAAATAACCCACAACCAACAACTTACAACCCACGACTTTAGATTTAATTTAAAACATTTTTCCATCCGTTGTCAGTCGTTTGTCGTTTGTCGTCAGTCAATTCATAGATTCACCGAATTTATCGTAATAATTGCCGCCAAAAATAAAATACTCAACACTAAGCTCGCGAAAGAAAACAAATAAGATAGAAATCTCTCCCTCTCATAAATAAAATTTGCCAGAAAAACATTTATCAAAAACATCGCCAAAGCCGAAATAAAAATGCCGAAAACATCCGTTCGGCTGCCGACCCAGTCAATGCCTTTAAACGCGTCAAAATGTATAATCAAAGGTCCGACAGCGTTCCAAAATTTTGCGGCCGCAAAAACCGATGCTATTAAAAAAACAAAAGAACTGATTCCGAAAATGACTCTAAGATATTTATCCTTTAAAATTTTATTTAGCATTTAATTTCTTAACCTTTTTAAAATTTCCTCTTCCACCTCCTGTCTGTCTCGGCTGTATTTGGCGCGCGAAAGTTCCTTTATTTTATCAACAAGCGCCTTATCTCCCGATTCGGATGAAATGGTTCTGATATTAAACGGAGTTGATGTCTGCCCGTTTATCAAAATTTTCGCGTAAGCGTTAAAATTATCTATATTTATCAAATCGTTTTTTGTAAAATCCGGCGCGAATTCTTTTTCCAAAAATTCCGCGTCCTGAACTCCGACTCTGAAAACGATTTTTGAACCAACATTGCCGAAAACCGCGTCCCTGATTTTTTCCGTAAGCTGGGCTATGAACTGATGAGCCATTGTCAAATTTAAAGCGTACTTGCGCGCCTCGGATAAAATCATGGAAATGGAATCCGTGGTGAAATTCTGAAACTCATCTATGTATAAATTGAAATCTCGTCGCTGTTCCTGCGGCAAATCAACCCGGGAAAATGCCGCCATTAAAATTTTTCCGATAATAACCATACCCAGAAGATTGGCGTTAATGTCCCCTATCTTGCCCTTGGACAAACTTATCAATAAAATTTTCCCCTCGTCCATCACTTTTCTGAAATTAAACGCCGATTTTGCCTGGCCGATAATCGGCCTCATGTAATCGTTAGCCGTGAAGTTGCTGAACTTGGAAGTAATGTACGAGGACATATTTGCCAAAGAATGTTCACCGGTTGCCGCAGCCGCCTCTTTAGTCCAAAAATCAACCACCACAGGATTGGAAATTCTGGACAATTTTTTCTGACGAAAAGCGTCGTCGGTAAAAACTCTGGCGATTTCCATTAAAGTTGCCGGCTCGTTTTTCATGTCTTCCATTAAAAGCAAAATGGCGTTCTTAGTATACTGTTCAAACATCGGCCCTCCTGCTGTTTTCATATCGTATAATTTATCCAAAATACTAAACATTTCATTAACAATGAACGTTTTCTGTTCCGGTTTGTCTAAATCATATTCCAACATATTCATTCCAAGCGGTTTCCATAAATCCGCCGGGTCAAAAACAATCACGTCGTCAATCCTGTTTTGAGGCATTAAACTCAAAATCTTTTCAATCAAATCTCCATGCGGATCCACAATCGCCACGCCTTTGCCTTTTTTAATGTCGTCTATGGCCATATTAACCAGCATCGTTGATTTTCCGGTTCCGGTCTGGCCGATTGTATAAACATGCCGCCGTCTATCCTCATCGGCGATAAAAACGGGTTTTTCCTCTCCTCTAAAAATACTGACTCCCGTCATTGTCCCGGTTTTTAAAAGATTTACCGGCGGAGCGGCTTCCCGGGACTTGAGCCATTTAACCCGAGGCGCTTCGGTTGTTGAAATCGGAAAATGAAACAAGCTGGCCAATTCTTCGCTGTTTAAATACATATTCTGCTCGTCGTCGTACTCGCGAAAAGAAAATTGGTAAAAAAATCTGGCCGGATTTTTCGGTTTGTTTGGTTTTATTTCCTGGCGCAAAGGAGCGGAAAATTGCGAAAATCCCTGGGTGATTCCGTTCAAAACGCTTTCCGCCTGAAAAGAATTCGTCGCCGAAGCCGCGATTCTGAAATTGACCGCGAAAATCGGCTTGGAAATTTTTCCTTCCAGCGCTTTTATTGATTCCTCTTCAACTACTTTTTCTTCTTTTTCTTTTTGCGGGCCGGCCAATGCCTTTTGAAAATCACTTAATCCGATTTTCATGCCGCCCAAAAGATTTTCAAGTTTCGCTCCCTTTTTAAGGTTGGCAATCATCTTAACGGCCGATTTTTTAATGCTTGACGGCGCGGGCTTGACTAAAATCTGAATCGCGGCGCCTTCGCCGACCTCGCTTATTTTTGACAAGCTGTTTAAAATCGGCGCAAAGGTGTCCACATTGGCTTCCGCGTAAGTCCGAAGCGGCAAAGCGGAATGAAATTTTTGTTTCAGATAAACTCCAATATTTTCCCCTCCCGCGATAAAAATGTTGTAATCATCAATTTGAGTTACTTGCGCGTCTTTAAACAATCCTTCTATTTGGCGGCTGATTGATTGGACGTGAAGCGCGGGCACGCCGATATAAAAAGAGATTTCCGCGCCCGCGTGATGAACCGCGGCTTCCAAAGTAAACGGATTTTTCAATCCCGCCAAAATTGAAAACAATTGCGCCGAAAGATTTATTTCATCCTTAAAATCCTTTTTTTCTCCTTCCGCGGCTCCGCGCGGCAGTTTCACTAAAAGTAATTTTAAATCCAAGGCCTGGGATAAACGATTTTTTCTTAAACTTCTTGAAACAAAAAACAAAGCCAACGCGACAACAATAACAATAATTATTAAAAGTAGATACAACATTAAAAATTCAATGGAAATTAAAAATTTTTTATCTATATCAAACCTCTTTTGACCAATTCTTCGTGTAATTTATCTGTCAACGCGTCGTGGTACGCGTCCAAAATAAAAGGCGGCGCCTTCCGCGCTTCCGCGATTCCTTTTTCCAGCCCGATTTTAAAAGTGTTTTCAAGAAGTTTTTCTACCTGAACTTTCACTTCATTCGGCGCGTTTTTCAAATAATCAGGCAAAAATCGGTCTTCGGCTTGAGGAACCGCGGCTGTTGGCGTTTGTGGCTGCGGATAAATCATCGGCTTGGTGCTTTGCTTTATTAAATCTTTTTCGGAATAATTTTGCGTTTTTATTTCCGGTTGCTCTCTTTTTTCCTGAATTTCTTTGCCGAGTTTTTCAACATCTTGACTTATAACGTTCTGCTCAATTTTTTGGTTACTAAATTGATCCATTTTTTATGCTACAATTAAATTATGTTCAATAAAAAGTTGTCAGTTATCAGTTATTTGTTATTTGTTATCTTGATTATAGCCGCTTTCTTTCGGCTCTACAACATCAATCAAACTCCTCCCGGACTTTACCCCGATGAAGCAATGAACGGCAACAACGCTTTGGAAGCAATCGCCGCCGGAAACTGGAAAAATTTTTATCCGGAAAACAACGGCCGCGAAGGATTATTTATAAACATTCAGGCGCTTTCAATAATAATTTTCGGAAATCAGCCGTGGGCTTTGCGCGGCGTAAGCGCGATCTTTGGAATTTTCACAGTGCTGGGAATTTATTTTTTAACCAAAAAATTATTTGAAAATTATAAAATTGAAAATTCCGAACTGATTGCCCTTCTTTCCGCGTTCTTAATTGCCGTCAGCTTTTGGCACATTAATTTTTCCCGTATCGGCTTCCGCGCAATCATGGCTCCTTTCTTTTTAACGTGGGCGGTTTATTTCATATTAAAATCCTTTGACCCCGTTAGAAATAACAGCGAAGCACTTCCGGCGAAAAACTCCAGCGATTCAGCATCCTCATTGGAAATTTCTAACGGGGTTGGCGAAGAAAAATATAAAAATACGATTATCGCCGGAATTTTTTATGGCCTCGGTTTTTATTCCTACATCGCTTATCGCGCGACTCCTCTTTTGATTTTAATTATTTTTATTTACTGGTTTCTTAAGTTCCGCGACCTAAGAAAAGAAATCGTTAAAAAATTCATTGTTTTCACCCTGACATCAATAATTGTTTTTGCCCCTTTGGGATACTATTTTTTGACTCATCCGCAGGACTTTTTCGGCAGAACCGCGCAAATTTCCGTTTTTAGCTCCCCAGCCCCGCTGAAAACCCTAGCGCTGAATGTCGTCAAAACCGCGGGTATGTTTAATTTCTCCGGCGATTTAAATTGGCGGCACAATTATGCCGGAACTCCGGAATTATTCTGGCCAATAGGAATAATGTTTTTAGTCGGAATATTTTTTGGATTTATATCCTTTTTAAAAAATTTTAAATTAAAAATTGAAAATTATTTCCCTTTCCTAATTTTATTTTCATGGCTCGTTATCGCGGCTTTGCCCGTTGTCGTTTCCGGCGAAGGCATTCCCCACGCGCTTCGCGCGATAATAATGATTCCTCCG
>JBBUDV010000017.1:30712-34509 GCA_038057075.1 Patescibacteria group bacterium
AAAAATCCTTTTTAGCACCTTAATAACACATGCGGAGAGAGTGGATATTCATTGGCCGAGCCACGGAATGCCGTGACGGAGGAAAGTATTGGCTGTAGGCTCCGTCGATCCCCGAAGTCCGCTCTCTCTGCGCCAAAAAAACTCTTTATTATTAAAGTCGAGAGGTAGCGCAGCCTGGTAGCGCGCTCCACCCATAAATGGAGAGGTCGGAGGTTCAAATCCTCCCCTCTCGACCAAATTAAAGAAGCTTCACAGAAAATTGCTTGTCTGTAGCCAAGCGGCTAAGGCAATGCCCCCAACTGCCAAGGGCATACGCGAGGGTTCAAATCCCTTCAAACAAGCAATTTTCTCCGTTTCCCCCGCGGTTGATAAAGCCGCGGGGATTTTTTTAATTAAAGGCCTCCACAAGACCTACGGCCTTGCGGAGGCCAAATATTAAATTTTCATTTACATCTTCCAAAAACCGATATAAGATAAAATCAACGGATAAAAATTAATTAGAATATATGGAAATTACCAAAAAATTCTACAAATCAAATAAAAAAACAACCAAAGAAGACGACTTGGCGACTGAAATTTACGAAGAATTTAAAAGAAAAGTCGGATATTCAAGAATAAGAAAAATAATCAATGAAATCGGCTGGAGGGATACAAATACTATTTTCAGAGAATGTTTGAAAAGAAGCCACAAGTATAATGTTGTGGGAGATTTTTTAAATCGCGTCAAAGAACGCAGAAAAGAAATAATTTGGATAGATTAATTTTTGTTTTTGCCCTATGGAAAAAAAACCAAAAATCATAACAATAGAAAATAAGAGTGAAGAAAAATTTCTCCGCAAACGCGCGGCTGATTTTGATTTTCAAAAATTCACAAAAAAAGAAATCCAGGAATTAATAAATGGAATGCGCAAAGCGATGAAAACCGCCAACGGCATCGGGCTTAGCGCCAATCAAATCGGTCTTGACATGCAAGTTTTTGTCGCCGAAGCGCCGCAAAAAAACGGCCCTCCGAAATTTTACGCCATTTTCAATCCCAAACTGACAAAACAATCGTCAGTAAAATTACCCATGGAAGAAGGATGCTTGAGTGTGCCTAAACTTTACGGCGACGTTGAGCGTCCGGAAAAAATAACGCTGGCCGGCTTTGATAAAAACCAGAAAACCGTAAAAATAAAGGCCGTCGGATTATTGGCGAGAATTTTCCAGCACGAAGTTGACCACTTGAACGGCGCGCTGTTTATTGATAAAGCAAATAATGTCCACGAACATACGGCCGGTGAAAAACTGGAAAAAATCTAACATGCGCTACGTATTTTTCGGCTCGCCGAAATTTGCCGCGATAATTTTGGAAAAACTTATTGATGCCGGTTATATTCCGACTGCCGTTGTTTGCAATCCGGACCGTCCGGTTGGAAGAAAAAAAATAATCACTCCCCCGCCAGTAAAGGCAAGAATTATGAATTATGAATTAGGAATTAGGAATAAGATTAAAATTCTCCAGCCGGAAAAGTTGGACGAAAAATTCCATAATTCATTATTCAAAATTCATAATTCATTCGATTTCTTTGTAGTGGCCGCGTACGCGAACATAATTTCAAAACAAATTTTGGATATTCCAAAACTCGGAACCATCGGAGTCCATCCCTCAATCTTGCCGAAACATCGCGGCTCGTCTCCCATCCAAACCGCTATTTTAAACAACGATGAAAAAACCGGCGTCGCCTTATATTTAATGAATGAAAAAATGGATAACGGCCCGATTATCGCGCAGAGCAAAATTAAAATAACCGCTCAAAATTACGAAAAATTATCCGAAGAATTGGCGAATAACGGCGCTGATTTACTTATTGAAACCTTGCCTAAATTTTTAAGAGGAGAAATAACGCCAAAAAAACAAGACCACAATCAAGCCACATTCACTAAAAAATTCACGACGCAAGACGCCTTTATAGAACCCGATGAATTGGAAAAAGCTATAAATATCGGCGGCGAAATAGCCGTTAAAATTTACAACAAAATCCGCGCTTTAAATCCCGAACCCGGAACTTGGACTCTTCAACAAGCTCAAAGCAAGCCGCAACGGATGAAAATTTTGGAAGCCGAACTGATTGATGACAAAAAATTAAAACTCAAAAAAATTCAATATGAAGGCGCGCCCCGTCCAAAAATTTTATAAATAAAACATCAACACTAAATTTTTGTTCGGGGGGAAAACCTCGGTAAAAATTAAGTGAGTAAAAAGAAAAGACGTCATAGCGACGTCTTTTTAAGGAAGAGATTGGCGGTTGTTATTAAAAATAAGGTTGAGAGATTAAGATCTCTGGTCTATGCGTGACGATGCGCATGTAATTACCTTTTGTGGTAACCGCCAATCTCAGATATGGTATGTCAACGAACTAATTTAATAATATCACATTAACATACGAGGTCAATATGAGTTATCCACATTTATAAAAAGCAAATTTTTACAGTAAAAACTGGTTTTTAATCGCTTAACCTGCTATTACTATAATATGCTTATTGATGACGTAACAATTAAAGTCGCCAGCGGCAAAGGCGGCAAAGGAGCCGTGGCTTTCAATAAAAATATGATGAGCTTGGGTCCGGCTGGCGGTTCGGGCGGCAATGGCGGCAATGTTTACATTGAAGGCGTTATTGATTTAGGCGCGCTAAGAAAGTTCAGAAATCAAAAAGAATTTTACGCGGAAAACGGCCACGACGGCAGAGGCCAATTTGTTGACGGACACACCGGCGCTGACATAATTCTTAAAGTTCCGGTTGGAACCGTCATCCATAATTTGAATACAAAAAATGACGTTGAAATAGTGAAAATCGGCGAACAAATTTTAATCGCCAAAGGCGGCCATGGAGGAAAAGGAAATTTTCATTTTCGTTCCCCTGTCAACACCAGCCCGAGACAATTTCAAGAAGGAAAACCGGGTGAAGAATTTAAACTCCAAATGGAATTAAAACTGATTGCCGATGTCGGCTTTATCGGTTTGCCTAATGTCGGAAAAACCAGTTTATTAAACGAATTAACTGCCTCAAAAAGCAAAGTTGCCAATTATCCTTTTACGACGCTTGAGCCGAATTTAGGCGTTTATTATGAATTGGTGTTAGCCGATATTCCGGGCTTGATTGAAGGCGCCTCAATTGGAAAAGGCCTCGGCATAAAATTCCTTCGCCACGTTGAACGGACTAAAATTTTGTTTCATTTTATTTCCGTGGAATCGGAAAATCCGGCAAATGACTACAAAACCGTTAAAAACGAATTAAAAAAATACAATCCTGAATTGGCAAAAAAAGACGAGTATTTGTTTTTAACTAAAACCGATATGTTCTCGCCTGCGGAAATCAAGAAAAAAATCGCGATTTTAAAAAAACTTAACAAAACAGCAACCCCGATTTCCATCCTTGATGAAGAAAGTTTGAAAAAAGTAAAAGATATTTTAAACAAAATCAAAGAAGAAAAAATATCCAACGCCTAAATTTAAGGTTTCTTTAAGGCCTCGGAAGCGCCTGACAGCTTCGCGGCTTCTTTCGGGAGAACTACTCCCGTGTAAGTAAACATAATGCCGGCCCCTATCAAAAGAATATGATGAATGACATCTTTCGTGTCAACGCTCAAACCGACAACTCCGCCGAGTATTTCCAAAACAAATCCCGAACCGAAAAATATCGCCGCAACAGTCATTAAGCGATAATACTGCTTGAAAAAAGAGCCGATAAGCGAACGACTGGAAACGATTGTCACATAAATAAAACCGACACTGATTAAAACCCCTAAAATATCAAAT
>JBBUDV010000018.1:0-24390 GCA_038057075.1 Patescibacteria group bacterium
GCTAAAATTTTCGGCACTCAAGAAAAGCCCCGACTTTCGGTTTTCCGCAGTAATCTTTATACTTATGCGCAGCTTATTGATGATTTAAACGGTAAAACTTTAGCGAGCGCTTCGACTAAAGAAGTTAAAGAAAAAAATAAAAATAAGATTCAAGAAGCCGAGGCCTTGGGTGAATTAATTGCCAAGAAAGCTATTGAGAAAAAGATAGACGCGGCGATTTTTAATCGCGGCGGTTACGCGTACCATGGCCGCGTCAAAGCCGTTGCCGAAGGGGCCAGAAAAGGCGGCCTTAAGATTTAATAATCTATAACTGATAAAATACTATTATAATTATGTATAGAAGAATAACGGAACCAAAAAAGAAATCGGAATACAGGGAAAAGACAATTGATTTACGCCGCGTTACCCGCGTTGTCGCCGGAGGAAAAAGAATGAGTTTTAGAGCTACGGTTGTTTTGGGCGACGAAAAAGGGCGGGTCGGCTTGGGTCTTGGAAAAGGATTGGATGTGGCTCAAGCGGTTGAAAAGGCCAAAGTTAAGGCGAAAAAGAATATGATGACTGTGCCTCTGAAAGGCAGGTCAATACCGCATGAAGTTAAAGCCAAATATAGCGCTGCTCGCGTGTTAATTAAACCGGCGAAAGTAGGACACGGACTTAAGGCGGGCGGTTCGG
The DNA here is from genome assembly GCA_038057075.1 of Patescibacteria group bacterium. GTDB lineage: Bacteria > Patescibacteriota > Minisyncoccia > UBA6257 > UBA9933 > DAHWFZ01. The sequence continues at coordinate 673 of JBBUDV010000018.1, forward strand.
TTCGGGATGTTTTGCTTTTAGCCGGCATTAAAGACGCTACTGCTAAAACATTAGGCACAACCAAAAATAAATTGACAAACGCTATGGCTGCATTGGAAGCGTTAAAACAACTTAAATTAGTAAAGCGTAAATCGTAAAAAATATCACTATGCAATTACACCAATTAAAACCAACACAAAAACAAAAAAAAGAAAAGCGCGTGGGTCGCGGCGGCAAACGGGGCACTTATTCAGGCAAAGGCACCAAAGGGCAAAAAGCCAGGGCTGGCCATAAAATAAGGCCGGCATCCAGAGATTTACTAATTAGAATTCCTAAACTCCGCGGATTTAAGAATAAGCCGATAAAATCAAAACCCTTTTCCATCAATGTTGGCGACATTGAAAGTAAAATTAAGGAAAATATTATTACGAAGGAAATTTTGGCCGATTATGGTTTAATTTCTAATCCTAAAAAAGGAGTAAAAATTTTATCTGATGGAGAAATTAAAAGACCGCTTATATTTAAAGGTTTTAAATTTTCGGCAAAGGCCAAACAAAAAATTGAGGCCGCCGGAGGAAAGGCAGAGATATAAATCATAAAGCGTAAAACATGAAGCATAAAAATGTTTCAAGTTTCATATTTAAAGTTTCATGAATAAATTCTTAAAGATTTTTAAAATAAAGGATTTGCGCAACAAAGTTTTAATTGTCATCGGCCTTTTGGTGGCTTTTAGAATTTTGGCCGCCATCCCGGTCCCCGGCATTGATGCCGCGCGTTTGCGGGAATTTTTCGCTTCCAGTCAATTATTCAGTTTTTTGGGAGTCATGGCCGGCGGCACTTTAAGTAATTTGTCAGTTATCATGCTTGGAGCCGGACCTTACATTACCGCCACGATTATTATGCAGCTTCTTACTATGATTTTTCCGAATCTCAAGGAATTATATTACGAAGAAGGCGCCGTTGGACGCGCTAAATTTAATCGTCTGTCGCGGTATTTGACCGCTCCTTTGGCGGTTTTGTCCGGTTACGGATTTTTAAATCTTTTGATTTCCCAGGGTGTTTTTCCCCAACTCGGACTTTATGAAATAATAAAAAACGTCATTGTTATTACCGTCGGTTCCGTGATAGTTATGTGGCTTGGAGAACTTATTACCGAGCAAAAAATGGGAAACGGAATTTCTTTGATAATTTTGGCCGGTATAGTCAGTAGCTTGCCTTCGGCCGTCGGCAATATAATCAAAACTTACAACCCGAACGATTTGCCGACCTATATTTCATTTCTTATCGTCGTTGTTTTGGTTATTGTTGGAGTCGTTATTGTTAATGAAGGCGAGAGAAAAATTCCGGTTTCTTACGCGAAACAGGTCCGCGGAAATAAAATGTACGGCGGCGTTTCAAGTTATTTGCCGATTAAAGTCAACCAAGCCGGGGTGATTCCTATAATTTTCGCGATTTCCGTCATGCTTTTCCCGCAATTTTTGGCTCAAATCAGCTCTATTATTTCAAAAGGATTTTCGCTCAAGTTAACTGAATTTATAACAAATATTTTTAATAATCAATATATTTACAGCTCTATTTATTTCGTAATGGTGGTGTTGTTCACTTATTTTTATACCGCGGTTACATTTGACCCGTCGGAAATATCCAAAAATCTTCAGCGGAGCGGAGGATTTATTACGGGCATCAGACCCGGAGAACCGACAACGACATTTTTATCCAAAACCATAAGCCGCATAACTTTCTGGGGAGCTATTTTCCTCGGCACTGTCGCGATTCTGCCGAATTTACTGCAGATATTTACGGGTGTTTCATTTTTAACCATCGGCGGCACCGCGGTTTTAATCGTGGTTTCGGTGGCTTTAGAGACAATAAGGCAAATTAACTCGCAATTGCTCATTCGCGAATACGATTAGACGAAAAGGAATTAAGAATGTAGAATTAAGAATTAAGGGGTGGTATGTCCGCCATTCGTTATTCATAATTCATGAAACAAAAAATTGCCGTAATTATTTACGGACCGCCGGGCTCCGGCAAAGGCACTCAATCAAAATTGCTCGCTGACAAGTTTAATTTTTTTCATTTTGACACCGGAGATTTTTTGCGAAGTATTTTTTACGGTTCAATGAAAATTGACGTAAATAAAAAAGAATTTGAAAAAGAAAAAAAACTGAACGAATCCGGCAAATTAAACACTCCTTCATGGATTTTTAAAATTGTAAGCGATAAAGTCAAAAGTATTTCCGAATTGGGGCACTCCGTGATTTTAAGCGGCTCGCCGCGCACTTTATACGAGGCCTTTGGCAACAAAACCAATAATGGACTAATTCATCTTTTAACTGAAAAATACGGCAAGAAAAATATTTTTAATTTGGTCTTGGAAATTCCGGAAAGGGAATCTATAAAACGCAACAGCCACAGAATTGTTTGTTCCGTATGTAAGACTCCTTTATTGGGTCAAGTGTCAAGTGTCAAATGTCAAATGTCAGCATGTCCCTTTTGCGGGGGGAAATTGGAACACAGAAAAGATGACAAAAAAGAAGTTGTCATTGGCCGATTAAAAGAATATCGCGCAATGACCAAGCCGATATTCAAAGAACTTAAAAAGAGAAAATTCAAAATTATTAAAATCAACGGTATTTCCGCTCCATACAAAGTTCATCAACAAATAATCAAATATTTTAAATAAGTGGTAAAAATTTATACAAGCGAAGAAATAAATAAAATCGCTTCAAGCGGGAAAATTTTATCCAAAACCTTGAAGCTTCTTAAGGATAACGTCAAAACAGGCGTTTCTTTAAAATATTTAGATAAATTGTCACATGATTTTATAAAAGAAAATGATGCCGAACCGGCGTTTTTGGGTTATCATACCGAAGGCGCAAAACGTCTTTATCCTTCTTCCATTTGCGCTTCTTTAAATAATGTCGTGGTTCATGGCATTCCAATTGATTATGAACTCAAAGACGGCGATGTCTTAAAAATTGATTTGGGCGTCAGATATGGCGGTTTCTATTCGGACGCCGCGTTTACGGTTATCGTCGGACGCGGAAGCGAGGAGGCAAAAAATTTGGTCAAGGCAACGCGCGACGCCCTTAATGAAGTTGTCAGGCACGTTATGCCGGGGAATCGCCTTGGCGATTTAGGTTTTGTGATTTCAAAAGTCGCGAAACGTTTTGGCGTTAATGTCATCATGGGTTTGACCGGCCATGGAATCGGCAGAGAACTTCACGAAGACCCGATAATATACAATTTTGGCGATCCGGGCCACGGATTGGAATTGAAACCCGGCATGGTTTTGGCGATTGAACCGATGTTTTCGGCCGGCACCAGTCAGGTTATTCAGCTTAAAGATGACAGCTGGGCCACCAAAGACGGTTCGCTCGCGGCTCATTTTGAGCATACGGTGGCAGTTACTGAAAAAGGACCTATAATTTTGACTGATTAAATACAATACTGTATCATTTATCCAGAATAAAATTTTTTTATGAAACCCTATCTTTCTGTAATAATTCCGGCATATAACGAAGCAAGGAGATTGCCTACCACTCTCATTGATATGAAACGCCACCTTTCCAAGGTGGATTTTCCTTATGAAGTTATTATTGTTGATAATGCTTCAACTGACCATACAAAAGACGTGATTGCTAGGTTTGAACTTCTCTGGCCGGAATTAAGAATGATTGAATGTAAAATTAAAGGAAAGGGAGCGGCTGTAAAAATGGGAATGCTTGACGCAAAAGGCGAATATCGCGCTTTTACCGACGCCGATAATTCTATTTCAGTTGATCAGATTATTAACGCATTGAGATATTTTTCCGACGGCTATGGAGTTGTTATTGGGTCCCGCGATGTCGCCGGAGCGAAACATGACCAGCCGTGGTATAGAAGAATTGCGGGAAATATAGGGAATATCATAATTCAAATTCTTCTATTGCCGGGGTTATGGGATACCCAGTGTCCATTTAAAATTTTTACTTCCGAGGCCGCTGGAAAAATTTTTCCTATTATAAAAGTAAAACATTGGGGTTTTGATGTTGAGATATTGGCTCTTGCTAAAAAATTTGGCTACAAAATAAAAGAAATTCCCGCGAATTTTATTAACGACCCAAATTCAAAAATCAAAGCAAGCGCGTATCTTGAAGTTTTGTGGGAGGTTATTAAAATAAGGTACTGGCTTTGGACAAACGCCTATAAAATAAAAACTGAGAAATAAAAACTAAAAACGACAAGGGAAAATTTAAAACTAAAAGTCAGAATAAATTTTGATTTTTAAAATGTAGTTTTCCCTTTTTCAATTTTAATTTTTAATTTGAAATATGGAATTTTATATCACAAAAGAACGTTACGAAGAATTAAGAAATGAATTGGAACATCTTAAAAAAGAAGGCCGAATTGAAATTGCCGAACGTTTGAAACGGGCGAAAGAATTTGGCGACTTATCCGAGAATGCGGAATATGCGGAGGCCAAAGAAGCCCAGTCAAAAACCGAAGGCCGTATTATTGAATTAGAAAACATTTTAAGAAACAGCAAAATTATCAAAAAATCAACCGGCAGAAAAATCATTGATCTTGGCGCTTCAATTGCCGTTGAAAAAGGCGGTGAAGAATTTAGATACACGATTGTCGGCTCAAACGAAGCCAATCCCGAAAAGAACATGATTTCAAATGAATCGCCGCTGGGCAAAGCGTTTGTGGGCAAAAAAGCCGGCGACAGCGTTGATGTTGAGACCCCCAAAGGAAAAGTTTATTATAGAATTGTAAGTATAGAGTAAAATTGGCATGCTTAAAGATCTTCGCCAAACCAGAATAGATAAACTTAATAATCTCGCCAAAGCGGGATTTGAAGTTTATCCCGAAAAATCTCAAAAAGATTATTCCAATAAATATGCGTTGGAAAATTTTGACAATCTTTTAGACAAGGAGATTTTTTTAATCGGACGAATTCGCTCTTTAAGACAGATGGGCGTCTTGATTTTTTTTCACATTGAAGACGAGAGCGGGAAAATCCAGGCGCTTTTAAAAGAAGATATTTCCGGAAAAAACGCTTTTAAATTATTCGCTGAAAATATTGATATCGGCGATTTTGTTCAGGTTGAAGGAAAATTATTTAAAACCAAATCAGAAGAAAAGACGATTGAAGTTAAGTCCTGGAAAATTTTAAGCAAAGCGATTCGTCCAATCCCTTCCGAATTTTACGGATTAAAAGACAAAGAAGAACTTTTACGCAAGCGTTATCTTGATTTAATAGTCAACTCCGAGACCAAAGAATTATTTCGTAAAAAAAATATATTTTGGAAATCGGTTAGGGAAATTTTATCCAAGAAAGGGTTTCTGGAAGTGGATACTCCGGCACTTGAAGCTATCCCGGGCGGAGCAGAAGCGCGGCCGTTTATCACGCATCACAACGCTTTAGACAGAAATTTTTATCTGCGGATTTCTTTGGAGCTTCCTTTAAAACGCTTACTTGTAGGCGGATTTGAAAAAGTATATGAGATTGGGAAAGTGTTCAGAAATGAAGGCATTGATGCCGAACATTTGCAGGATTATATTGAGATGGAATTTTATTGGGCTTATATGGATATGAAACAAGGCATGAAGTTTGTTGAAAAAATGTACAAGGAAATCGTTAAAAAAATCTCCGGCAGCTTAATGACTGAATACGAAGGTAATAAAATTAACTGGTCCGCAAAATGGCCGAAGCTGGATTATTTTAAAGAATTTAAAAAAGAAACAGGTATTGATTTATCAAAAGCGAACTTGTCCGCCGAAGTCCTCAAAGCGAAGGCGGATGAGTTGGGAATAAAATACGAAATGAATTATGGCAAAGGCAGAATGATAGACGTTATTTACAAAAAAACTGTAAGAGAAAAACTAATTCAGCCGTGTTTTTTAATTGGCCATCCGATAGAGATTTCACCTTTGGCGAAAAAAGACCCTAAAAATCCAAAAAAGGTTTTAAGATTTCAGGTTATTGCGGGAAAATCGGAATTAGGCAACGGATTTTCCGAGCTTAACGACCCGATTGACCAGAGAAGCCGGTTTGAAGAGCAAATGAAACTTCGCCAAGCAGGAGACGCGGAAGCCCAAATGGCTGACGAGGACTTTATTGAAGCGATTGAATACGGCATGCCTCCGGCAGTCGGTTTCGGCTTGAGCGAACGCTTATTCGCTTTTCTTATGAACAAGCCGATTCGTGAAACCGTGTTTTTCCCGCCGATGAAATCTCGTGAATAATGAATAAAGAATTATGAATTATGGAATAGATTAATTTATTATTTAATTTTTCATACTTCATAATTCAATTTTAAAATGACTCCAATTGAACAAATAAAAGATAAACTTGATATAGTCGATTTTATTAAGGGCTATATTGAGTTAAAGCCGGCTGGGAAAAATTTTAAGGCGCCTTGTCCGTTTCATAAGGAAAAGACGCCGTCTTTTATTGTGTCGCCGGACAGGCAAACATGGCATTGTTTCGGTTCTTGTTCCGAAGGCGGCGACATTTTCAAATTTTTAATGAAACATGAAAATTTGGAGTTTTATGAGGCCTTAAAACTTTTAGCGGAAAAAGCCGGAGTGGAATTGAAAAAAGTGAGTCCTGTTGACCAAAAACAATTCGGCGTGCTTTATGACATTAACGAATCCGCGAAAAATTTTTTCAAATCGGAATTGGTTAAAAATGAACGCGCCAAAGAGTATTTAAAATCCCGCGGCATAAAAGGGGAGACGGCAAAAGAATTTGAAATTGGCATGTCTCCTGCGGCTTTTGACGATTTGACGGTGTATCTCATTAATCAACGCTATGACATTAAGGACATTGAAAGAGCCGGATTGAATTTTAAAAGTGAAAAAGGAAATTACATTGACAGATTTAGAAATAGAGTGATGTTTCCGATTTACAATTCGTTCGGAAAAGTTGTCGGGTTCAGCGGCAGAATTTTGCCGGAGTTTGACAATGGCGAAATGGGAAAATACATTAATAGTCCGGAGACGCCGATATTCAACAAATCGCGAATTCTTTACGGATTTCACAAATCAAAAAACGCGATTCGCGAGAAAAAATCGGCTCTTCTGGTGGAAGGTCAAATGGATTTTTTAATGTGCTGGCAGGACGGCATTAAAAACGTCGTTGCCGCTTCCGGCACGGCTTTAACCGTTGAACATCTTAAGACATTAAGAAAGTCCGCGGACGAACTTATTTTTTCTTTTGACAACGACGAAGCCGGATTGAAAGCGGCTGAAAGAAGCGTTGATTTGGCGAATAATGCGGATTTTAACGTAAAAATTTTAATGCTTAAAGATTTTAAAGACCCGGCCGAAGCGGTTTTAAATAGTTCGGGCGCGGTGGCGGCTTTAGTTGTTTCAGCTAAACCGGTAATGGAATTTTATTTTGACCGATACCTTAATATGACCAACGACAAACGACAAACGACAAATGACAAAATAGATATAGGGGATTTAAAGAAAAAAATCCGTATAATTTTGATGAAAATTCAAAATCTTGCCAGCCCCGTTGAACAAATACATTGGCTTAAAGAATTGGCGAATAAAGCTAAAACATCAGAATCAAGCTTGATTGAGGAATTGGCTCGATTAAAAATCGCGACGATAAGCCGGCAAGAAGAACAAATTATTGAAACTGCCGTTGAACCACGCCAAACCAGAAAGGAGCTTATTGCAGAACGGCTTTTAACTCTGGCTCTTATCAAAGATTCGCTGTGCGGCCAGCTGAAAGATTATTTTGATTTTCTGCCTGACGGTTATCAAATGGCATATAATCATCTGATTAAAAAAGAAAAAACAAATAATATTCAGACACTTAATTTTATAAATATTATATCTATGCGTTCCAGTTTGGAAACCGAAAATTTGACCGAGGATGCGATTATTAAAGAATTTCAACAACTTTTAAAAGAACTCCAATCGGAATATTTTAAGGAAAGAGGAAATGAACTGGGATTGCTTATAAAGGAATATGAAGGGAAAGACGATAAAAAATACAATCAGGCCATGGAGGAATTTAAAGAACTTAAATCAAAACATCAAGACGCCTTAAAATAATCCCTCACCCTTCAAATACCGAAAACCCGGACATTTTATTTGAAAAACAAAAATTCTAAAATAAAAGTTGGTTTTTGGTTTGAAACGCATTGTTTGTAAAAGGTTTTGTGAAAATGACGTATTTGAAGGGTGAGGGATTGACGAAATCGTAAAAATACTACAAAATAATATTAATTAAGCAATCCTGAAAATCTTGATGGGTCAGGTTGTTTTTATTGTATTTTATGCCCCGTCAGTGAAACTGCGAAGTATTTTTAACAGTTGATACTATCAGTGGTATAAGACAAATTAAAAGAGCGTGAATTTAGGTTATTAAAAATAAAATTTTTAATAAAATTTTAAATTCGCAGTTCTACTACGGGGTATGAAAACTAAAAAATCTAAAAAGTTTAAAACTAAGCCGAAAGAAAAAATTTTAAAACCAAAGAAAAAAGAAGCGGTAAAAGCGAAAATTGCCGTTGACCAGGACTCCATAAAAGAACTTATCCAAAGAGGCAGAGGAAAAGGATTTGTGACCGACACCGAAATTATCCATTATTTTCCCAAAATAGAAGATGACGTTTCGTTTTTGGAGGAAATCTACGACCAACTTGAACAACACAACATAAAAGTCGTTGAGACCGCGGCTTTACTTGAGATGAAGGTTGAGGAGGTTTCAAAAAAAGAATTGGAGGAAGCCACCCGCATCAATCTTGAAGAAGTCCCGGATTCAGTTCAACTTTATCTCAAAGAAATCGGACGTTACGCGCTTTTAAAACAAGCGGAGGAAAAGGATTTGGCTAAGCGTTCCGAAAAAGGCGACGAAGAAGCTCGCCAAAAACTAATTAAATCAAATTTACGTTTAGTGGTTTCTATTGCCAAAAGATATGCGTATCGCACTTCACAAATGAATATTCTGGATTTGATTCAGGAGGGAAATATAGGTTTGTCCAAAGCGGTTGAAAAATTTGATTACAGAAGGGGATTTAAGTTTTCTACCTACGCGACTTGGTGGATTCGCCAGGCGATTACCCGCGCCTTGGCGGACCAATCCAGAACTGTGAGAATTCCGGTTCATATGATTGAAAATATTTCCAAATACACTCAGACCAAACGTCGTCTTATGCAAGAATTAGGCAGGGAGCCGCTGGCCGAAGAAATTGCCATTGAAATGGGAATTGCCGTTGAAAAAATTTATAATCTGCAGAAGATTTCCCAGGAAGTCATTTCTTTGGAAGCTCCGCTTGTTGAAGATAGCGAAGAAGTCACTTTGTCCGATTTAATAAAGGACGAAAAAAATCTGTCGCCGCATCAATCCGCGGAACTCGCCCTGCTTAAAGATAAAATCAAAGAAATTTTGATTGATTTGTCATCAAGAGAACAAGAAATTTTGCGTTTGAGATTTGGCTTGAACGACGGCGTTACTCATACATTGGAGGAGGTCGGCAAGCAATTCGGGGTCACGCGCGAAAGAATTCGCCAGATTGAAGCCAAAGCGTTGGAAAAAATAAAGGCACACGGAAAAGCGGCGGAACTGCGGGAATATTAAAGATTGTAAATAGTAATTAGCAACTAGTAATTGGAAAAATGAATCACGTTGAACTGCGGAAAAATTTTTTTGATTTTTTTAAATCAAAAGGGCATAAAATTATTCCTTCTTCATCTTTATTGCCCGATGACCCGTCGGTTCTTTTAACAACCGCGGGAATGCAGCAGTTTAAAAAATATTATACCGGTGAATTGGACGCGATAAAGGATTTTGGAAGCCGCAGTACTGTTTCAATCCAAAAATGTTTCAGAACCAGCGACATTGAAGAAATCGGGGATAAAACACATTTAAGTTTTTTTGAAATGATGGGTAATTTTTCTTTCGGTTCGGGAGAAGACGGCTATTTTAAGCGTTCCGCAATCCATTGGGCTTACGAATATATAACGGAAATTTTGGAAATTAATACCGATAGAATTATGGTCTCGGTTTTTGAAGGGGATAACGAAATTTCTTTTGATAATGAGTCATATGATATTTGGAGAAATGAATTAAATTTGTCGGCTGATAAAATTATGAAGAGCGGTAAAAGCGATAATTTTTGGGGCCCTACCGGCGCGGAAGGTCCTTGCGGCCCTACAACTGAAATTTACGTTGACGGCGTTGAAATTTGGAATTTGGTTTTTAACGAGTATTACAAGGAAAAATCGGGATTTTTTAGAAAACTTGATAACCCCGGCGTTGACACCGGCATGGGGCTGGAGCGGCTTTTGTTGGTTTTAAACGGATTGGAAAATAATTATCAAACGGATGTTTTGTTTCCGCTCGTGTTAAAAATCGGCGAATTGGCGCCTAATTTAGACGAGAAAATTAAAAGAATTTTTGCCGACCATTTACGGTCTTCGGTTTTCTTAATTGCCGACGGCATCAGGCCTTCAAACAAAGAAGTAGGTTATGTTTTAAGACGGCTACTCAGGCGCATTATGGCTTATCAGATAAAATACGACATTCACGCGGATTTATTTGTTAAAATTGTTCCGGTTATAAAATCAATTTACGGCGAAATTTATCCTGAAATAAAAGATGAAAAAACGATTTTGGAAGTTCTCGTTGATGAAAAAAATAAATTTCAAGAAGTCATTGGCCGCGGCATCGGGGAGATTGAAAAATACAAAGACATCGGCGGCAAAGAAGCTTTTTATCTCTATGAATCCTTTGGTTTGCCAATTGAGCTTATAAAAGAATTATCAAAACCTGAACAAATAAAAAATCTCAATATCGACGATTTTGACAAAGAATTTCAAAAGCATCAACAAGTTTCCCGTGCCGGAGCGGAAAAAAAATTCGGCGGCCATGGTTTAATTTTAGATATAGGCGAATTGAAAGCCGGGACCAAAGAAGAAGTCAAAGAGGTCATTCGTATGCACACCGCAACGCATCTTTTACATTGGGCTTTGCGCGAGGTTTTAGGAAAGGAAGTCAAACAAATGGGCTCGGACATTAATCCCGAGAGATTGAGATTTGATTTTACATTCGGCCGCAAAATGACGGCTGAAGAAATTAAAAAAATTGAGGACTTGGTCAATAAAAAAATTAAAGAAAACTTGCCGGTTTATTTCAAGGAAATGCCGAAAGAAGAAGCGGAAAAAATCGGCGCGTTGTCTTTTTTTAAACATAAATATCCGGCGGTTGTGAAAGTTTATTTTATCGGTTCGGAGCAGAGTGGGGGAGTGATAAGCAAGGAATTCTGCGGCGGGCCTCATGTTGATTACACTTTGGAAATCGGACAATTTAAAATTATTAAAGAAGAATCAGTTTCCGCCGGAGCAAGGAGAATCCGCGCGACTGTGTTAGAATAAATAATAGAATAAAAATATGAAAGGAATGATTAAATTTTTTGATAAACTTGAAGATAAAATTAGAAGACGATTAAGTAAATATCCGATAATATACGCGCTTATAGGCAGTATTGGCATAATTTTATTATGGAGGGGCGTTTGGGGCATTGCCGACTTTTTAAATATGAGCGCGTTGGTTTCGACGGTTCTGGGAGTTATGATTTTACTCGCCATCGGATTATTTGTTTCTTTTTTTGTCGGGGAACAAATTATTATCAGCGGCATAAAAGAAGAAAAAAGAATTGACGAAAAAACGGCTGAAGAAATTAAAGAAGAAGCAATAAGCTTGCGCCAAATCAGGAATGATATTGACGTAATAAAAAAACGAATGGAAGAAATTTGCGAAAAGTAACGGGGAAATCTAAATGAATAAAAAGTTTAAAAAAACCATTTCAAGTATTATAATTATTGTAATAGCCCTGATTACAATAATTGGATTGTCTGATTTTACGTTTTTAATAAAGCCTGATAAAACGCAAAATCAACGCGATACCAACTCATCTATGGAAAAAGTTTTTATTAGAACATCGGATAATACACAGCTTACTGCTAATTATTTTACAGTTGATAAATCCTCATATCCTTGGCCGAAAGGTTGGGTTGTTTTTTCGCATATGATGCCGTCAACCAAAGAATCATGGACCGACTTTGCGAAAAAACTGCAAGAATTGGGATATGAAAGTTTAGCTGTTGATTTAAGAGGACATGGCGAATCGCAAGGCGGACCGGACGGATTTAAAAATTTCAGCGACAGTCAGCATCAAAAAAGCATTTTGGACATTGAAGCGGCAGTTGAATTTTTAAAAACAAAAGGCGCCGAAACTGATAAAATCGCTCTAATCGGGGCCTCCATAGGAGCCAATTTGTCATTGCAGTATATAAGCGAACATTCCGAATTTCAAACCGCGATTCTTCTTTCTCCGGGATTGAATTACAGGGGAATAAAAACGGAAACAATAATTAAAAAATTAAGAAAAGACCAAAAAATATTTTTTGCTTCGGCAAAAGACGACCCCAATGAGGGAAATTATAAAGAAGTTCAAATTCTTTACGATTTAGCGTTGCCGGGAATCGTTAAAGATTTAAAAATTTACAATCAAGGCGGTCACGGAACAAATTTATTAGACAATCAGTCGGAACTTACAAATTCAATAATTAAATTCATACAAATATAATGACAAAAAAAGATTACATTTTTGGAATTTCCTCGGGATTTTTAATCGGCCTTCTTTTGTTACCCGTTCTAAAAGCGTTAAAGCCGGATTTTTACGATAAATTTTATTTGGCTATCGTCCCGCTGTTTTTAATCATAACACCGCTGGGATTGATAATCGCAAATTATATCGGTAAAAAAATATCCGTTGTTTGGCAAGTTGGGAAATTCGGAGTGATTGGCGTTTTAAACACGCTTGTTGACTGGGGTGTTCTGGTTTTGTTCACTTTTTTATTCAGAAAATATTTTCAGATTGAATCAAAAGATATATTATTTTTAGGAATTACGTTTTATTCTTTTTATAAGGCGATTTCATTTATAGTCGCTAACGTAAACAGTTATTATTGGAATAAATATTGGACTTTCGCTTCCGGGGCAGTTAAAAAAACTCGAGCTCAATTCTTGCAGTTTTTTATGATTAGCGTTTTAGGGTTTGGAATTAACGTTGGCATCGCGTCTTACGTTTTTAAAGCGATTAGTCCCATTGGCGGATTTAATCTTGACCAGTGGGGAATTGTCGGAGCCGCAATCGGCAGTATTGTTGGTTTCGCATGGAATTTTATCGGCTATAAATTTATAGTATTCACCCCGTTAGAAGGTTTAAATAAAAACTGATTAATAATAAAGTTGTCTCAATTTGTTTAAGTATATTTCTTCTAACGGGGTTCACCCCGTCACCAAAAGAAATACCACAACTTTAATTTTGATTTTGTTGTTTGAATAATGGCGAATTTGATATAATGATACGGGGTAACGGAAGAGCACTCACAAACCACTAAAATTGGAGGTCACCGCCGTTGCCCCTTAAGAATTTAATAAAAATTCCGTTTCGTGTGAGGCGAACCGGAATTTTTATTTTAAAACCGAGAAATATTTCCGAACGAGAGTTATCCACATTTCTTTTAAAACAAATTTGTTCTAAAATTAACTTAAAGAATTAAATTCAAAATAAATTGAGTGGTCGACAATTCGTTTTGAATATAAAATTAAAAAACGTTTCCGATATGCGCAAACATTGTCGGAACGGCAACACCACAATGGCAACAAAGAGAAAAGCCGCGAAAAAGAAAGTAGCTAAGAGAAAGCCGGCGAAGAAAACCGCTAAAAAGAGAAAAAGATAACCTGTTTTCATAAAAGCCGCCTTGATGTTATGTCAAAGGCGGCTTTTTTACCCCGTTAGAAATCCAGGGCAGTAAAAAATTTATTAAATTTTTTACTGCGGCTATTTTCCAAACCGGGAAATATTTATTTATTTTTATACTTTAATATAATAATCAATGTTTTTATGTATTTCTAACGGGGTTGAAATAATGCCGATTATTGTGTTAATATTAATTCGTGAAAATTATCATTAAAGCCAAAGAACTAAAACTAACGCCGGCGATTACCGATTACATTAATAAAAAAATCGGGCCTTTAGCCAAATTCGTTAAAAAATTTGAAAATAAGAGCGAAGCGGAAGCAGTAATTGAAATTGCCAGAACTACGCGTCATCACCGTCATGGCGAAGTTTATTACGCCGAAGCAAATCTTTATGTTAAAGGAATTGTTATCAGAGCGGAGCAATTGGACGAAGACATTAGGGCAGCGATAGACAAAATGAAAGACACCCTGAAGTTGGAACTTCAAAAGCATAAAGAGAAAGGCGAAATTAAAAAAGCGCTCCTTAGAAAGAAAAAGTTGTCCGAATAATAATCTTCCCTGCGGCAATGTTTAATATCTTAAAGAAATTTTTCGGAAAATTTAATTTTGATTCCTTAATAGCGGACATAAATTCTTTTGAAGCGGAATTTGAAAGTATCTCGGACGAAAAACTTAAGGAACAAAGTTTGGCGTTAAAAAAAGAAGTTGCTGAAACCGGCGACCTTGATTTGGCGTTGCCGAAAGCTTTTGCGCTGGTCCGCGAAGCGGCAAAAAGAAATTTAAAACAAAGGCACTTTGACGTTCAGCTAATGGGCGGAATTATTTTACATCAAGGGAAAATCGCCGAGATGGTCACGGGTGAAGGAAAAACTCTGGCGGCAACTTCTCCCGCGTATTTAAACGCGCTTCTTTCAAAAGGAGTTCACATCATTACAGTCAACGATTATTTGGCAAAAAGGGACGCGGTTTGGATGGGACAAATTTATCACGCTCTCGGGCTTTCGGTCGGCTGTATTATTCACGATGCATCGTACATTTACGACCCAACTTATGTTTTAAAAAAAGAAGAATTAGAATCTGTGGATATAGACAAGGAGCGGGATATATTGGCGGGCTTTAAAATATTCCACGAATTTTTGCGGCCGATTCAAAGAAAAGAAGTTTATCAACTGGATATTCTTTACGGCACAAACCATGAATTCGGTTTTGATTATTTAAGGGATAATTTGGCTTATCGGCCGGAAGACCAGGTTCAAAAAAGCCGTTATTTCGCCATCATTGATGAAGTTGACAGCATTTTAATAGACGAGGCCAGAACGCCTTTAATAATTGCGGCGCCGGACACGGAATCAAGCGATTTCTACAGAGTTTTTTCAAAAATTGCGGCGAATCTGACGGCCGAAGAAGATTATTCCGTTGATGAAAAATTAAAGTCCGCGATTATAACCGACAGCGGCATAACAAAAACGGAAAAGGCGCTTGGAATTAATGATTTATATTCTCCCGAAAACGGCCGTTTGGTCCACTATTTGGAAGAATCACTCAAGGCAAAAGCGTTGTTTCACCGCGACAAGCAATATGTTGTCAAAGAAGGGGAGGTTATTATAGTTGACGAATTTACCGGGCGGCTCATGCCCGGACGCAGATATTCCGGCGGTCTTCATCAGGCGATTGAAGCCAAAGAAGGAGTGAAGATTCAGCAAGAATCAAAGACATACGCTCAAATCACAATCCAAAATTATTTCCGTTTATACGAAAAAATCGCGGGTATGACCGGAACCGCCCAGACCTCGGCCGAAGAGTTCCATAAAGTTTATAATTTGGAAGCGGCAACTATTTTGACAAATAAACCGATGATAAGAAATGATTCGGCTGATTTGATTTACAAAACAAAGGAAGCAAAATATCAGGCGGTCATAAGGGATATAAAAAAGTTTTATGAATCGGGGCGGCCTGTTTTAGTGGGCACCGCTTCAATCAATCATAACGAACTTATTTCCGGCTTATTGACCGAAGCGGGAATCCCGCATCAGGTTTTAAACGCAAAAAATCATGAACGAGAAGGCGAGATTATCGCTCAGGCGGGAAAATTAAAAGCCGTAACAGTTGCGACTAATATGGCCGGACGCGGGGTTGATATTATTCTTGGGGGCAATCCGACCAACCCGATTGAAGCTCAAAAAGTGAAAGAGCTCGGCGGGCTTCATATTATCGGAACCGAACGGCACGAAGCGAGAAGAATTGACAATCAGTTGAGGGGCCGGGCGGGAAGACAGGGAGATATGGGTTCTTCGCAATTTTTTCTTTCTCTTGAAGATGATTTGCTTAGGATTTTCGGCGGCGGAAGAGTTAAAAAATTAATGGAAACTTTTAATTTGCCTGAAGACCAGCCGATTGAATCGGGTATTATTTCAAAGGTGGTTAACGAGGCGCAGAAAAAAATAGAAGGATTTAATTTTGACGCCAGAAAACATCTTTTGGAATATGACGACGTTTTAAACAAGCAAAGAACCGCGGTTTATAAAAAACGGCAGGAGATTTTAATCGGGAGTATTACAAAACTCTTAAGCGGAATTGTTTTAAATTCTTTTGAGCGGCTTAAGAGCCAAGCAATTGAACCCGGGCAATGGGAAAAAATCATTGTTGAATCTGGAATTTTATCAAAAGAGGAATTGGGCGAAAACAGCGACGAAATTTTAATTGAGAAAATAAAAAAGGCGATAACGCCTGAAAAAGAATTTGAAATCAAAGTTAGAATATTGTCCATTTTGGATTCATTATGGATGAATCATCTGGAAAATCTGGCGGATTTGCAGGAGTCGGTCAGAATCCGCGCCTATGGCCAGCATGACCCGCTGGTTGAATACAGAAGGGAAAGTTATAATATGTTCCAGAGTTTATTAGTTAATTTTGAGGACTGGATTTTCTTCAATATCTTGAAAATAATTCCTCAAGAAGGAGATGTAAAAATTCAAACTCAACAGAAAGTTAATTTAGACGCTTTTAAAGGCAATGTTGGCCGCAACGACCCGTGTCCATGCGGAGCGAAAAAGGAAAATGAACAGCCGATAAAATTTAAACATTGTCACGGCAAAAATTTGTAAATGCTATATAAACAAGCGGAGTCCGCCAAAGCTTTAGCGTCGGCGGACGGAAGCGGCAAAAAATATAAGAAGTGTCATGGGAAATAAAACAAACCCGCCTTTCGGCGGGTTTGTTAAAATTGGAAGGGCTTTCCTTAGATTTCGGCGCTAACTTGCGTTATTGCCGATAGGGAAAACTCTACACTCACAATGTGATTATATACTAAAATCTATAAAAAAGTCAATAGCTTTAAGGAATAACGTCTGGAAATATCATTAAAAATTGAATAAAATTAATAAGTAGTGATTTTCATTTTACTTTTTTCATTTAACATTTTACTAATTTAATGACCATTCTTCTTAAAAACTTTCTTCTTGTTGACGGCACCAATAGGCCCATAACCAAAGTTGACGTTTTGGTTAAAAACGACCGGATAGCGGCCTTGGGTTATTTTCCCGCTTTCAAAGCTGACGAGGTGATTGACGGTTTGGGCGCGGCATATCTTTCACCGGGTTTTATTGACATTAGCGGCAATGCCGACCTTTATCTGACTTTGTTTTCCAACCCGAGCCAAAAAGAAAATTTACTGCAAGGAGCGACAACCGTCATAGGAGGGCAAGGCGGGATTTCTTTGGCGCCTCTTCTTTACGGCTCTTTGGATTTGAACAAATTTTGGGCCGATACGGATAAAATCAATGTCAATTGGCACACGATGAAAGAATTTTTCACCAGCGTGAGCGACAAAAAATTCGGAATTAATTTCGGAACTTTAGTCGGCCACTCAACGATTCGCCGCGCAATTACCGGAGACGAAATTCGCGATTTAACCTCCAAAGAACTTGACGTTTTCAAATACATTTTAGATAAGGCCTTGAAAGAGGGCGCTTTCGGAATTTCTTTTAACCTGGATTTTCCTCTGACGAATCTTGTTCCACAAAAGGAAATCAAGCCGCTTTTGGAAATCGTTGAAAAACGAAAGGGATTGTTCAGTATAAATTTAAGAGGCGTTTCCGATTTAACGGTTTATCCCAAGGAAGCCAAGAAAAAATTTATTGCCGCCGTGGAAGAAATAATAAATTTTTCCAAAGAAACCGGCGTCAAAACGCAAATAAATAATTTTTTGTGCTTGAAAGGTTTTTTAAAAGAATATAAAACCGCTCTTGAAACGATAAGCGAAAATATGGCTACAGCCGACGTGAGTTTTAATTTTCATCCTTTTGAATTATCTATTATTCCGATTTTTTATTTCTTGCCGATTTGGGCGCAGCGCGGCGGCTTCAGCGATATTTTAAAAAATCTTGAATCAAAGGAAATTGTTGACAAGATAAAGAAAGATTTGCCGGCGTTTGAGGCCGAAAAAATTAAAATTTTCAACGCGCCGGCTCACGCGTATTTGGCGGGCAAATCGCTCAAAGATTTCTGCAACAACAGGAATTTAGACGCGAAAGACGGCTTGATTGAATTGATGAAACTAACGGGGCTCCGGCTGGAACTGGCTTATAACAATCTTTCAACAAAGTTCTTTTCAGACGCCATAACTCATGACCGTTCCATTATTTCTTCTTCATTTTCCGGTTTTCCGCAAAATCATCCGGGTAATTCGGTCTCGGAATTTTCCGCAGCGTTTCCTGAATTTTTAAAGTTAATAATAAATAAAAAAGTTATACCGCTTGAAACCGCAATCAATAAAATAACCGGTTTGCCGGCAAGACAATTGGGCATAACAGACAGGGGAGTAATAAGAGAGGGTTATTTCGCGGATTTGACGACGTTTAGGGATTCAAAAATTGAAACCGTAATCGTGAACGGAAAAATCGTTGTCCGAAACGGAGAATTTCAGAATAATTCCGGCGGCAGGATTTTAAAATATTTACAATAATGTCTATTATTCAGAATTATAAAAAAGGCCATGCGCCGGATTATATTTTTTTGTCAGCCATAATAATTTTAACCGTATTCGGTTTGGCTATGCTTTCAAGCGCTTCATCCGACTTGGGAAAAATAAAATTCAACGACACTTATTTTTACCTAAAACATCAGATATATTACGGATTGAGTTTGGGCATAGCGGGATTTTTAGCCGGACTTTTTGTTTATTACAAACGATGGCAGAACGCGGCGTTTTTACTGCTTTTGGCGAGTATTTTGATGCTGATTTTAGTGTTTACGCCTCTGGGAATGAAAGCCGGAGGAGCCGCAAGATGGATTAATGTCGGGCCGATGTCAATCCAGCCGGCCGAGATATTAAAACTTACGTTTATAATCTATCTTGCCGCATGGCTTAGTAGAAAAAAAGAAAGACGGCGTTCAAGTTTCATTGAGGGAGTGTTGCCGTTTATAACCATATCGTCAATAGTCGTTGCTTTGATTATAATGCAGCCGGCAACCACAACCGTCATTATTTTAATGGCTGCGAGTTTAATAATGTATTTCGTGAGCGGCGCGAAATTGCGTTACATTTTGGGAATAATTTTATTGGGGGTTATAGGTTTGGCGATTGTGGTTTCCGCGACGCCTTACAGATTTAATCGGGTAATGAATTATTTTCGCAATGCGAACGCGGATATTCAAAATTCCGGTTATCACAGGAATCAGGCGCTTATTGCCGTTGGTTCGGGCGGACTTTTTGGGGTTGGTTACGGACAGTCAACTTTAAAATACAAATTCTTGCCGGAGCCGATAGGTGATTCAATTTTTGCGGTAATTGCGGAAGAACTGGGTTTTGTTGGTTCTATTTCTGTGATTGCCGCGTTTGTATTGGTTTTTATCAGGGGAATTTCAATCGCTAAAAATTCCAGGGATGATTTCGGGAAACTGGCGGTTATGGGATTTATTTCAATTATCGCCATTCAAACGTTCGTTAATTTGGGGGCGATTTCCGGCGTGCTTCCTTTGACAGGAGTGCCACTGCCGTTCATCAGTTATGGCGGCACGGCTTTGGCGATTTTTTTGACCATGAGCGGAATTGTTGTTAATATAAGTAAATACACTTAGTTAATTTCCAATTTCTAATTTTTAATTTCCAATGAATTTTCAATGATTTAATTTTTTAAATTATAAATTGATTCATTGATTGAAAATTGTAAATTGATAATTGAAAATTTTATGCTTCGCATCTTATTTACCGGCGGAGGAACCGGAGGACATATTTATCCGATTCTGGCAGTCGTTGAACAATTAAAGAAAAAAGCTCAAGAAAAGAAAATAGAACTTGACCTTTATTATCTCGGCGCGCCTGAAAATTACGGCAAATTGCTGACCGCAAACAACATAAAAGTGTCAAAAGTGGCATCGGCCAAATTAAGAAGATATTTTGACCTTAGAAATATAATAGCCGTTCCCAAGCTTGTTTTTTCGTTGTTTCAAGCCCTTTGGAAGGTGTTTTTTATAATGCCGGATGTTTTATTGTCTAAAGGAGGAACAGGAGCTTTACCCGTGGTTTGGGTATGCAAATTTTACCGCATTCCGATAATAATCCACGAATCCGACTCGGTGGCAGGATTAACAAATTTAATTTCAAGCAAATACGCGCAAAAAATCGGGATTTCTTTCGCTTTAGCGCAGGAGTCATTCGTAAATTACTTTAAAAAGCCGCTTTTAAAACAACAAGTCGCGGAGAAAATAGCTTTAATCGGAAATCCGATAAGAAATTTTTTATTTGTTCAAGAAGACGATTTGAATCAGGAAGCGGCCAAAAAAATTTCAGGATTTGACGCGCAAAAACCGTTACTGCTTGTTATGGGGGGTTCTTCGGGTTCGGTTCGCGTAAATGATTTTTTTCTTGGAGTTGCCAATGATTTAATATCCGGAGGTTTTCAGGTGTTGCACCAAACGGGATTGAAAAATTTTCAAGAATTCAACAAGGAACTTAACGTCTCGTTGGATAATTTAGGAACGCAAAAAACATCTTATAAAACAGTTCCTTATTTTGAAGAAAACATTAAAGACGCTTATATCGCGGCTGATATGATTATTTCCCGTGCGGGAAGCGGCTCTATTTTTGAAATTGCAGCAATGGGCAAGCCATCATTATTGATTCCTTTGGCGGATTCAGCATCGGACCATCAAAAGCAAAACGCCTATGAATATGCTAAAACAGGCGCGACAATAGTCATTGAAGAATTAAATCTTAAAGAAAGTATTCTAGTAAATCAGCTTGAAACTTTGTTTAAAAATTCGGAAAAGCTTAAACAAATGGGTCAAGCGGCAAAAAATTTCTCAAAACCCGGAGCCGCAGGCGCGCTT
This sequence comes from Patescibacteria group bacterium, assembly GCA_038057075.1. Classification (GTDB taxonomy): domain Bacteria; phylum Patescibacteriota; class Minisyncoccia; order UBA6257; family UBA9933; genus DAHWFZ01. The sequence goes on from JBBUDV010000018.1 coordinate 21,761, forward strand.
GCGGAAGAAATTTTTATGCTTAGCGGAAATAAGTGAAATATAACAAGCCGGCTTTTTGGAATGTATGGTGATCTAAGCGGCTTGGTCGGGTATGCTCGTTTTTTTACTAAAAGCGCCGCTTGATTAGATAGATATTTATGAAACTAACCAAAACCGACTACCTTATATACAAAGACTGCGCGAAAAATGCCTGGTTGAAAGTTCATAAACCAGATATTTATTTTACAAAGCCGTTATCGGTTTTTGATCAGGGCATTATTGAAACCGGCAATGAGGTTGACGAACTCGCCCGCGATTTATTTCCGGGTGGCGTGTTATTGTCCGACAGAAATGCTACAGAAGAAACGAAAAAACTTATAGAATCGCAAGCACAGGTTATTTATCAGCCGGTATTTGAAACCGGCTTATATAAAGTTATATCTGACATTTTAGTTTGGAATCCCGATGCTGAAAATTATGATTTGTACGAAGTGAAGGCCTCAAACAGCGGAGAAAATAAAAAAGCGAAAGACGAATTATATTCGCTTGATATTGCTTTTCAATATTTGGTTTTAAAAGAGCTCAAGATTCCCATCGGAAGGCTTTTTCTTATCAGGCTTAACAGTAAATATGTCCGGGGAGAAAATCTGAATATTCACCAACTTTTTAAAAAAGAAGATTTTACGGAACGGGTGCGTGGTATAGCCGATACTGTGGCTGTTGAAATAAAAACGGCTTATGATTATATATCTCAAGAAAAAGAACCTTTTGGCTCTTGCGATTGCATTACTCGCGGCAGAAGCGCGCATTGCACCACTTTTTCTTATTCCAATCCGCATGTGCCGGAATATAGCGTTCACGACATAACGCGTATCGGCCAGTCAAAAAAGAAACTTAAAAAATTGGTTGATGATGGAATCTTTTCAATCCACGACGTTCTCGAAGAGTTTGAGCTAAGCGATAAGCAGAGAAACCAAGTTAATGCCACACAGTCAGGGAAAACTTTTATTGATAAGCAAGCAATAAGTTCTTTTCTAAATACAATTTCTGTTCCAGTTTCTTTTTTGGATTATGAAACTTTTCCGGCGGCCATCCCAAGATTTACTGGATATAGCCCGTTTAATCAGATCCCATTTCAATTTTCACTTCATATTTTTAACCAAGACAAAGATGAGCCAACTCACGCAGAGTTTATTTTTACAGAGAATAAAAATCCTGACGAGGCGATTATTGACGCTCTGAAAAAAGGTTTGCCAAGTAGGGGATCGGTTTTGGTTTGGTTTAAAACTTTTGAAATGGGAAGAAACAAAGAACTTGCGGAACGCAATCCAAAGCACAAAGAATTTTTGGAAGATTTGAATAGTCGGATTGTTGATTTAAGGGATATTTTCACCGAACAGCATTTTGTTCATCCCGATTTTAAAGGCAAGACCTCTATTAAATATGTTTTGTCCGCGCTTGCTCCGGAATTATCATATAAAGCGCTTGATATCCAAGAGGGGGCGACCGCTTCCGACACTTGGAATAAAATTGTAAACAAAAAATTAACCGATGAGGAAGTAACGGAAAAAATAAAGAATCTTTGCGTTTATTGTAAATTAGATACCTACGCGATGTACGCTATTTGGAAAACTTTAAAAAATTTAATTTAAGCGAATAAAAATGGCGCAAGATAAATATACGGCAATATGGGTATCCCATTCTTCTATGGGGGATTTTTTGAAATGCCCCCGCGCTTATTATCTCCATAATGTTTACAAAGATCCCAAGACGGGACGAAAAATAAATATTGTAAATCCGGCGCTTTCATTGGGTCAGGCAGTCCATTCTACTCTTGAACCATTAAAAAATATTCCTTTCAACGAAAGAATCAAACGCGATCTTTTAGCGGACTTTGAACAGGCATGGGCTAAAGTTTCCGGTAAGATGGGAGGATTTAAAAATGACACGGAGGAATTTGAAGCAAAAGTTCGCGGCAAGGCCATGATAGAACGAGTTATAAAAAATCCGGGACCAATCGCTCAAAAAATAGTGCGCCTCAAAGAAGGCCATAATGATATGCCGCCGAATTTTTTTCTTTCTGACGAAGAAAATATAATTTTATGTGGGTTGATTGATTGGTTGGAATACGTTGAACAAGACGACAGTGTTCGCATTCTTGATTTTAAAACGGGCAAACACAATGAGAGCGGGGATTCTCTTCAGCTTCCAATTTATCTTTTACTTTTAAATGCTTTGCAAAACCGTAAAGTTTCCGGAGCGGCATATTGGTATCTTGATAGAGATGATGGACTTGTTGATATGGCTTTGCCCGATATTGATGAGGCAAGAAAAAAAGTGCTCGCCGTTGCTTTGCAAGTTAAAGTTGCCCGAGAGAAAAAGGTTTACGACTGTCCTCGCGGGGGCGCGGGTTGCTTTGCGTGTAAACCATATGAAGCTATTTTGAAAGGGGAAGTAGAATATCTTGGAATTGGAGGTTACGGACAGGATATATACTTTTTGTGATAAAATATTAATATGACTCAATCCCAAGCGCTATTAATATTGAAATCCGGCGCGAATGTTTTTTTAACCGGCGAGCCCGGGTCCGGCAAGACGCATACCGTAAACAGTTATGTGTCTTTTTTGCGGAGCCATAACATCGAACCGGC
>JBBUDV010000019.1:0-8813 GCA_038057075.1 Patescibacteria group bacterium
CAATTCCGGTTTTAACTTTCGGACAATGCAAGCTGTAAATGTATTGTTTGGCGATTTTCGGCTCCAAAAAATATTTAACGTTTTCGTCGTCGGCGTTATAAACCCCTACGCCGTTTTCTTTGACAACAATTTTTTCAAAAAGTTTTACTTTGGCCCTGCGGTAGTTTTCAAAACCTCCGTGCCTTTCCAGATGTTCTTCGCCCAAATTGGTGAAAACAGCCATATTATAATCAATAAACTTGTGGCGATGCTGGATAATTCCTTCTGAAGACGTTTCAATGACCGCGTAGCGACATCCTTCTTTCGCCATTTGCGACAGCAATCTCTGCAATTGAAATCTTCCAAGCATCGTTTTTGAAGTTTCATTTTGCCATTCTTTTTCGCCGATTATGAAATTAACGGTGGTCGCCATGCCGGTTTTATAACCTGCGTAATTTAAAATCTGCGCAATCAAATTACAGGTCGTGGTTTTGCCTTTAGTGCCGGTAACGCCGATGACATAAAGTTTTTTTGAAGGAAAGCCGTATATAAAAGCAGCCGAAGCGGCCAAAATATAATGATAAACCGGCTGAAGCTTTTGATAAATCGGCTTAGGAATAAGTTTTTCCAGAAAACGGAGAATTTTTTCAATCATAAATTAAAATTATATGGCAAGATAATTCAAAGGATTTAAGTCGCCACCTACGGGCATAGGGCCGCAAAGATTGGAAGATCTTGTCCCTTCGGGATATTCCGGCCTTGCCGGAGGAATCGTTTGAGTGGCGTAAACCACGAAATGGAGATGCGGGCCGGTAGAGCGGCCGGTGCTTCCGACATAGCCGATTACCTGACCTCTTTCAACCGTATCGCCGACATTAACAATCCAACGCGAAAGATGCGCGTAAAGAGTAGTTAAATTGTTTTCATGCTTAATCATCACGAACTTTCCGTAAGCGGCTTTATAGCACGTTTTTCTGCCGTTAACCCGATAATTATCCTGGTCGCCCACGGCTATTACCTTTCCGCTTTCAGCCGCCGCCATCGGCGTTCCCAACGACGCGGCCAGGTCTATGCCGTTATGCCAAGTGCGGCCCTGTCTTCTGACATACGGGGTGCTTCCATATTTCTGGCTTAATCTGGCAGGCGGTATAAATATCGGCAACTCCAACACGCCGGGCCGGCTGGCAGGCAGGGCCGACGGGTCAATTTTCAGCCGCAATTCTTCTTCGTATAGATTTATTTCTTCCGAAATTTCGTCCTGTAATTTTTGCAATTCCTCAAGTTCTTGCTGATATTTTTTTTCCTGATTTTCAGCCCTGCTTAAAAACGTTTGCTTTTCTTTTTGGGTGTCGGCGGCTATCAGTTTTTTGTTTTTAAAATTTATGTTTTCAACTTCTTTATTTTTCTTCTTTTTGGACGACTCCGACAATTTCTCGTTCAATTGCTCTTTTAAAACCTTCATTTCGTTAATCTCGGTTGATAATTTGCCGCTTAAATTGGCCAGGCCTTCGGCCGCGAAAACGCTTTCCGCCAAACTGTTATTTTTTAAAAACGTTATCAGCAGCGGCTCGTCGTCTTTTATCTGAAGCTCTCTTAACGTTTCTATTATCGCTTCTTTTTCAACGGTAATTTTTCTTTCCAGTTCAACAACGTCGTATTGCAACGATTCAATTTCAAAACCGAGTTTTTCAATTGTGATTTCGCTTGATTTAATTCCTAAAGTTAACCGTTTTATTTCCGTCTGAAGCCTTTTAAGTTCGCTTTGAAGCGTGCTTTTGTCCTCACGGACGCCTTCTAATTTTTCTTCATTTTCGCGGATTTGATTCATTATGTCCTGAAGCTGCAAAGATTTTTGCTCAATCATTCTTTTCAAGTCAGTCGGGCCAACGGCGGCATTGCTGACGCCCGAAAACGCGAAATAAAAAACCAGCGTCATTACGGCAAATTTTCTGAAATTCAAAAAATGTCTTTTGAAAAAGCCCATATATAAAAATTATTTCCTGTTTAGAAATCTCAAAGCCAGTTTAAGACGCTCTTCGATTTTTTTGATTTTTTCGGGAATACTGCTCAAAGTATGTTCAATTTCTTTCTGTTTGTAACCGAGATTTTTCAAAGCCGATTCTAAATCATTGTCCGATTCCAAAAGAGCTATTTCGCCGTGAATCTTGATGTTTTTGATTTTTCCCTTGAGTTCTAAAATAATCCGTTCCGCTTTTTTCTTGCCAATGCCCCATGATTTTGAAATCAAGTCCGCCCGGCCTTGTTGAACGGCCGCTAAAAATTTATCCAATTTTACAACTCCTAAAATGCTTAAAGCCGACTTCGGCCCCACGCCGCTGATAGAAATAAGAAGCTCAAAAATTTCCAGTTCTTTTTCACTTAAAAATCCGTAAAGCTCGGGAATTTCCTCTTGTTTAATCCTGTGATAACAAAAAACTTTTATTTTTGTTCCGTTTTTGGGCAGCTCTTTATAAGTTCTTTGAGAAACAAAAATTTTATACCCGATGCCTCCGATTTCAACCACGATAAAAACAAGATTCTTATGAATTAATTTTCCGTAAATTAAGTAAATCATTTTTAGTTATTAATTAATTTATTATATATCTAAAACCTAAATTCAAGCAAAATTTATAAAATAAAAATCCGGAGTAACCCGGATTTTAAAAAACCTTTCCTCTGCTGGAAATTCTGGGGTCGGCGATAGTATTTTTCCAATTTTCATCATCACCGAGCGTCATAGTATCGACATTAGTGATCGGTCGGAGTCCACCTTTAAAAGATTTCCTTTTCTTTTTGTCTTTTATCATTTTTTTTGTGATTTTTATCATAGCCCCACCTCCTATCTTAATTTAATAATCATGTGGTTTATCGTGTACCGGTGGATTATCAAAAGTTTTTTTCCAATCCGTCTCAGCAACAATGTTCATCTCAACGGATGGATTGGGTTTGTAAATAACACCTTCTTTTTCCGCCGCGCTGCCTTTTTTCGTTTTCATATTTACCTCCCTTATTCACAATAAAACGATCTGCCTTAGTTTCTCAGAAACAACACTCTTAGTCAAATTCTAACTAATATTTACAAAACTCTTGTTCGTAAAAATCTGCTATCGCTAATTTTTACGAACAAGACATCACTTATAATATTTATAACGCTCTTAATTTTATATAAATTTGACTTTAATAAGTATTTTTGTAAAATATAACAATAAACATATATTATTAAATTTTTAATTTACTGACATGCCTAGAACAAAATCAGCGAAAAAAGCCATGCGCCAAAGCGCAAAGCGAAGAGAAATAAACATTAAAAGAAAAACCGAATTGAAAACGGTTATTAAAAAATACAAAAACCTCATTGCGGAAGGGAAAAAGGAAGAAGCGATAAAATTATTGCCGCAGGTTTATAAAAAACTTGATAAATCTGCTAAAGTAAACCTTATTAATAAAAATAAGGTATCAAGATTAAAATCAAGATTAACGAAAAAATTGAAATAAAATCAAACTAATATCAAGGTCTCCGCAAGACCTTCGGCCTTGCGGAGACCAAAACCGCTCGGGTTAACCCGAGCGGTTTTTTAATTATCCCGCGTTATTGCCCAGCGCCTTTATAGACAACCCAATCCTTCCGTTATCAACTTTTACCACCTTCGCCCTGACAAAATCTCCGATTTTGACGACATCCTCAACTTTTTTCACAAACCCTTCTTTAAGTTCGGAAACGTGGACCATGCCGTCTTTGCCGCCGCCCAAATCAACGATGGCGCCAAATTCCAAAATTCTCACAATCGGCCCTTCAACAATTTCTCCGATTTGAAAATCTTTTGTTATTGATTTGATAATATTCACGGCCGCTTCGGCTTTTGCCTTGTCCGGACCGGCAACAAATACCAATCCTGTCTGTTCAATGTCTATAGTAGTGGCGCCGGTCTCGGCAATAATGCTATTGATTATTTTCCCTCCGGGTCCGATGACTTCGCCGATTCTTTCCGGGTCAATATTAAGAGTCATAATTACCGGAGCGAAACTTGAAACATTTTCGCGCGGCTTGGCAATCGCCTTATTCATAACTTCCAGAATTTCCAAACGCGCTTTTTTCGCCTGCTCCAATGTCTCCTTTAAAATATCCACGGTCACCCCTTCAACTTTCACGTCCATCTGCATGGCGTTTACGCCCTTGTTCGTGCCCGCGATTTTACAATCCATATCGCCATAATGGTCTTCCGGCCCTTGAATATCTGTAAGTATTTTATATTTATGTTGTTGGTTGTTAGTTGTTGGTTGTTGGTTAATTATAAGTCCCATTGCGATTCCCGCGACCGCGTTTTTGAGCGGCACGCCGGCGTCCATCAAAGACATTGACGCCGCGCAAGCGGTCGCCATTGACGAAGAACCGTTTGAAGCCAAAACCTCGGACACAACTCTGATTATGTAAGGAAATTCTTCTTTTGACGGAATCATTGGGCTGATAGCTTTTATAGCCAAAGCGCCGTGGCCGATTTCACGTCTGCCCGGAGCGCCGACTCTTCCAATTTCTCCCGTAGAATACGGAGGAAAATTATAATGCAGCATAAATCTTTTTTTGTAGGATTGTTCCATTGTCTCAACTAATTGTTCCGAACCCGGAGCCGCCAAAGTGGTAACGGCAAGCGCTTGCGTGCCGCCGCGAATAAACAAACCTGAACCATGTAAACGCTTAAACAAACCAACTTCGGTTTCAAGCGGCCGGACCTCATCAAGTTTCCTGCCGTCCGGACGTAAATCTTTTTCTAAAACGTTTTTGTGCACAATGGCGTCAATTTCCTCGTCAAATAAAAGTTCCACGCCGAACCATTCTTCAATTCCTTCGGTTTTCAAATGACCCCTAAGGTTTTCAATGAGCTCGTGTTGTTTTTTATGTTGTTCGGCTTTGTCTTTTATGTAAAGCACGGCTTCAAGTTTGTCTTTCAAAAATTCGCGGACTTTTATTTTAACGTCTTCGCTCGGTTCAACTAAAGCAATTTGGACTTTCGATTTGCCGATTTTTGAAACCAAGTCCTTTTGAAAAGCGATAATTTTTTTAATCTCTTCATGCGCTTGGCCAAAGGCCTCAATTATCTCGTCTTCTTTTGATTCATTGCCCGCGAATTCAATCATATTAATTTTATCTCCGGTTCCACTGACAAAGGCATCAAATGAAATATTATCTTTATTCTCAAGTTCTTCATTAGTCGGATTGATAACCAGCTCGCCGGATTTCTTTTTCACTATTTTTACGCCGGCAACGGGACCGTCCCATGGAATTTCGGAAATTGCCAAGGCCGCGGACGCGGTCGTCAAAGCCACAAAATCCGGGTCGTTTTGTTCGTCATAAGAAAGAATAGTAATAACAATCTGGATATCGCGACGCATTTTGCCGTTAAAAAGCGGGCGGATTGTCCTGTCAATCAACCTGCCTGATAAAATTGCGTCTTCCGACGGACGGCCTTCGCGACGCATAAATCTGCTGCCGATGATTTTCCCGGCCGCGTAAAATCTTTCTTCATAATCAACCGACAAAGGGAAATAATCTATTTCCCTGTCTTTATTCCCCATCACCACTGTCGCCAAAACCGATGTGTCGCCGTATTGGCCGATAATTGACGATGTGGCTTGTTCGGCCAACCTTGAAACCGTAAATTTAAACGGTTTACCAGCGACCTCAAGCGAGAATTCTTTTTTTCCTTGCATACTACAAAACCAATGTGATACCAAACTACAAATGCACTCGAATACTTCTAATAATTATCTACTCTCTGTCATTTAATTATCTACTCTCTGTCATTTAATTATCTACTCTCTGTCATTTAATTATCTACTCTCTGTCATTTAATTATCTCCTCTCTGTCATTCCGAACTTGATTCGGAATCCATAATTATAATTTTTATTAGATCCTGAAATAAATTCGGGATGACATAAACCATATTCGCAGCATTCGAATGGATTCGCAGATTAGAATCGCATTATTTATTAAATTTTTACTTTTATAAGAATACTGAAAACCCGCCAAAATAGCAAATAAACTGCCGGTGGTATAGTACACTATACCACTACTATCTTTAAAGATAGTAGAATTTGTTTTTACTTTTTATACCAAAGCATTTTTTATACTATGTTAGCGCACTAATACAGTATGAAATAAAAATCCCGCTTCAGTAAATACTAAAGCGGGATTTTTTGATGCTTTTTATATTTTACCTTAATTTTTTCAATTTTTATTTTCTTAATAAAATTTTCGGCATTTTTTCCAAATCAATAAACGTATCCGCCGTATCTCTTAATTTTGAAGAAGTGGTTTTTCCGAAAGCCGCCACTTCAACAATTCTTCCTTTGCCCCATTTCAGATATTCAACAAGCGGTATAAAATCGCCGTCGCCGGTCGCAAGAATTATCACATCAAGAAAATCAGCCATTCTGATGGCGTCAACGGCCATACCCACGTCCCAATCGGCTTTCTTGGCGCCTCCGGGAAAAATCTGAAGATCTTTCATCCGCAAATCCACTCCGGCATTTTCCAAGGCCTCAAAAAAAGACGCCTCGCCGGTAGCTTCCTCGCTTTTTACAACATAACCCAAAGCGCGAATCAAATGTCTGCCGCTGATAAGATTTTTGATAAGTTCCCTGTAATTAACTCTGCCGTGATAAAGATTCTTGGCGGAGTGATACAGGTTTTGAACGTCAATTAAAATTCCGATTCTCTGGTCTTTGTATCTCATACTTCGCTAAACATAAATTTAATTATTTTTTAAGCCCCAATTTTTTAATCACCTTCTCGTAGCTCTTTTCGTTAGTTTGGGATAAATAATTAAGCAGTTTTTTCCTTTTGCTGACCATTTTTAAAAGCCCCCTTCTGGAGTGGTTGTCTTTTTTATGTTTTTTGAGATGGTCGGCAAGTTCCGCAATTTGTTTGGAAAGCATAGCGATTTGAACTTCAGCCGAACCCGTATCCTTCTCGTGAACGGAAAAATCTCTCATCACATTCTGTTTTTGGCGTTTCGTTAACATTCTAAAATAATACCGGAATATTTTTAAATTATCAAGTTCTGATTTCTACCTTATTTACAAACGCCTAATCAATCAAATAGCGGAATAAACGAATAATAATTAATAATAATTTATGTATTTTGTGTATTTCAAGTTCAGTTCAACCACTCTAATGTATTAGAGTGGTTGAACTGAACTCTTTTCGCCTATTTTTTCTTTATATCTATTTTATATCTATTATGTTTTTTTATCCGCGTTGCCGCTTCCAGCAATATTCAGTTTCATTTCCGAAGGCGTATATTCCACAATCGGAATTTTATTCTGTTTCGTAAGAAAAATTATCACGCCGCGCCGCTCCAATGTATTAGAGCGGCGAACACAGCTATATTTACACATATTTACACATATTTACACAAAAATATTATTTACGTTTGCTTTTCGGAATAAAACGGTATGGTCTAAATGTTGGAAATTTCTTCTTTTTTGCAAAATCAAACAAATCCTCTTCTTTTTTTAAATAATTATTTTGTTTTGGTTTCTTAACGCTTTTTTTAAAACCCTTTTTAACGAAACTAATGGTGGAATAATGAGTATCAACAATATCGCTTATTTCTTTATAGCTTTTCCCTTGGGGCAACAAAAATAAAATCGCCAAACGCTTTTCAATGGTGATTTTTTCTTGAGGAGTCAATATTTTATCCAAAAAATTCACAAACTCTTTATCTGTTTTTGCTTCTTTTACGCCGCAAATTAAGGGTTTCCAAATCGCCGCCCTAAACTCCTCTGAAAAATATTTCTTTCCCGTACTGCTCATAAATTTATAATACCACAATCCACTCTAATGTATTAGAGTGGATGAACTGGACGCTTTTCATATCCGCCCAACTTTTTTCTTTATGTTGTTTTATCTCCCATACACGCCGCTCTAATGTATTAGAGTGGTTTGGGTTACTTCCGTATGTTATATATATTGTTTAATATATCGAGGTTGAACCTCGATAGGATGTTTTGCCAATGCGCGGCTAATTAGGGCGCGGCTGTCGCATATCGTGTGAAATATATATAAATAAAATATGACTGGTATACTTAAGTATACCAGTCATATTTTAACCTGTCGGCGATTATTTGAACTTACTTATTTTTAATCGCCTCCACTTCCGCTTTGAGATCGTCAATTTGTTTCTGTTGCTCCTTAGCAGATTCTATCAATAACGGAATGATTTTATTATAATCAACGCTTTTTGCGTCTATGCCATTTTTTTCGTATTCTACGGCTTCTGGGACGATTTTACCAACGTCTTCCGCTATTAAACCAATGTCATATTTTCCATCAGCTTTCCAATTAAAAGATACTCCTTGTAATTGCATAATTTTGTCCAAAGAATTGTTAAGCGGAGAGATATTTTCTTTCCATCTTTTACTGCTGTACACTGTCCAGGCATCTGCTATTGGATCACTGGCGGAATCTTGAACAATGCTTAAAATGTTTCCCGGTGCCGTCGTCCCGATGCCGACGTTGCCAGTGTCTTTTATGACCATTCTTGCTTCATCAGTTACAACACCATATAAACATCTTTTAGTAAAAAACCAAAGCTCGCCACCTGCATATATTCCCGTACCTACCTGCCTGCTTTGGATACCAGCAACATTCATATGAGCATCAGTGGCGCCAGCTGACCTTGTGAAATAAATTCCACCAAGATGTGCTCCACTCGCATCTTGATTTGATATTAGGTTCAGTACAGATTCATTATTTGCAGAATAGACATCAAGAAGCTTGCCAGAAGGATCGGGTCTAAAATATGAACTACCAGAGTTAATGTTAGTCCCCGGA
>JBBUDV010000020.1:0-4922 GCA_038057075.1 Patescibacteria group bacterium
AGAACACACGGCGGCGCTCAAAAGTAATTTTGAGCTGACAAATCGACTCATATCGGTGAAGTCCTATCATTAAACATTAACCTGTCATATGCTAGGATAATACCGAGGGAAGTTGTAAATTCTTTTATGGTTAATTGGGCTTATTTAGCGGGATTTTTAGACGGAGATGGAAGTATCTATGTCCGTGTAAAACCAAATTCCACGTATCGTTTTGGATATCAAATTGCTCCGTTAATTGTTTTCTTTCAATCTGAAAAAGAGGAAAAGAAAATGATTGAATTTCAAAAGGAGTATAAATTAGGATATATTCGAAAACGAAATGATGGAATTATTGAGTGGGTTATTGGGAAAGAAGCGGAAATAAGATTTCTGCTTAATAAAACAATCCCATTTCTCCGCTTAAAACAAAAACAAGCGCAATTAATGATTGAGGTTTTGAATAAAAAATCTGAAATAGTAAATAAAAAAGATTTTTTGTCATTAACCGATAAAATTGAGCAATTTAGAGTTTTAAATTATTCTAAAAAGCGTAAAAAAAGAATTTATTAACCCCGTAGAGACTGTTTTGATTTTTTTATAAAAAAATCAAACAAATTATCTTTTTGAAGGTAATTTATACGTCGATCCCCTAATAAAATTAGGGTGATGGGATAGTCCATACATTTAGTGATAAGTGATAATATACGTGAGACAGGTTGGTCTCTATCTGTTAGAGGCGTTGATACTTGAGGGAAGTTGACCCTAGTAAGTAATTGCTACTTTCCGCAGTAATGCGGGATGACAATTCGGCTAATAACGATGAAACCTCAATAATTTTGAATCCGTTGATAACCATTATTGTTGCGGTCCAACAATAATAGTACAATTTACTTGAGGACCAAAATTAATTAAGGCAATATCGTGGGAAGTCAATCTAAAATTCATTTAGCATATATCGCTGGTTTTCTTGATGGCGATGGAAGCTTGATGCTCCAAATAAAAAAGCGGAAAGACGGCTTTAAGTCGAATTATCGATTTATGGCCACAATTTGCTTTTATCAGGATTCGCGGCATGAAAAACCGCTTTTCTGGATACGAAAAATTTTGGGCATCGGCTATCTGTCAAAAAGAAATGACGGAATGAGCGAATTAAGGATTAACGGTTTTAAACAAACCGAGAAAATTCTTAAAAATTTGCTGCCGTTTATCAAATTCAAGAAAAAACAGGCGGAAATTCTTTTGAAATCCGTTATTTTGCTTCAGAAGGACAATTTAAAGGAAAAAAATTTAAAGATATTAGTTGCTAATATTGTTCAAATTCAATCCGATAATTATGTTTCAAAGAAAAAGCGGACAAAAAAGGAACTATTGAAAGTTTTAGGTTTGACCCCGTAACGACTTTTCCAATCTGCTTATGAGCGGATGGAAGGATAGTGGTTTTTGAACCATTATAATATGCCGACACCCTAATTTGTCAGTTGGCGAATGGGTGAAGATATAGTCTGCGCACATAGTGATATGTGAATACGTGACGAGAGGACCGGGTTGAACGAACCTCTGGTCTACCGGCTTTGCTACCAAGTGAAGCGCCGGGTAGCTATGTTCGGAAGGGATAAGCGCTGAAAGCATCTAAGTGCGAAGCCCATCCCAAGATTAGGTATCGTTGTCCGCCTTCGGGCGGACGAAAGGTTCGTGGAAGACTACCACGTTGATAGGTCTCAGGTGTAAGCGCAGTAATGCGCGTCGCGAGCGTAACCTATAACAAATAATAAATAACAAATAACAAGCGAGTAATCGCAAGTTATGAGTTATAAGTTATAAGTTAAAAGTTGCGTAAGCTAGCCGAGAGATACTAATAAACCAAATTATCTTTTTCTCTAATGTTTTAAAAAAGAGAATTTTGGCGGAATTTTACCCAGAAAATGGAATTTTTGTTGACCCCGTTAGAAACTTTGACAAAATAAATTTTTAAATTAAAATTAAATGGCTGGTGATTAAGCCATGAGGGTACCACTCCTTCCCATTCCGAACAGGATAGTGAAATCTCATGGTCCCGATGATACTCATTTATGGGGAAAGTAGGGTTCGCCGGCTTTTTTTTATTTAATAATCGTAAGAGGGAACTATCCCTCTTTTTTATTGCTTAAAATGCCGTTATAATAAAAATAAATGGAACCGCGAAGAGTAAAACAAATTATTTTTGGAAGCATATACGCAGGCGTTGTTCTTTCGGTTATTTTGGCGATTTATTTTTTGTTTTTAAAGCCCGCTTCAAGCTGTTTTGACAATAAACAAAATAGTAATGAAACAGGTGTTGATTGCGGCGGTTCTTGTATTCCCTGCGAACAAAAATACGCTCAGCCGTTGAAATTTAACTGGATAAAGAATTTTTCTAACGGCGAGAATAAAATTATTTTAGTCGCGGAAATTAAAAATCCTAATTTAAATTATACCACTTCCGATTTTATTTATACTTTTAATGTTTTTGATAAAGGCGGCTATAAAATTTTAACAGTGTCCGACCATTCTTTTATTTACACTTCCGAACTGAAATATCTATTGCAGCCGATTGACATGAAGTCCAGTGATTTCGGCCGCGCCGAACTTGATTTTTCAAATTACGTTTGGAAGTCAAAAAGCGATTTTCCAAAACCAAACATTGTTCTTAAGGAATTTAAAACCGCGATTTACAGCCCTCAACAGGGTTTGATTCCTTTTTATAATTTTACGCGGATTCTGTCCGTTGGTTCTCAAGGCGAGGATGTTAAATATCTTGAGGATTATTTAAAATCACAAGGATATTTCACCGGCGAACCCGACAATATTTTTAATAAAACGACTCAAAATTCTTTGATTAAATATCAAAAAGCCAATGGCATTTCTCCTGCGACAGGTTCTTTTAATACCAAAACATTGGAATCCGTAAATTCCCAAATCGCGAAAATTCAGGCATCGGCTTCTCAAACTTCCGCTGTGTATCCTTTGAATATTGACGGCGTAATCAAAAATTCCGATACAATTGTAATTTCAAAAACAATAATTAATGGCTTTGTGTTTGACCAATATGGGGTCATGATGGCCGCTTCCAAAACCGAACTGGAAAATTTCAATCCGACCGACGAAAAAAGTTTTAGGATTATTTTTCCTAAAAGCGTTGATATTAAATTTATTGCTCCTAATCTGACAAAAATCTATATAGACGCGATTAGGTAAAATTTTATGAATGACGCATTTTCAAGGCCCTACGACCCAAAGAACGTAGAGGATAAAATCTACAAACTTTGGGAAAAATCCGGTTATTTTAACCCCGACGTGCTTTGCAGTCGGGGCTCCGACACTGGAAGTCGTCGGAGTCCGGAAAGATGTAAAAAAGGTTCTTTTACTATTTGTTTGCCGCCGCCCAATGTTACCGGTAGTTTGCATATGGGGCATGCTTTAAACGCGACCATTCAGGATATTTTAATTCGCAAAAAAAGAATGGAAGGTTATAAAACGCTTTGGATTCCGGGTACCGACCATGCGGGTATCGCCACGCAAAACGTGGTTGAAAAGCAATTGAAAAAAGAGGGGATAAGCCGACATCAGCTCGGCAAGGAAAAATTTCTTGAGAAAGTTTGGGAGTGGAAAGAAAAATATGGAGACATTATTTTGGACCAGCTTAAAAAAATCGGGGCTTCCTGCGATTGGTCGCGCACTGCTTTTACAATGGATGAAAATTATTCAAAAGCGGTCCAAGAAGCGTTTAAGCGTTATTACGATAAAGGATGGATTTATCAGGGCGAACGGGTTGTAAATTGGTGTCCGAGATGCGGAACAAGCTTGTCTGATTTGGAATTGGAATATGAAGAGGAAAAAGGCAAATTGTATTACATAAAGTATCCGATTAAAATAACTAATAACCAAAAACTAATAACTGATAACTATATTACGGTCGCCACAACTCGGCCGGAAACAATGTTAGGGGACTCTGCTATTGCCGTAAATCCCAAAGATAAAAGGTATAAAGATTTTATCGGCAAAACTGCTATTTTGCCGATTTCTCTCTCCGAGAGATCTACCGAAGGCAGACAAAACAGGGAAATTCCGATTATCGCCGATATTTTAATTGACGAAAAGTTTGGTACCGGCGCGGTAAAAGTTACTCCCGCGCATGACTTTACGGACGCGGAAATTGGGCAAAGGCACAATCTGCCAATTTACAAAATAATAGATGAAAGGGGTAAAATGACCGCTGAAGCCGGTGAAATTTACAGTGGTTTAAAAATTGCTGAATGTCGCGAAAAAGTTGTGGAAGAATTAAAAAAACTGGGACTTTTAGAAAAAGAAGAAGATTATATTCATAGCGTTGCCAAATGTTATCGCTGCGGCAGCGCGGTTGAGCCGCTTCCGTCTTTGCAATGGTTTTTGAAAATGGGTGAATTGGCAAAGTTGGCGATTAAAGCCGTTGAAAGCGGAAAAGTGAAATTTCATCCCAAAAGATGGGAAAAAGTTTATTTGGATTGGTTAAGTAAGGTAAAGGATTGGTGTATTTCAAGACAAATTTGGTGGGGCCATAAAATTCCAATTGAAGGTTCTGAAGATGTTTTGGATACGTGGTTTTCATCGGCTCTTTGGCCGTTTGCCACGCTTGGGTGGCCCGCCTCCGTTAAAACTACGGCGGGCAAGCCTCAACCAACGGGAGATTTAAAAGAATTTTATCCTACCAATGTTCTTTCAACTGCCAGGGATATTATAAATTTATGGGTTGGCAGAATGGTTTTTTCCGGAATGGAATTTATGAATAAAGCGCCTTTTAGCGATGTTATTATTCATGCCACTATTTTAACCAAAGACGGTAAAAGAATGTCAAAATCATTGGGAACGGGGATTGACCCGATGACTTTGATTGAAAAATATGGCGCTGACGCAACCCGTTTCGGCTTGATTTGGCAATCAATGGGCGG
>JBBUDV010000021.1:0-1644 GCA_038057075.1 Patescibacteria group bacterium
CACAATCCGAAATCCCCCATATATCCGCGCTTCCGACCGCAGCGAAAACATCGCCTGACAATTCGGGTTGAAAATTTTGGTTTTTTATTCGCTCTCGCGATTACGGATTTTTTAGCCATGTTTCAAATTAATCTATTTTTACTTTATTTTTTAAACGGCATTCCTAATAATCTATATAATTCCATTGCCTGCTCACGATTTTTAAAGCTTGGAACAACAGTCACTTCCAAACCAAAATCGTATTTTGACGTTTCACTGCTTACCTCCGGAAAAACAACATGTTCTTTAAAACCAACAGAAAGAATACCGTTTTTATCAACATTTTTCAAATCCACCCCGCGAAAATCGCGGACCCGCGGAAAAACAATTTTAATCAGCTTATCCATAAAATCATACATTCGGCCGCCGCGCAACGTCATCACTAAACCGACGATTTGGCCTTGTCTTATTTTGAAACCGGCAATTGATTTTTTAGCCGGAGCGTTTTTCGGTTTCTGTCCGGTTATTGAAGCCAATTCTTTGATAAGTTCCGGAAGAATTTTGTCGCTAAAATTCTGTTGTTGGCTCATTCTGCCAACGCCTAAATTAATGACAACTTTTTCCAATTTGGGAACCGCCAAATCATTCTTATATCCGAA
This sequence comes from Patescibacteria group bacterium, assembly GCA_038057075.1. Taxonomy (GTDB): domain Bacteria; phylum Patescibacteriota; class Minisyncoccia; order UBA6257; family UBA9933; genus DAHWFZ01. The sequence continues at coordinate 639 of JBBUDV010000021.1, forward strand.
CTTTTCCTTCATTTTAACGACAACTTCCTTATTATATTTTTCTTTTAGTTTTAAATCTTTCATGTTATTCAATCAATTCTTGATTGACATTTTTTACAAATTCTCTTTTTAACGTCGCCCTCAATGGAATAGCCAATTCTGACCGCGTTTTTACAACCCGGACAAACCAGCATCACATTTGAAGCCGGAACCGGTCTAGGCACGGTTACAATTTCTCCTTTTTCTCCCTGTCGTTTCGGTCTAACGCGCTTTTTAAATAAATTTAATGCCTCAACCAAAACTTTATTTTCTTTAACAAAAGTTTTCAACACCTTTCCGGTCTTGCCTCTATCCTTGCCTTTTATAATTTTTATATTGTCGCCTTTTTTTATCTTCATCGCTTTGCTTTGTTGGTTTATACGATTTCCTCGGCCATTGTTACTATTTTTTCAAAACCTTTTTCTTTTAATTCCCTCGGAATGGGACCGAAAATTCTGGTCGCAACCGGCTCTTTTTTAACGTTTATTAAAACCGCCGCATTCTCGTCAAAACGAATATAAGAACCGTCAAATCTTCTCATGGCTTTCTTTTGTCTTACCAAAACCGCGCGGACAATATCTTTTTTCTTAACGGTTTTTCTGGGTTCGGCTACCTGAACCGAAGCCACTATAACGTCGCCGATTTCCGCGTAACGCTTTCTGGTTCCTCCCAGAATTCTAAAACAGCGGATGATTTTAGCGCCCGAATTGTCCGCCACTTTTAATATCGCTCGTTCTTGAATCATAAATTTAAATTTTTCCAACTATCCGCCATCTTTTATCTTTTGAAAGCGGTTTGGTTTCTTCAATAATAATCTGATCGCCGATTTTATATTCGTTATTTTCGTCATGTGCCTTGAATCTGGCGGTTATTTTGTAATACTTCTGGTATTTCGGATGCTTTTTCATTCTTTCAATGGCGACAATCCTGGTCTTATTCATTTTGTCGGAAACGACCGTTCCCTTTAATTTTCTTTTCATTTTAATTT
>JBBUDV010000021.1:1744-3279 GCA_038057075.1 Patescibacteria group bacterium
GGTTAAAATTTTCGCTATCGCTTTTTTAACGTTTTTTATTTCGCCGATGTTCTTTACTTTACCAACAGCCAAATCAAACTTCAAATTCCTCAATTTTTCCTGATAAGTTTTGAGGTCTTTTTGAAGTTCGGCTGTCGCTTTATTTTTTAATTGTTGAAAATCCTGTTTCTTCATTGTTTTTAATATAAACGTAAATATTATTTGACGACGACTCGCGTTTTAACCGGAAGTTTGTGTCCGGCTCTTCTTAACGCTTCACGAGCCATTTCCTCGCTGACGCCGTCCATCTCAAATAAAATTCTACCCGGTCTGACCGGAAAAACATAATGGTCAACCGCTCCTTTGCCGCCGCCCAAGGTGACTTCAGGCGGTTTTTTTGTAATCGGCTTGTCAGGGAAAATTCTTATCCAGACTTTACCGCCTCTTTTAATAAAATGCGTAATGGCTTTTCTGGCGGCTTCAATCTGCCTTGAATTAATCCAAGCTGCACCCAACGCTTGAAGTCCAAAGCTGCCGAAGCTAAGCTCCAACCCTCTGGTCTCAACCATTCTGGTTTTTGATTTTCCTTTATGCCATTTTCTATGTTTTACTTTTTTGGGCAATAACATGTTTAAAATTAAAATTTTATTTTTTTACTTTTCCCTTTTCATTTAAGCCGATTTTATCAACGAAAATTTCTCCCTTGTTTACCCAAACTTTAACGCCGATGGTGCCGTAAGTGGTAAACGCCGTTGCTTCGCCATAATCAATGTCGGCTCTTAATGTCTGAAGCGGGATTTTTCCTTTTGCCAACATCTCTTTTCTGGCAATTTCCCCGCCGTTCAACCTGCCGGAAACTTTAATTTTTGCGCCTTTGACTTCCCGATGCTGTAAAATACTTTCCATATGTTTTTTAATGACGCGTCTAAACGGCATTCTTTTTTCCAATTCCCTGGCGATGTTTTGCGCTTCAATGGTTGCCGAAATTTCCATTCTTTTCAGTTCCTCAATATTCAAACTCAAACCGGAAAGTTTTTTCAATTCTTTTCTTATTCTGAAAGCGTTAATTTTTTTCCCGAGAATATTTTTAAGGTCTTCAATGCCTTTACCGCCGCGGCCGATAATTAAGCCGGGCTTCGCGGCTTTAATAAAAATTTTAACGCCGTCGCCGACTCTTTCAATGACAACTTTATCAATTCCGGCCTGACCGATTTTTTCATCAATAATTTCTCGTAATAAAACATCCTCTTCCAGGAAGTTTTTAAAATGAAGTTTTTTAGGCATCCATCTCGCATTCCAATCCTTAATGATTCCCAATCTAAATGAATTTGGATTAATTTTTTGTCCCATGTTTATTTATATGACCTTTCTTCTAAATATTCGTTTTAAAATACTCGGTTTTTCTTTTGCTTTAACGTCTTTCGCTTTATCTTCCACATAAGTCGGTTCGTGTTTATGAATATGTTCGTGAGCATGTTCATGACTTTTCGCTTGCGCCGTCATTTTTTTAAATTCCGATTTTTTGACTCTCTTCGGTTTTACTATGTTAAATCTTG
>JBBUDV010000022.1:0-20075 GCA_038057075.1 Patescibacteria group bacterium
AACGAGGAACCTGAACAGCTTCCTGCTTTACCTTACGTCCGCGGCTATCTTATAAAAATTGCCGAGGTTCTCAATTTGGACGGCGATGAGCTTTGGCAGGTTTATAAAAAGAATTTGAATTTGAAAACTTCGGGGGAGGCCGATAAACTGCCTCAAAATCGTTTTGCCTTAAAACGTTTTAAAAAACGCAATTTGATTTTTGCGATTTTGGGAATTTTTGTTATAATTTTTTTATTCTTTAAAGCCGGCCAATTTTTAGGGGCGCCATCGCTTGAAATAAATAATCCTTCGGCGGATAATTTCATAACCGATATTTCTTTTATTGAATTAAGAGGCCTCGTTGACCCGCAGGATAAGTTAATGGTAAATAACGAAGAAATTCCGACCGACAAAAATGGTTATTTTCAAAAAGAATTCACGCTTGAGCCCGGCATTAACAGTATTGAATTTAAAGTTAAGAGGTTATTAGGAAAAGAGGTTATAATAACGAGAAAAGTGATATATCAACAACAATAATTAAATTTATATAATTATGGTAAAAAAAGAAGAAATTAAAAAAGACGGCGAAAAAGCGAAAGATATTGACCAACTTATTTCATTGATGCAGGAAAAGTTTGGCGACGGCGCGATTATGAAATTAGGCGACGCTAAAAGGATGGATGTTTCCGCAATTTCATCCGGTTCTTTTTCGCTTGATTTGGCTTTGGGCATAGGCGGTTTTCCAAAAGGAAGAATTGTTGAGGTTTTTGGTCCTGAAAGTTCCGGTAAAACCACTTTGGCTTTGCATGCCGTTGCCGAAGCCCAGAAAAAAGGCGGCCGGGCGGCTTTTATTGACGCCGAGCACGCGCTTGACCCGGAATACGCGAAAAGATTGGGCGTTAATGTAAAAGAACTTTTGATTTCACAGCCCGATTGCGGCGAGGAAGCGTTGAATATTTTGGAAAGTTTGGTGCGTTCCGGAATTATTGACATTATTGTTATTGACTCCGTTGCCGCGCTTACTCCGCGGATTGAAATTGACGGCGAAATGGGCGCTCAATATATGGGTCTTCAGGCAAGAATGATGTCCCAAGCGCTTAGAAAAATTACCGCCTTGGCTGACAGATCAAATACTTTGATTATTTTCATCAACCAGCTTCGCGAAAAAATCGGCATTGTTTTCGGCAATCCGGAAACTACTCCCGGCGGCCGCGCTTTGAAATTTTATTCTTCGGTCAGAATAGACATCAGAAGAAACGCGCAGATTAAAAAAGGCGAGGAAGTTGTGGGAAATCGCGTTATCGCCAAAGTTGTCAAAAATAAAGTCGCCCCTCCTTTTCGGAATGCCGAATTTGATATTATGTACGGCGAAGGAATTTCTCTTGCCGGCGACGTTTTAAATGCCGGCATTAAATACGGATCAATCGCTAAAAATGGAAACACTTATTCTTTTGAGGATGCAAAGCTTGGCGTCGGTTTGGAACAATCCCGCGAAAAATTAAAAGAGGATAAAAAACTTATTGAAGACATTAAAAAGAAAACCGTTGCCGTAATATCCGCGAAAATTGCTTGAGTATGCGTTTTATCGCCGACCTTCATATCCACTCTAAATATTCCCGGGCGACTTCCAAGGATATGAATTTGGAAGAAATTGACCGTGTTGCCGATGAAAAAGGAATTTTAGTGATGGGAACCGGGGACTTTACTCATCCGAAATGGCTTGAAGAAATCAAAGAAAAATTAGAGCCGGCCGAGCCCGGGCTTTTTAAATTGAAGTCGGACTACAAAAAACCGACTATAAAAGGCAATTTTAGCGAAACGAGATTTATTTTAAGCGTTGAAATATCAAGTATTTATACGAGAGCCGGAAAAGTCAGGCGCATACACAATTTGGTTTTTATGCCGTCAATTGAAGCGGCTGAAAATTTGAGAAATAAGCTTATTATACTTAGCTGTAATTTAAATTCCGACGGTCGGCCGATTATCGGACTGGATAGCGAAAAACTGGCGGAAATCGTTTTTGAAATTGATAATGACGCCGCGATAATTCCGGCGCACGCGTGGACTCCGTGGTTTTCCATTTTCGGTTCAATGTCCGGATTTGATTCCATAGAAGAATGTTTCGGCAAATACGCCGATAAAATTTTTGCGATTGAAACAGGGCTTTCAAGCGACCCGGAAATGAACTGGCGATTGTCAAAATTGGATAAAATCGCTTTAATTTCCAATTCCGACAGCCATTCGTTTCAAAAAATCGGCAGGGAAGCGAATATTTTTGACACAGAACTTTCTTATAACGGAATTATGGAAGCTATAAAAAGCGGAGCGCCCGCTAACCGACAACAAACAACAAACAACCAACAACAAAAATTCGTGGCGACAATAGAATTTTTTCCCGAAGAAGGAAAATATCATTATGACGGGCACAGGGATTGCGAAATTGTTTTGTCTCCGGAAGAAACAGAAAAATACAAAAATATTTGTCCAAAATGCGGCAGGCCGCTCACAATCGGCGTGTTGAACAGGGTTCAAAAATTGGCGGACAGAAAAATTAATCTTCAAAGCAACGGCAATTATCGTTTTTTAGACAATCGCGCGCCTTATTATAATTTGGTTCAGCTTGATGGAATAATCGCCGAGGCGTTCGGCGTAGGAGCGGTTTCCAAAAAAGTGAAAACAGAATATGATAAGCTTATAAAAGCGTTTGATTCGGAATTGAAAATTTTAATGGACGTCAGTTTAAATGATTTGAAATCCGCGGCTGACCTGAGAGTTGTTGAAGGAATAAAAAGAGTCCGCGAAGGCAATTTAAAAATCCGGCCGGGCTATGACGGCGAATATGGAGTTATTAAAATTTTTAGCGATGAAGAGCAAAAAGAATCGGAAATTCAAAAATCATTATTCTAATCATTTAATATTTATTAAGTAAATTTATGTCCAATTTTATTATTCCAGTTTTTCAACTTATAGTTTTGTTGTTTTCCGTGATAATCCACGAAATTTCCCACGGGTTTGTCGCGTATCGCTTGGGAGACAAAACCGCCAAGGATGCGGGCAGATTAACTTTAAATCCTTTAAAGCATCTTGATTTGTTTGGCTCAGTTCTTTTGCCGCTTTTTCTTTTTATTGCCAGAAGTCCGGTTTTATTCGGATGGGCTAAACCTGTTCCTTTTAATCCTATGAATTTGAAAAACGTCAAAAGAGACAGCGGTTTAATCGCTTTGGCAGGGCCGTTAAGCAATCTTTTAATGGCAATTGTTTTTGCGATATTTTTGAAAATCGTTTCAACAACTACCTTTTACTTCAGCGGCCCTTTAATAATTTTCTTAAACATTATTATTTTAATAAATGTTGTTTTGGCGGTTTTTAATCTTGTGCCTCTGCCGCCTCTTGACGGTTCTGGAATTTTATTTTCAATTTTACCAAAGGGAACGGAAAAATTTCAGGCGTTTTTGAGCCAATACGGCTTTTTTCTCCTTCTTTTATTCATTTTTTTCGGGTTTCAACTGGTTATTCCCGTTATTTTGGCGATTTACCATTTTTTGGGCGGCGGATTGGTGTAGTTTTTTTATCTTTGACGGCGAGATGCCCTCATTTTTTGTAAAAAACGGGCTTGCCCCGCACCTTTCAAATACCGAAAACCCAGACATTTTACTTGAAAAACAAGGATTTTAAAGTAAACGTTGATTTTTGGTTTAAAACGTAAATTTTGTAAAAGGTTTTATGAAAATGCCGTATTTGAAAGGTGACGGGGATTTGTTTTTTAACGCGACTTCTGCTAAAATTTTTCTAAAATCACAGAAAATGGCTAATAAAGTTTCGGCCGTCGCCCTTCAAAAAAAGTTTAAAAAATTTGAAAACCGAATAAAAAAAAATACGCTGAAAATTCTGAAAATTTTAAAGAAAGAAAGAATTTCGGTTGATGTTTATTTGGCGGATAATAAAACGATGAAATTTTTAAACAAGAAATTCAGGAATAAAAATAAATCCGCAAATGTGTTGAGTTTTATTGAACCGAAAAATTTCATTTCTTCCCCGATTGCCAAACGTTCGTCAGGGAAAAAAATTGGGGAAATTTATTTAAATATGGAGCAAAAAGACAAACTAATTTCAAAAGAATTTTTGATTGCGCACGGAATTTTACATTTACTCGGGTATGACCATATCAGAAAATCCGACGCGATAAAAATGGAAGTAAAAGAAAAATCAGTCAGTAAAAAATTAAAAATTTTTTAAATTATGTACATTACCGCTTTAGATTTAGGTTCGTCTCAAATTAAGGCCTTGGTTGCTGAAATCGGAAAACACGGCAAGCTTCATTTAATTGACGTTTTTTCTTTTCCTTCATTTGGCGTCAGAAAAGGCGAAATTGTGGATTCTCAAGAAGCGACCAAAGCGATTTCCAAGGTTTTCTGCGAAATCAGAAACATCAGCAAAGGCGCTTTAAAAAACATTTACGTAAATCTCGGCGGTAAAAATGTCCAACTTCAAACTTCTCGCGGCATTGTTGCGGTTTCGAGAGCTGACAGCGAAATTTATTCTGATGACGTTGACAGAGTGATAAAGGCCTCGCAGGCGGTCAGTTTATCGGCTAACAGAAAAATTATTCATACCATTATTTCCGAATTCATCGTTGACGGCGTTGACCAGATTAAAAATCCAGTAGGCATGAACGGAGCCCGTTTAGAAGTCAACAGTTTGATTGTTGACGCTTTTACTCCAACTCTAAATGATTTATTAAAAAGCGTTGAAATCTCCGGCGGCAAAGCGATTGAAATCGTTTACAGCCCGGTTGCCGCGGCTGGAGCGGTTTTGAATCGGACCCACAAAGAATTAGGTTCGGTTTTAATTGACATCGGTTTTGGCACCACCTCAATGGCGGTTTTTGAAGAAGATAAATTGATTGCCGCCAAAGTGTTTCCGTTGGGTTCTTCCAATATAACCAATGATTTGGCTATCGCGTTAAAATCGTCAATTGACGCCGCTGAACGCGTCAAAATTGCTTATGGTCACGCATTTGCCCGAGATGTTTCATTAAAAGAAAAAATAGACCTCCATGAATTAGATGAAAAACTTAAAGCTGTCGTCACTAAAAAATTTATTTCGGAAATTATTGAAGTTCGGCTTGCTGAAATTTTTGAGTTGATTCATAATGAGCTGAAACTTTTGGGCAAAACTCAGCTTCCGGCAGGCGCGGTTTTATGCGGCGGGGGAGCTAAAATAAGCGGCATTATTGATTTGGCAAAACATGAACTGAAATTGCCGGTTCATATGGCTTCTCCGGAGTTGGGTATATTTGACAGCGCTAATCAAGACACTGTTTCAAAACTTGATGACTTGGAACTGGCGCTTTCATTGGGGCTTTTAATTCACGGTTGCGGCCTTCGTTTAAAACCCGTTGCCCTCCAAGGATTTTTTTCAAGATTTTTGGACAATTTAAAACCATAAGATGAAACCTAAAAAGATCAAAATTAAAGCAAAAGACGTGGCATTCGCCAGAATTAAAGTTCTCGGCATAGGAGGCGCGGGCTGTAATGCTGTTTCAAGAATGCAAAATGACGTTCCGCGTGGCGTGGAACTTATTGCCATTAATACTGACGTACAGGATATTCATTATTGCTCGGTAAAGAAAAAAATTTATATTGGCCGGAGTTTAACAAGGGGACTGGGCACGGGCATGAATCCGGATTTGGGCCATCAGGCGGCAGAAGAAAACCGCTCTGATATCACTGATGCCATTAAAGACGCGGATATGATTTTTATTACCGCCGGTTTCGGCGGCGGCACAGGCACCGGAGCCGCTCCTGTTGTGGCTGAAATCGCCAAGGAGTTGGGGATTTTAACCGTAGCCATAGTGACTAAGCCATTTTCTTTTGAAGGTGGTCAACGAGCCCGAATTGCCGAAGAAGGGCTTATTAGAATAAGAGACAGGGTTGATACTTTGGTTACGGTTCCCAATGACCGAGTTTTTTCCATAATTAACAAAGATACTTCTGTTTTAAAGGCATTTGAAGAAGTTGACCGTGTACTAAGGGATTCTGTCAAAGGCATTTCTGAACTCATCCTTATTCCGGGCATTATAAACATTGATTTTGCGGACATTAAATCAATATTAAGGGACGCCGGCTCCGCCATGGTCGGCATTGGAGTGGCTTCGGGCCAGGGACGCGCTTTGAAAGCCGCGGATTTTGCCATCAATTCGCCTTTGCTTGAAATTTCCATTGAAGGCGCCAAAGGGATTTTGTTCAGTATCTCCGGAAGAAACGACATGAAAATGAGCGAAATCAATGAAATAGCCCAAAAAATATCCGAGCATGTCGATTCTTCGGCTAAAATAATTTTCGGAACTTATTTTGACAGAAAAATTAATAAAGGACAGATAAAAGTCACACTTATAGCGGCCGGCTTTACCAATATTCTTCTTAAAGAAAGATTTATATCCAATGTTTTCACTTCAAATGATGAGGCAACGGCAGACGCAGTCCATCTGCCTTTCGTTAAAGAGGAAAAACAATCTAAAGTTGACAAAGAATTAAAAGAAATCAAGAAAGAAGGAAAAAAAATTCATTTGGAAATAAAAAATGAAGAAGACGAAAGAGAAAAAGAATGGGAAATTCCGGCGTTTTTAAGAAGAAAAAGAAGATAAAAATTATTGTTTGGGATTTAGTGCCTGGAATTTGGGATTTTGGACGCCTTGGTTTATACTTAATTTCATGAAAAAGTTTCTCTTATTTTCAATAATTATTTTTGCTTTTAGTTTGCCTGTTTTGGCTTCCGCCCCTTTCGCCTTTTATTCCCAACCCAGTGGTCAGTCCTATGTCGCTAGCGTTAATGCCTGGTATTCTCCGGTCATTGCTTCAACTTTTTTGACTTCAAACAGGGGCTTCTTGAACTCCATTGAGCTTTACGGCCAATACGGGAACTGCAAATTTCCCGTGAGAGCGAAGATTTACACTCTTCAACCAAACAATGCCGATGGCCTGCCGGCAACTCTCATTGCCACATCGAAAGACACGCCCACCGGCTCTTTCTACGATTTTCTCCCCCTTACTTGGAACTTTGACGGCACCACCATCCTTGAAGCAGATAAATACTACACCTTGATTCTTGAGAGTGAATATTCGGGATTTAATTGTTTTATTACGCTTTTGGGAGCCGGAGGAGAGGACCTTACCTCAAGTAAAATTTACCAGCAGCAGTATGGCACCTGGAATTTCCTCACCAATAATGATTTGAGGATGAGCATAAACGGCAGTAAATCTTTATTAAGGGATTTAAAGCAATTAAAATCAGACGGCTTAACCCAGATTTTAACAGGCGACACCACAAGAGAGAATACCGTGGCGTTCTCGGCCTTCCTCACCAACTCAGAAAATAATTCTATAAAACTTCAGGTAGAGGTTCGCAAGACAGACGAAGTATTTACTGGTAATTTTGACGGAGGAATTATCGAGAGCACATACATTGCTTCGGGTAATACGGCTGTGACATTCGATTACGACCTTGTAGACGCTCCATATCATTGGCGTGCCAGAGCAATTGATTCCGCGGGGAACTTTTCCGACTGGAAAGACGGAGGAATGTTTTTTGTTGATGCAGTGAATGACGTTCCCGTCAATGTTATTTATTACCAATCTAACGGTCAGTCCTATGTCGCTAGCGTTAATGCCTGGTATTCTCCGGTCATTGCTTCAACTTTTTTGACTTCAAACAGGGGCTTCTTGAACTCCATTGAGCTTTACGGCCAATACGGGAACTGCAAATTTCCCGTGAGAGCGAAGATTTACACTCTTCAACCAAACAATGCCGATGGCCTGCCGGCAACTCTCATTGCCACATCGAAAGACACGCCCACCGGCTCTTTCTACGATTTTCTCCCCCTTACTTGGAACTTTGACGGCACCACCATCCTTGAAGCAGATAAATACTACACCTTGATTCTTGAGAGTGAATATTCGGGATTTAATTGTTTTATTACGCTTTTGGGAGCCGGAGGAGAGGACCTTACCTCAAGTAAAATTTACCAGCAGCAGTATGGCACCTGGAATTTCCTCACCAATAATGATTTGAGGATGAATGTTGTGGGAACGGCGCCACAGCCGATAGTGAAAAATGTAGGTCAATTTAAATCAGATGGCGCGGCTCCACTTGACGAGACGAGTACAACCACAGAAAACATAGTAATATTTATAGGAATACCATCAAGCCCTCTTGGTAATGACGTGCAAATGCAAGTTGAGTTGCGGCAGACTACTGAAAATAATGGGAATTTTACAGGTCAGCCAACTGCAAGTAGTACATTTATCGCTTCAGGCAGTACTGCTTCTCTTGCTGCGTCCGGCCTCATGGGTGGTTCATATCATTGGCAAGTCAGAGTCGTAGATTTACAAGGATATGCTTCCGACTGGCAGGAATTTGGAACAGCGGAGAATGCGGATTTTGTGGTGCATACGGTGCCGCTGTACACGCAAGTGAGGTCATCATATCCGTCGGATGAAGCTACAGACAATTGGGCAGATTTAGATTATGCGACTGGTAACATTGGTAAATACTCTTGCGCCAGAGCTGAAAGAGCGACAATCGCAAAATGCGGCTGCGCCATCACTTCAATGGTAATGCTGGGCAGATATTATAATATTAATTCCGGAATTGACGGCACGGATGTTAATCCTCAAAGCATTAATAGTTGGCTTACAACTAATAAAGGGTATCTTACAAGCGCAAATCCCGATGTAAACGGTAGTTTGATTTGGGGTAAGGCGATGGAGTATTTGGGCAACATTGAAAACGGAGTTAAAAAAACTTATTTAGTTTTGGATTTTTATAATGCTTCTTCCACCGCTGACAGCGCGATAATAAATAATTATTTAGATTCCGCAAAGCCGATAATCGTGTATTCCGGTCGGTTCGGTCATTATTTTGTTATTGATAATAAACTTGCCGCCACATATGGAGTAAAAGACCCGGCTTGGTATAACACTAAAACGCTTAATGATGACGATAATTCCGCGCAATATGTTCGCGGATATAGCAATAAATTTGATACCGCCAATCTTTTCAGTTATTCCGCTATTCCTCAAAAAATTTCAGCCTCAATGTATCTTTACCTTGCTTCTCCGGCTGAATATCTTATTACAGACCCCCAAGGGAAAAAATTAGGAACTGACCCGATTACAAACACAGATTATAGCGAAATTCCAGGCGCAAGTTATTCATCAGACGGGCCGATTGTCAGCAGCGATGTGCCGCTTGATCAAAATTCAATCCATCGGGTAAAAACCCTTTATATTCCCGATCCGCTTAGCGGTAATTATAATGTAAAAGTGATAGGCACCGGAATTGGAAGTTATGCGGTTACCTCCGTTATTTACGATAATAATGGTGATTCTAAAACGGAAAATCTTTACGGGAACACATTACTGAATTTATCCGCGGATTATAATTTGAATTTCAACAGCAGTTCTTCTCAAAATACCGCATTCGTCCCAGTGGATACAGCACCGCCGGTTATTTTTCATACTCAAATAAATAAAGATTATGTTTTAAATTCAAATTCAATTCTGTTTGAATTTTCCGCCCGAGATGCGGGGGTAGGAGTGTTTAGATTGGAAGCAACTCTTAGCGGTCAGCCTATTACTAATGAGCAGTCCATTATTTTTAATGAAATTGGAAGCTTTGAAATTAAAATTGTTGCGGAAGATTATGTTGGTAATATTACAACGGAAGTTATAGATTTTGATGTGATATACAATTTTTCTGGTTATTTGTCGCCAATTAAAAATGATGGCACTGGTATATATAAACTAGGTCGCACTCTGCCGGTTAAGTTTCAATTAACGGATGTGAACGGTGCTTTTATAACAAACGCTGCTGCGCATCTTTTTGTGGCCAAGATATCTAATGGTGTAGTAGAGACTGAAGAGATGCCACTTTCTACTTTTGCTGCAGATACCGGGAATTTATTCCGTTACGACCCCATAGACAATCAATATATTTTTAATCTTAACACCTCTTCTTTATCTCAAGGCGCGTGGCGATTACGCGTTGATTTAGGAGATGGAACAACTAATACAGTTTTAATATTTCTTCGGTAATAAAAATGAAACCGTCAATTAAAATCATCGTAATAATAATTATTACATTTATGTTGTTAAGTATAGGAACTTTTTATTATTTAAATTTATATTCAAAAAAACTAGTTGAGAAATCCAATGATGATGAAATTACACAAGAAATTTATTCTTTCTGTTTAGAAAAAGATGAATTTGCCGATTATCCAATTGATGGAAGATATGCAAAAGAAATAAAAATGCCTCAAATCCCATTAATTGTTTATATTAAAGATAGGGATACTAACGAAATAAAGCATAATTTTCGTATTGATAATGTACGAGAGGGGCAATCATCAATAATAGAATTACATACTTGCGGAGTTTATGTAATTCGGATGTTTAATTACAATCCTAAAAAATCTAATCAAGATCCAGGATTTAGAGTTGAATTGTGGAAGTATCAGTATAGTGGTAGCGGTAACAGTATATTGTTATTAGCCGAGAAAGATAAAAATGGAATTTATAAAGGCGATTATTCTTATGATTTTGATGTTGATTTTTGGGAAAAAACCCTAGTTCTTATCAAAAGCTATCTCGGCAAAGATGATTATTCTCTTGTAATAAAAGACATAAATACAAAAGAAGATATTTTATCCATTAAGCTTAACGATATAACCAAAAAATACCCGAATGTAATCGGCAGTATTGGTTTGATAAAATGGACCGATGACGGAAGATATTTCTGGGCTGATATCTTTGACGGAGCGTACACAAAAGGATTTATCCGTGTTGATTCAAAAGATTGGTCTTATCAAATATTTGAGATGCCCGGCGATATGGATATCGGCGTAAGCGGCCCCTTAAACTTCAATACCGGCTATACTCTTCTTTATCCCGGGCTTGTCTGGACCGGAGTGGTTGAAGTGGATCAGCAATTGAGAAACGAGCTGCTGAAGGAAGGCAAGCAGTCAATAATATATCTGTATAATATATTTACGAAGCAAAGGGAATTAATCGCCACCACCACCAAACCCCTTTGGGACTTCAATGGCCAATGGCTTTCCGACACCGAACTTCAATATACATTACCATCAGGTGAAAAAAGAATATACAAGATAGAAAAATAAATTTTATGCAATTAACGGAAATTAAAAAAGTTTTATTTTACGTAATTATTTTCACTATTGTTTTGATTGGGTGGGTGATTGTTAAAAATCGTACAGTTCAAGATCAATTGCCGTCTTCCATAACTCCAGCCCCTTCTCCAACTTCATCTGTTCAGGCAAGTAGCGCCACATCAGATTTAAAAACGTATACAAATAAGGAATGGGGGTTTGAGTTTCGGTATCCACCAAACCTCACTCTTAAGGATAAAGACTTACCTGTCTATACTTTTACCGACACTGGCGAAGCTTGTAAGAATCTTCTCCAAGAAGAGTTAAAATCTAATAGAATTCTGCATGAAACGAGTTTAATCGACCCGTCCACCAAGTTCAAAGTAGAAGTGGTAACAGTCGATGTTTACGAAAACGCAGACAGCTTATCGTTGGATGATTGGTTAAACTCTGGAACTAAGTTTCTTGAAAAACATCATGAAGAATGTCAATACGACGATAAAAATTATATAGAAATTATTTTGGGAAATAAAAAAGATGTAATAATTGATAACGTAACGGGTATTGAAGGTTTTTCTGGCTGTTGCATGGTGAGTAATAAACATATTTATCTTTCTAAGAGTGGTAAAATATATAATTTAACTTTTTCAGGCGATGTGAATGATTCACCAACGGGAAAATGTATGAATAATTTAGACCCTTTCTCGGATAATAAATATTCATGTCCTTATATAAGCGAATACATATATAATCAAATTCTCGCCTCGTTTAAATTTACAAAATAATTTTTAATGTTTATTACAAATAATAAATTAATGGTAAACTATTCCGATATAAAATTCGATGGAGTCGGTGTTTATAAATTGGGCCGAACTATACCCGTTAAATTCAGGTTAACAGACGTCAGTGATAATTTTATTTCTACCGCGATAGCCAAACTTTATATCACAAAAATTCAAAATGGCATTGTTGGAAATGATGAAATTCCTTTTTCTTCAAGTAATGCCGATAACAATAATCAATTCCGTTATGACAATACAGATAATCAGTATATTTATAATTTAGATACAAATTTGATGTCTCAAGGATTCTGGCAATTGAAAATTATATTAGACGACAATATATCTTATTCAGTTAGTATTCTAATTAAATAGACATGAAGAAAATTTTATTCATAATTCCAATTTTTTTATTAGTTAGTGGATTGGGTTTTGGCATTTATTATTTTTATCACAATAAAATTGTAATTTTTAATAATAGTCAGATTGTTCAAAATAAATGTTTAAGTGAAAATGAGATCGCGGATTATAAAATAAATAAAAAGCAAAATGAAGTTAGCACCGCGGATATAATTATTTCAGATAAAAAAAATGGGCAAGAAAGGTATAAATTTCAAATTGAAATACCAATACCCAATCATTACCATCCGGTAGAATTACATAAATGCGGTGTATATGCGGCAAGAGATTTTAATTATGATTATATAAAAAAGATAACATCTCCCGATGATTTATCAAACTACAAAATTGAATTATGGCAATACGATTATAATGGTAAGGGAAAATCTTTAGTATTTTTGTCAGGTCCGATATCGGGTAGTGGATTTGGTTCTGATTTCCGTGTAGACCCCTCAGAAAAAATCATAGTCCTCATCAAAAGCTATCTCGGCAAAGACGATTATGCTCTTGTAATAAAAGACACAAACACAAAAAATGACGTTTTGTCCGTCAAACTTAAGGATATAACCAAAAAATATCCAGAAGTGGTTGGCAGTATAGGATTGATAAAATGGACAGATGACGGAAAATATTTCTGGGCCGATATATTTGACGGAGCGTATACAAAGGGTTTTATTCGTGTTGATTCCAAGGATTGGTCTTATCAAGTATTTGAGATGCCCAGTGATATGGATATCGGCATAACCGGACCCGTGAATTTCAACACAGGGTATGTCACTTTACATCCTGGGGTTGTCTGGACGGGCGTGGTTGAAATGAACCAGCAAATATCGGAGCAGTGGCTGAAGGAAGGTAAGCAATCAAAAATGTATTTGTATAATCTATTTACAAAGCAAAAGGAATTAATCGCGACTACAACCAAGCCACTTTGGGAATTCAATCCTAAATGGCTTTCCGATACCGAACTTCAATATGAATTGCTAACTGGCGAAAAGAAAATTTATTCTATTAAATAATCAATAACCTACAAATCACATGTTCAAATCAATAAAAAAGCGAAACGGTCAGGTGGCGCCGTTCAAAATAGAAAAAATCATCAACGCGATTTATAAAGCGTCAGTCGCGGTAGGCAGTCCCGATTGGGAATTGGCGGAAAATTTAGCCAAGGAAATCGTCAGCCATATAGGAAAAAAAATTAAAAAAGGGGCTATTCCGACCGTTGAGGAAGTTCAGGATATGGTTGAACAGGTTTTGATTAATACCGCTCACGCCAAAATCGCCAAGGCCTATATTCTTTATCGTGAACATCGCGCCGACATCCGCCAACAGAAGGAGCAAATTTTGAATAAAACCGAAATTGACGAGGTTGACAAAAAATTTGACCTTAACGCTTTGAGGGTCTTGGCGAGCCGTTATCTGAAAAAGAGCGAAGACAGCCAGATAATTGAATCTCCAAAAGATCTTTTTACGAGAGTAGCTGTTCATTCTACGTTACCTTCGCTTTTTTACGACCAGAAAGTTTATCAGAAAAGAGGCGGCGCTTCGGAACACAGAGTTGAAGATTTTGACCCCAAGAAATTTGAAGGAAAATTCGCCATAGGAAAATATAAGCTTAATCAATTTCATCTCGAAGGATTATTCCGTCTTTATTCCAGGTTTTCAAAAAACAGGCAGATAAAAATTTCTTGGCCGGCGTTTTTAGATTTGTTTAAAAAGAGTTATTTTGACAAATATGAAGCTGAAATTTCTTCTTATTATGAAGTGATGGTTAATCGGAAATTTATGCCTAACACTCCGGCGCTCGCGAATTTTGGAAATTATCTGGGAATGGGAAGCGCTTGTTTTACTTTGGCGGTTGAGGATTCTATTGACTTAATAATGGATTCTCTCAAAGCCGCGGCTATAATTTTTAAATCAGGCGGAGGAGTCGGCTATAATTTTTCGCATCTTCGCCCCGAAGGCGATTTTGTCAAAACCACGGGCGGCTCCGCTTCAGGTCCGATAAGTTTTATGTCGATGTTTGACAATATGACTGAAGTCATCAAGCAGGGCGGCATCAGACGCGGAGCCAACATGGGAATTTTAAACAGCGACCATCCGGACATTGAAAAATTCGTAAAAGCCAAAGAGGGCAACAAGGCCCTTAGAAATTTTAATATTTCAATTATGGTTAAGCCGGAATTTTGGGAGGCGCTCAAAGAAAACAAAATGTATAAGTTGGTGAATCCCAAAAGCGGAAAAGTTGTAAAGGAAATTGACCCGAAACAATTATTGGATCTTATCGCTTATCACGCATGGGAAGCGGCAGAACCCGGTATTTTATTTTTTGACAGAATTAACGAAAACAATCCTTTGCTTAAAGGTCTCGGGCCGATTGAAAGCACTAATCCATGCGGCGAAGTTTTACTTTATCCGTTTGAAAGTTGTAATTTAGGTTCGGTTAATGTCTGGAATTATTTGAAGAAAAACGGCGGCAAAAATCCTCATTTTGATTGGCAAAAACTGGAGGCGGACATTAAGCTTGCGACCAGATTTTTGGACAATGTTGTTGACATAAATAAATATCCTTTGCAGGAAATAGAAGAAATAACCCTTTCCAGCAGAAAACTCGGTTTGGGGCTTATGGGTTTGGGCGACCTTCTTTACGAATTGGAAATTTCATACAACTCAAAAGAAGGTTTGGCCTTTATGGAAAAGCTGATGGAGTTTATTAACTATCATTCCAAAGTCGCTTCAATAGATTTATCCAAGGAGCGCGGCAGGATGCCGTATTTTGACAAATCGTTTTTCAAGGAAGGAAGATTGCCGTTTTCCGGGTTTAAAGACAAACAATCTTGGAATTTTGATTGGAAAGATGTTTCAAATAAAATCAAGAAATACGGCATCAGAAATTCTTTCAATACCGTTATCGCGCCGACCGGTTCCATTTCAATGATTGCGGGATGTTCTTCCGGCATTGAACCGGTGTTCAGTTTGGTTTTTGAAAAAAACATCACCATCGGCAGTTTTTATTATGTTGACCCGGTTTTTGAAGAACGAATGCATCGCGAGGGCTTGATGGATGAAGCACTTATTAAAGATGTGGTGACTTTATCCGGAAGTATTCAAAATCTTTCTTATATGCCGCCGAAATTGAAGAAAATTTTTGTTACCGCGATGGATATAACCCCAAAAGATCACATTAAGGTCTTGGCCGCTTTCCAAAAATGGACCGATTCCGCGATTTCCAAGACCACTAATTTGCCAAATACCGCCACTGCCGAAGACATTAAAGAAATTTATGTTTTGGCGCATGATTTGGGATGCAAAGGGGTTACCATTTACAGGGACAAGTCATTAAAAATTCAGGTGCTAAACGGAATTACTAAAAAACATGAAAAGAAAGTTGAAGCAAAAGAAAGTGATTTGATTCCGATGAAAGACGAAAAAGCCAAAGGGCTGGCGATTTATCACAAAGCGGGCGTGAAAGCGGAAAGTAACGAACTTGGCCTTTCTCCGGCGTCGTCTTCGGCGCTCGTTAATGCGGCCGCCGGCATGGGAATTCAAGAATTAAAAGAATGTCCTGCGTGCCACACTAAATTGGCGCGACAGGAGGGTTGTTTAAAATGTCCGAGTTGCGGATGGGGGCTCTGTTCATAAATTGAAAATTAAAAAATCAAAAATAAAAATTACAGTTTAAAATCAAAAAATTATGGGATTTTTAAAATTTTACATTTTGCATTGTCATTTTCCATTTTGATATTTACATTTTTAATTTGAAACATGACAAACAAATTTCAACAAATTTTAATATGGGGTTTGATTATTTTAGGTCTTGGCGCGATTGTTTTGGGTATGATTGGAATTGTTTCTAAAAAGACGGAAGGAACTTTAATAAATCCGGTTAATTCAAGTGATTGGATAAGAGGGAATAGAAACGCCAAAGTCGTTTTGGTTGAATACAGCGATTTTCAATGTCCCGCTTGCGCTTATTATTCCGGAATGGTAAAAAATCTGGAGCGCGATTTTCTCAATGATTTAGCCGTTGTTTACCGGCATTTTCCTTTGGAGCAAATTCATAAATACGCGAAATTATCGGCTCAAGCCGCGGAAGCGGCGGGCAAGCAGGGAAAATTCTGGGAAATGCACGACGTTCTTTTTGAGAAACAGAGCGAATGGTCAGTGAGCGATGACGCGCTTCAAAATTTCATTTCATACGCTCAAACATTAGGATTAGATATAAATAGATTTCAAACCGAATTAAATTCAAGGGATGTGGAAGATAGAATCCAAAAAAATATCGTAAGCGCTTATAACCAGAAATTGGCGGGCACGCCGACGTTTTTCTTGAACGGAAAACAAATTTCAAATCCTCGCGATTATGAGGAATTTAAGAATTTAATACAAAAAGAAATTAGTAAATAAATATAAGGCCTCCGCGAGACCTTAATATATGAATAATAAAAATTTAAAAATTTACGGATGGATTTTTTTGGTGTTGAGCTTCGTCGGTTTTTTGGACGCGCTTTATTTGTCGCTTAAAAAAATATTCGGCAGTCCTATTACTTGTTACATTTTTGAAGGTTGCGAAACTGTGACTAATTCGCCTTACGCCCAGATTTTCGGCATTCCGCTTTCTTTTTTTGGCGTATTGTTTTATCTGGCGATTTTTTTGATTTCAGTAAGATATTTTCAAACTCAAAATATCAAACTTTTTAAAATTATTTTTTATCTTTCTTGTTTTAGCACTTTATTTGCCGTTTATTTTTCATTTCTTCAATTTTTTGTCATAAAAGCGCTTTGCATATATTGCCTGGTTTCCGCCGCGGCTTCTTTAGGGCTTTTTATAACCGGACTTATTTCTTTAAAAAATTTAAAATAAGGTTTTAGGTTTTACTTTAATTGCGGCCTTTATTTTCTTGTAAAAAGGGCTTTTTTCGGCTATTTTTAATAAATAGCATGCTTAATAGGATAAAAAATTTCATTCCCAAAGAAATTGAAGAAAAGGTTTTAAAATTTTGGGAGGAAAACAAAATTTTTGAGAAATCCGTAAAGAAAAAAGCGTCCAAAGGCGAGTATGTTTTTTATGACGGACCTCCTTTTGCCACAGGGCTCCCGCATTACGGCCATATTTTGGCAAGTATTATAAAAGACGCGATTCCGAGATACCAAACGATGAAAGGTTATAAAGTTGAGCGCAGATGGGGGTGGGATTGTCATGGGCTTCCGGTTGAAAATGTTGTTGAACAAGAACTTGGTTTAAAAAGCAAAAAAGACATTGAAAAAATTGGAATAGATAAATTTAACCAGGCCGCGAAAAATCGCGTGCTTTCTTTTGCCGGGGACTGGAAAAAAATAATTCCCAAAATAGGGCGTTGGGTTGATATGGAAAATGATTATAAAACAATGGACGCGGATTACACGGAATCCGCGCTTTGGGTGTTTAAAAAACTTTTTGACAAAGGATTGGTTTACGAGGGATACAAATCAATGCATATATGTCCGCGTTGTGAAACCACTTTGTCCAATTTTGAGGTAACGCAGAATTATAAAGAAATTGACGATATTTCGGTTACGGTCAAAGCGGAATTGGTTGACGAGCCGGGAACTTATTTATTGGCTTGGACTACAACTCCGTGGACATTGCCCGGCAATGTGGCATTAGCCGTAAACGATAATTTTGACTATGTCAAAATTAGAATAATGAATAATGAATTAGGAATTAAGGAAAATTATATTTTGGCGAAAGACAGATTAGTTGGAATTTTAAAAGATGAGAAATATAAAATTATAGAAGAATTTAAAGGTAAATATTTAATCGGCAAAAAATACAAACCGTTTTTTGATTATTATCAGAAAGGTGAATTAAAACATAAACAAAACGGATGGAAAATTTACGGAGCGGATTTTGTGACCGCGGGAGAAGGCACTGGTATTGTTCATATCGCGCCGGCTTTCGGCGAAGATGATATGAATTTGGCGCAAAAGGAAAATTTGCCGTTTATCCAGCATGTTTCTATGGACGGCAGGTTTAAACCCGAAATAAAAGATTTTGCCGGACTTTATGTAAAACCGAAGGAAAATCCGCAACAAACCGACATTGAAATTTTAAAGTGGCTGTCCCATAACAATAAATTATTTAGCAAACAAAAAATTACTCATTCATACCCGCATTGCTGGCGCTGTGACACTCCGCTTTTAAATTACGCGACTTCCTCATGGTTTATTAAAGTCACTGATTTGAAAAATAAAAAAGGAGGTTTATTGGATAATAATAAAAAGATAAATTGGGTGCCAAAATTTGTAGGGGATGGTCGATTTGGGAATTGGCTTGCCGATGCCCGCGATTGGGCGGTTTCCCGCAGCCGTTTTTGGGGCGCTCCGTTGCCGATTTGGAAATGCGGCGATTGCAAGGAAATAAAAGTTATTGGTTCCGTAAAAGACATTAAAGATAATACCGAAAAATCAGGCAATAAATATTTTATAATCCGTCACGGAGAGTCCGAAACCAACGCTCAAAACATCGTCAATTCCAATATAAAACATAATCATTTTCATTTAACCGAAAAAGGTAAAAAAGAAGTTTTAGCTTCAGCGAAAAAACATAAAAATAAGAAAATAGACATTATTTTTTCCTCGGATTTTGAGCGAACCAAAGAAACCGCGGAAATATTTGTGGATGAAATCGGATTGTCTAAATCAAAAATAATTTATGACAAGCGGCTCCGTGAAGTGAATACAGGAATTTTTAACGGGAAAAAACCGAAAGCGTATCACGATTATTTTAAATCTCTTGAAGAAAAATTTTATAAAACTCCTCCGGAAGGGGAAAATTTAAATGAGCTCAAAAACAGAGTAACAGGATTTTTATACGAACTTGAAGAAAAATATAAAAATAAAAATATTTTAATTGTCAGCCATGAATATCCGGTTTGGCTTATGTTGTCCGGAGCAACGGGAGCTGATGTTAAAAAATCTTTAAAGATGAGAGGAAATAAGGAAGATTTTATTAAAACAGGCGAAGTCGTGAAATTTGGTTTTTCTCCGATTCCGCATAATGAAAATTTTGAACTTGATTTTCACAGGCCATATATAGACGAGGTTGAATTTGAGTGTTCTAAATGTAAAGGGACGATGAAAAGAATTCCGGATGTTTTTGACTGCTGGTTTGAATCCGGGGCAATGCCTTACGCGCAGGCGCATTATCCGTTTGAAAATAAAAAGAAATTTGAAAATAATTTTCCGGCTGAATTTATAGCCGAGGGGATAGACCAGACCCGCGGATGGTTTTATACGCTTTTGGTTCTTTCAACCGGACTTTTCGGCAAATCAGCTTACAAAAACGTGGTTGTTAATGGAATTGTTTTGGCCGAAGACGGGCAGAAAATGAGCAAACGTTTGAAAAATTATCCCGACCCAACTGAGATAATTTCCAAATACGGAGCAGACGCCATGCGGCTTTATCTGCTTTCTTCTCCGGCGGTGCGCGGCGAAAATCTTAATTTTTCCGAAAAAGGCGTTGACGAACTTTACAAAAAAACAATTTTGCGTTTATGGAACGTTTTTAATTTTTATAACACTTATGCTGATAAAAAATCCAAAAATAATAAAACATCCAAATCTAAAAATGTTTTGGACAAATGGATTGTCAGCCGGCTGAACCAGTTGATTTCAGAGGTTTCAAAAGCGATGGATAAATATGAGCTTGACCGCGCGGCAAAACCGCTCAGCGAATTTGTGGATGATTTGTCCACGTGGTATTTGAGGCGTTC
>JBBUDV010000022.1:20175-36229 GCA_038057075.1 Patescibacteria group bacterium
TTGTTAAATATTTTAGCGGATGAGATTAACGTCAAGCAGGTTATTTTTGATTCAAAAATTAAAAATGAAATTGAATTGGACGCGAATATCACCTCCGAGCTCCGTTCCGAGGGATTATTGCGAGAATTTGCAAGAATGGTTCAGGATTTGAGGCAGGATGCTGGTTATCATCCAAAAGATAAAATGGAGCTGTTTATTGAGGCGCCGACTGAGATTGAAGCGCTTTTGCGAAATTTTGAAAAAACGCTTAAAAAAGAAATCGGAGCTGAAAAAATAGAATTTAAAAAGACCGACAAATTTGACGCCGAAATCCAGACCAAATTTAAAAATCAGTCAATTTGGCTGGCTGTTAAAAAAATCTAAATGATTAAATTTCCTTCAGGTTTTTATTGGGGAGCCGCGACTTCAAGCCACCAGATAGAAGGTGATAACCGTAACGATTGGGTTGATTGGGAAAAGAAAAACGCCGTTCGGCTGGCAGAAGAAGCGAAAAACAAATGGCAAAAGTGGCAACAAGAAAAATTTCCGGAAATGTTTAAACAAGAAAATTACGTTTCCGGAATCGCCTGCGACCACTATAATCGTTTTGAAGAGGACTTTAATATTGCTAAATCCTTGGGTCATAACACACATCGGTTTTCAATAGAGTGGTCGCGGATAGAGCCGAAAGAGGGCGTATTTGACGAGAAAGAAATAGAACATTACCGAAATGTCATAAAAGCGTTAAAACAAAGAAACATTGAACCATTTATCACTCTGTGGCATTTTTCGTTGCCGTCATGGTTCGCGACTCGGGGCGGTTGGCAATCAAAAAAATCCGTTTTTTATTTTTCCCGTTATGCGGAAAAAGTTGTTCAGGAATTTGGTGAAAACGTAAAATTTTGGATAACTTTAAACGAGCCGGAAATTTATACCGGCAAATCATATTTAAAAGGCCAATGGCCGCCGCAAAAGAAAAACCTTTTTACTTATTTTTTGGTTTTTAAAAATTTAATTAAAGCTCATAGGGCGGCTTACAAAACTATTAAAAAAATAAATCCGAAAGCCGAAATTGGCATTGCTAAAAACAATATTTATTTTGAAGCGTATAATAATAATTTTTTAAACAAGATTTTAAAATTTTTCGCCGACTGGCGGTGGAATTTCTATTTTTTAAATAAAATCAAAAATCATCAAGATTTTATCGGCGTTAATTATTACCGACATTTTCTTGTAAATTTTTGTTTTTTAAAACAAAGAGATAAAAGGGTTTCTGATATGGGCTGGGAACTTTATCCCGAAGGAATTTATTATATTTTGAAAGATTTAAAAAAATACAACAAGCCGGTTTATATAACTGAAAACGGTTTGGCTGACGCGGACGACAAAAATCGCGAATGGTTTATTAAAGAAATATTAAAAAATGTTTATAAGGCGATTAAAGAGAGTGTTGACGTTCGCGGTTATTTTTACTGGTCTTTGCTGGATAATTTTGAATGGGATAAGGGTTTTTGGCCGAGGTTTGGTCTCGTAGAGATTGATTATAAAACCATGGAACGAAAAATTAGGCCAAGCGCTTGGGAATATGCTAAAATTTGTAAGGAAAATAAGCTTAAAATATAAAATATAAAATTTATGCCTATATTGGTTATTTTGCCGATATTTTTAATCATTCTGGCCGGTTGGATGTTTAAAAAATTTAAAATAGCGGCCGACGATTGGACCGGTGTTTTAAATAAGTTTGTCTATTACGTTTCTTTGCCGGCGATTATCGCGGTCAGTTTGTGGGATATTGATTTTTTGAACCCCGATTATTTAAGGACGCTATTTCATAGTTTTTTAATAATTATTTTGTTTTCTTTGGCGGTTTTTATATTTTTGTCGTTTTTAAAAATCAACAGAGATAAAAAAGCGGCGATTTTTTTAACCGCCACGACCGGAAACACGGTTTATATGGGATTTCCTCTGGTTGAGTTAAGCTACGGCAAGATTTCATATTTAAGCGGCGCGCTTATAGGGACTATTTATTTAATTGTCCCGATTTTAATTTCCATTTTTGTCATCCGATTTTGGCATTCAAAAGAACATAAACTTTCAAAAGAACTTTACGAATTTTTCAAAAATCCGCTGGTGATTTCCGTGTTTTTTGGGGTTGTTTTGGGCCTTTTAAGACCCGAGTACGCGTTTTTTTCGGCTTTGAAAAAATCTCTTTCAATGCTTGGCGCCACCGCTTCTCCGGCGGCTTTATTCGCGCTTGGCGGGTTTCTTTACGGGAAATTTTTAAAAAAGAATCTTGGGTTATTGGCGCTGTCGTCTTTTTTAAAAACTTTCGGTTTTGCTTTATTCATCATCGCGCTGAATCTGTTTTTATTTAAAATTCCCAATTTGAAAATTTTTGTCCTGCAATCCGTAATGCCCGTTGCCGTTACTACTTTTATTATCTCGGAAAAATTCAAACTGGACAGCGATTTGGTGGCCAATTCAATACTTGTTTCAACTATTCTTTCATTTGTAATTGTTCCGTTTATAGTTTTTATTTTTTCTTAAATTCGGTTTTTTACTGACGGATGTTATAATTCAAAAATGATAATTACTAATTTAAAAAAATTAGCCAAAACCTCGCTGCGCAAAAAAGCTCTTTTGATAGCCGAAGCCGCGTATGAGGCGATTGACATTGAAAAAACAATTAAAAGGCGTATCTGGATTAAAAAGAACATTTTAGAGATTAATATTCATTTAGAATCAAGTGTTTTGCGTTTGGATTTAGATGATTATAATAGAGTGTTTATGGTTGGTATTGGAAAGGGTTCGGCTTTGGCGTCCGTAACATTGGCGAAAATTTTAGGGAAAAGATTAACCGGCGGGATTGCTTTGGATGTAAATCAACAAAAATTAGAAATTAAAAATTTTAAATTTTTTAAAGGAGACCATCCTCTTCCTTCAAAGAAAAACATAAAAGCTACCAAAGAGATTATTAAGTTGGTTTATGGTTTGAAAAAGGACGATTTATTAATAAATTTTATTTGCGGCGGCGGTTCGGCGTTGGTTTGTTCTCGCGACCGCGAATTAAACTATTCAAAGTTGATTATAAAAGAATTAACGAAAGCCGGCGCAATTATTTCCGAATTAAATACTGTCAGAAAACATCTATCGGACATAAAAGGCGGTGGATTGGCGAAAATAGCTTATCCGGCCACAATTGTTTCTTTAGTTGCCTCCGATGTTTGCGGAAATGATTTGAGTGTTGTTGCTTCGGGTCCTACGGTTTTTGACAAGACAACAAAAAAAGACGCCAAAAAGATTTTGAAAAAATACGGATTAAAACCGTCAAAATTTGCTTTATTGGAAACCCCGAAAGACAGGAAGTATTTTAAAAACGTCAAAAACATTCTTTTTGTCTGCAATCAGGACGGCATAATGGGCATGATGGCGAAAGCGCGAAAGTTGGGATTGAAGCCAAAAATTCATTCTTTGGCGCTTGAAGGAGAGGCAAAAAATATTTTATTGCCCATGATTAAAAGAGTTAAGAAAGGCGAGGTAATTTTAGCTGCCGGCGAAACGACAATCACGTTTAATAAGAAAATTAAGCCGGGGAAAGGCGGCAGAAATCAAGAAGCTGTATTGGGCGCTCTTGTAAAATTACCAATTACTAATTACCAATTACAAAAAAATGTAGTTTTTTTATCATTTGCCAGCGACGGCTATGACCACACGGAATCCGCGGGCGCCATCGGCGATTTGATAGGCCTTCAAAAAGCTCAAAAAATCGGGCTTGATGCGCGCGATTATCTTAACAGTCATTCAACGTTTAAATTTTTTCAAAAAACCAACGGCGCGCTTTACACCCAAAAAACCTGTTTTAACGTGGCGGATTTTATGATTGTTCTTCGGCAATCTTAGGATAAAAAATAAACAACTTTTGACATATTTGTTTTTTGGGTTTATCATATTGTTTATAACGATCGATATTATTAAGATAATAAATGTTCCTGAAAGTCATAAAACATAAAACATGAGTCACAAAATTTTAAAATGTTTTAAGTTTCATGTTTCAAGTTCCATGATGAAAGCGAACAATTTAATATATGTTTCAGAATCCAATTTTTTTGGCGTTATTAGCGGTTGCCGGGGTAATTTTCGGCTACTTTCTTAGACAGTTTGTCGCTCTTCGTTCCAAGAGCGGCATTGAGCAAAAAATAAAAGAAAAACTTGAGGAGGCCAAATTAAAGGCCGGCGAATTGATTTTGGAAGCGCAGAAAAAGTCAGCCGGGCTGATTGAGCAATCAAAAAAAGAGGAACGGGAACGAAAAATTCAACTTGACCGCATGGAAGAGCGGCTTATTGGTAAGGAGGAAAATCTTGAAAAAGAAGTTAATAATTTAAGGCAGAAAGAATCAAAACTCGGAGAAGAATTCGAAAAAATTAAAAATAAGGAAAGCGAAATTTTTGTTTTAAAGAGCAAGGCCGAAGAAGAAATCGGAAAAATCGCCAAGCTGACTGTGGAAGAAGCGAAGGAATTAATTCTTAAAAAAATTCAGGAAAGCCATCAGAAGGAATTTGCGAGCGTGATTCAGAAATTAGAAAAAGAAAGAACGGGAGAAATAGAAAAGAAAAGTTTGGACATTATGACGACCGCGATACAGCGCTACAGTCGCTCGCATGTTTCAGAAGTGACCACGACAATTTTTCATCTTGAGAATGAGGATTTGAAGGGGAAAATAATCGGTCGTGAAGGCAGAAATATTAAGGCGCTTGAACGTTTGACTGGAGCTGAACTTGTCGTTGATGAAGCGCCTGATTACATAGTCATATCGTCGTTTGACCCGACTAGGCGTGAAATCGCGCGGCTTGCTTTGGAAAAACTCATCAAGGACGGAAGGATACAGCCGTCAAAGATAGAAGAAAAAGTTGAGGAAGCCAAACAGGAACTTAATAAACGCATTACAGAAATCGGAGACGAAACGGTCTATGAAGTCGGAATCTATGACTTGCCGAAAGAAATTATTCAGCTTTTAGGCCGGCTTCATTTTCGAACCAGCTATGGTCAAAATGTTCTGGTTCATTCCATTGAGGCTGCCCATTTGGCCGCAATGATGGCTTCAGAACTTGGTCTTAACGTGGAAGTCGCCAAAAAAGCCGCTTTACTTCATGATATCGGCAAGGCCATTGACCATGAAGTTGTCGGAAATCACGTTGAATTGGGACAGAAGATACTTAAAAAATACGGAATAAATGAAGATGTTATTAAAGCCATGGAGTCGCATCACGAAGATTATCCTTTTGCGACATCGGAAGCGTTTATAGTGGCTGCGGCCGACGCTTTATCCGCTGCCAGACCCGGAGCGCGGCGCGAGAGTTTAGAAAACTATTTGAAGCGTCTTCAGGAATTGGAAAAAATAGCGACTGGATTCGGGGGCGTGAAAAACGCCTACGCTATTGCCGCAGGCAGAGAACTTAGAATTTTCGTGGTTCCGGAAAAAATTGATGATTTTGGCGCTTATCAATTAGCCAAAGACGTGGCCGCCAAAATAGAATCGGAGCTTAAATATCCCGGAGAAATCAAGGTAAACGTTATCAGAGAAACAAGGGCCGTGGAATACGCCCGGTAGAAGATAATCATTAAAACACGAGAGCATCAAAGCATTAAAACATAAGAATACTAAAGAAATTTATGTTTTCATGATTTTATGTTTTTATGTTACATGTCATTTTTACCTTGTATTTGCTATACTATTTGTTATACTATATTAAATTGTTATATTGTATTAAATTTCGCTAAAAGGTCGGCAGAACAAGTATAGTTTAAAACTATGAAAAAACCGGAATTAGTTGAGGCAGTAATGAAAGAAGCCGCCATTGAAGTGAAAAAACAGGCGCTTCAGGTGGTGGAAGCTGTTTTTAATACCATCACTCAGACATTAACAAGAGGAGAGGAAGTTTCTATCCCCGGCTTTGGAACCTTTAAAGTGGTAAAAAGAGCCGCTCGCATGGGTGTTAATCCAAAAACAGGAGAAAAAATCCAGATTGCGGCTTCCATTAAGCCGAAATTCAGAGCCGCAAAAGCTTTGAAAGAAGCTGTAAAATAATATATAATTGATTTGCAAATTATAAAAAATGGCTTGTCCTGCGTGCCCCGTAACTGAGTTTTTGATTTTTAGTTGTGAGGACTAAAAATCAAAAATACAATCTTAGTTATCGGTGTGAGGGGACGAGCTATTTTTTATTTTTACATTTGGCAGCGAGTCCGCAAAGAAAACTTTGTTTTATTTGCGGCAAGCCCCGCCTGCGCCAAGGCTTCGGCGGGCAGGGAACCAAATGAAAAAGTGTCACGCTCCGTGACACTTTTTATAAATACTTTTTAATTCTGTCATTCATCTTAAAGAAGATGTCGTAGGTTGCCCTTAATTCCATTATTGATTCCTTTATTAAATTTCGTATTGAATCCTGAATTTCCGTCATATCTTCTTTTTTAATTATTGTCTCTTTTTCGGTTGAAGTGGCTTCCTGTTGTTCGGTTATACCGAGTATCCCATCTATTGTTTTGAAATACAGGTCTTTGGCGTCTTTTTTATAACCCTCCGCGTTTTTCAAATGTTTTTCCGCTTGAGATAAATAAATTTTTAAAACGTCGGTTTTAATTAAGTTTTGTTTGGCGAGTTTTTTTACGTCGGCGGATATTTTATTCATTCGCCCGTTGACAATTTTAAGTATATCTTCGGTTTCAAAAATCAGAATCATGTTGGTTATTTTTTTAAGTTCGGAAGTGTAATTTTTCTCGCGCCGATCCTTCAATTCTTTTGCCATTATCTTAATATCCTCAATTGTTATTTCGCCGGAAAATTTTTCTTCAAGAGTTTGATAATAGGACTGAAGATTGGAAAGATTGTTTAAAAATTCATCCCTTATTTTTTGCCAGTCCTCGTTTAAATCAAATCTGTTTAATTTTTCTTTTAAGCCGTTGATTTCCGATTGGGCGGTGTCAATGATTTTGGTTAAAATCTTTTTTCTCGCTTCTAAATCGAGCGATTCCTCGGTTTTTTCTTCCTTGGCTAAAGCGGTTTTATTTATGGAAATATCAAGAGTTTGAGCAAAACAAATTTTACTCGTAGCCGTGGCTGAAAGCAAAATTAGAAACATGCCGGATATTTTTAAAATGTTACGGAGCATAACTATTGAGAAATTTGATTTAATAATTTGTCAATTAAATCTGATTGGTTTTCCGTTGACGACGGGTTATTTTCAATTAAAAATTTGTCAATTTCGTCTATTGTTGAAGTTGAAACCGAAGGCGTTGACGTCGGAGCGACATACATTGATTTGTTTTTAGAAACCTCCTCAATTGTGTTTATGGCGTTTTGGTTTGATTGATTTAGATATTTAATTTCTTCAAGGGTGATTTGAATGGAATTGTTGATATTTTCGGCTTCGGCGATCAAGCTTTTCTGATTCAATCCCTCAAGAGCCAAAGGCGAGAAATTTTTATTGATATAAGAAACGCCGCCTACTAAAAACAAAAGCAGAAAAATAGCGGCTCCAACGAGAGTTGATAATTTTAAAACGTCCGCGAACGATTTAATTTTGAAAGAGGGAAGTTTATTGTCCGCGATTTGCTCTTTTGACAACAAAACAAGCATCCGAGATTTTTCGGAATAATTTCTATCGGGTTTAATTGACTTAAAATTCTGTAAAATTTTTATAATATCTTGGTCGCGCATAATTTGTTTTACATTACATTATATTTCTTTTATTTCCAGTAATTTTTGAAGTGTTTTAATGGCTCTATGTTGCAGAACTCTTATGGTGCTTTCCGGTTTGTCCAGAGTCAAAGAGATTTCTTTTGGCGATAAGTCATCAATAAATCTCATTATTATTACATCCTGTTGTTCCTCGTTAAGGGCTAAAATCGCTTTTTTAACTCTTTTTATTTCCAAACCGAAATCCATTTTATCTTCAATTGAGATATCAACGGTTTCCGGTTCATCTACGTTTTCAATATTTAACGTTTCTTTTCTGGTTCTGTAATGGTCAATTATCTGGTTTCTGGCAATCTGATAAAGCCAGCTGGAAAAGGGGAATCCCTGAAATTTGTAGTTTTTGACGTTCTGCCAGGCGTTTAAAAATACCTGATGGGTAAGGTCCTCGGCTTCCTCACGGCGGCCTGTTTTGAAAAATATAAACCGATAAATTTTCGGTTGATAATAATCGTAAAGAAGGCCAAAAGCCGAGGCCTCACCTCTGATGGCATCCGTTATTAAGTTTTCTTCGCCATCTAACATATAGAACGATGAAATTGCCTTATAGTTTCAATAATTTCGCCCTTTGGGTTTAATCTTTAAAATCCGCTTTTGGCGGATTTTATATCTAAATTATGCCACATTGGAGGTATTTTTACAATAATAATCAAAAAATAACCTCAATTATTCGTATCTTGAGTATATTTACGATTTCGCTTGAACCTGATTTATTAAAAATTTCTGAAAAAATCCAAGCGAATATATATGCTTATAGAGTGAGATGAAAATACAATTTTTTTCCTCGGAAGTTACATTATTTCGCTTCCGCGGAGGCAAATATCCAGTGGGCGCAAAATGAAGGAATAAACACTTTGGTAAAATTTACTTTTGTGAAATATTTATGCAGGACGGTATGTGTGACGCGAAGCGTGTCCGCGTCGAATTCTGAAGAGCATTGCAAGGTAAGCATACCTTCTTTGCGCAAATTTCTGCGGATTTTCGCAAAAAGCGAATCCAAAAACACCTCGCGGTTGATATTCATAAATTCTTCGGGATGCATGGTAAGGTCGTAAATAATCGCGTCGTATATCTGCAGTTTGTCGAGAAAATTATATACGTCGTCCACCACAATACGGGCATTTTTATGCGAAAATGCGTTCTTGTGAAAATTGGGGAAAAATTCTTTCGCCACGCGCATTACTTCTTCGTCAATTTCTACCATGGTCACGCTTTTTGGTTTTAGCGCGAGCGCGGTTGCAAGTACGCCTCCGTCTCCGCCGCCCAAAATCGCAATATTGCGCATATCTTTTTTTCCCACAAGCGGATCTACAAGCGCGTCGTTGTACAACTGACCGTCGCTTTCTGCAATCTGCGCGTCGTTATTTAAAAAAAGCATGCGCCCGAAATTTTCATGCTCAATGACGTCGATTGTTTGAAAACGGGATGCTCCGTGATAAAGTAATTTTTTTATCCGATACCGCACCTCAAACCCTTCTTGGCCGGGGTTCGTAATCCATTTTTCGGACGATTTTTGCACGGTAAGCGTCTTGTTTTCAGATATTTCCGCGCGATTAAATGGAAAAAGGTTTTTTATTATACGAAACATTAGAATTTATTGTATGCTACTTTTATAAAAATAAAAATGGCACAAAGCGTACTAATTGTTTGCTCTTATATAATATTCGTGAGCGGGCGAGGAGAATCGAACTCCCATCTTGACATTGGCAATGTCATATAATAGCCACTATACGACGCCCGCGATAAATTTATTTTAACTGAATAATTGTTGGCATATCAACTATTATGTGCGCCCAGAAGGATTTGAACCTTCGACCGTTTGCTTAAGAGGCAACTGCTCTACCAGCTGAGCTATGGGCGCGTTAACTAACTAATAACTAATAACTAATAACTAATAACTTACAACTTATAACAGTTTATTTTTATCCAGTTTTTGTTATTAGTTATCAGTTATGTGTTTTTTGTTAATTTTGGTGCGCCCGGAAGGATTTTCCTACAAATAAATTTTCTAACGAAAATTTTTCGCAGTCCGCTCCTCGCGGCGCTCGCCTGTCCGATATTCATCGGACAACTCGCGCAACGCTGCGGTCTTCAAATCCTTACGCAAGCCAAGCAGTTGGCTTGCTCCGGGCCTATTCATTTTTTGTGCGCCCGGAAGGATTTGAACCTTCGACCATCTCCTTAAAAGGGAGTTGCTCTACCGGGCTGAGCTACGGGCGCGTATACAAATTAAAATATAAAATTTTTAGGCCTAAAAATCAAGATAAAAGAGGATTTGTGCCCTCCAGAGGATTTTCCTACAAATAAATTTTCTAACGAAAATTTTTCGCAGTCCGTCCCTCGCGGCGCTCGCCTGTCCGATATTCATCGGACAACTCGCGCAACGCTGCGGTCTTCAAATCCTTACGCAAGCCAAGCAGTTTGCTTGCTCGTGGCCACACTTCGTGTGCCCTCCAGAGGATTTGAACCTCCAATAACAGGTTCGAAGCCTGTCGTGATATCCGTTTCACTAAGAGGGCGTAAAAATTTCAAGTTGTTAATTTTTAGTTTATAATTAAATTCAATGAAATTCAATATTCCAAAAGAAATTATTGAAATTGGCAAGGCGCTTCAGGATGCCGGTTTTGAGGCGTATTTGGTGGGGGGTTGTGTAAGAGACATTATATTGGACAGAGAACCGAAGGACTGGGATATCACGACAAACGCCAAACCCGAACAAATACAGAAAATTTTTAAAGACAACGTTTATGAGAATAAATTTGGAACAGTCGGCGTAAAAACTGATAGCGAAGACCCAAAATTAAAAGTCGTTGAAATAACGACTTACAGGATTGAAGGTAAATATACGGACAAAAGGCACCCGGATGAAATTAAATTTGCCGAAACCGTTGAAGAAGACCTTGCCAGACGCGATTTCACGATAAACGCCATTGCGCTACGCGCAACAATTGACAGTAAACAATTAACAATTGACAAAAAAGAAGAAGGTCAAATGTCAAATGTCAAAGGTCAAATGTTACTAATAGACCCTTTTGACGGCCAAAAAGATTTAAAAAATAAAATCATTTGCACGGTCGGCGATGCGTCTCAAAGATTTAATGAAGACGCTTTGCGTCTAATAAGAGCGGTTAGATTTGCCGCCGAATTGGGTTTTAAAATTGAAAAAGAAACGGAACAGGCGATTAAAAAAGAAGCGGGCTTGTTGGAAATGATAGCCAAAGAAAGAATACGCGACGAATTTATAAAATTTATAATAATTCCAAACGCGAAAGAGGGAATTGAAAAATTGGAAGAATTGAATCTTTTAAAATATATATTGCCGGAATTGCGGGAAGGAATCAGTGTCGGCCAAAACAAGCATCATATATATACCGTGTGGGAACATAATTTGCGCGCCTTGGATTATGCGGTCAAAAAAAATTATTCTTTGGAAATTCGTTTGGCGGCTCTTTTACACGACCTTGGCAAACCGAAAACAAAAGTGGGCGATGGCCCGGATTCCACTTTTTACGCCCATGAAATTGTTGGCGCCAAGATGACCGCTGAAATTATGGACCGTTTACGCTTTCCGAATAATATCGCGGAAAAAGTTATTCATCTAGTCCGTTACCATCTTTTTTATTACAATGTCGGCGAAGTGACTGAAGCCGGCGTGCGCAGATTTTTAAAAAGAGTGGGACCCGAATACGTTGATGATTTGATAAAAATACGCGAAGCGGACCGTATCGGTTCCGGCGTTCCCAAAGCCGTTCCTTATAAACTTCGCCATTTGCTTTTTATGATAGACAAAGTTAAGCGCGACCCGATTTCGCCGAAAATGCTCAAAATTAACGGCACCGACGTTATGGAAATTTTAAATATTAAACCAAGCCCCAGAATCGGTTGGCTGATTTCAATCGCGCTGGAAGAGGTTTTAGACGAGCCCTCTAAAAATGAAAAAGATTATTTGAAATCAAGAATTAATGAGTTAAATAAGTTAACCGACAAGGAATTGGAAAAAATGTCCGGGGAAGCGAAGGAAACGAAAGAAGAATTTGAATCCGGCGCAGTGGAGGAAATTAAGAAAAAACATCGGGTGTGAGATTGACCCCGTTAGAAGTGCGGCATAGTTTTTATAAAACGCATAATTTAAAGGCGGTAGCCGCCTATCGGCTCTATATAATGCCATAGCATAATATTTACAACACTTCTAACGGGGTTGATTTTTGGTTTCTAAACACGTAAAATTCTTTGAATAATCGGGCTGTAGTATACCGGTAGTACATGCGCTTCGGGTGCGTAGAGACCGAGTTCGATTCTCGGCAGCCCGACTGAACGAAGTGAAGAAGGGCGATTGTCCGTCCGACCTGTCCGCCAAAGCTTTAGCGTCGGCGGAAGCTTTACGCGAAGGAGGGCAGCCCGACTGGATAAATTTTTAACGGTTAGTTTTGCCGGGAAATGATTATTGATAATAAATGGTATTTAAAAACTCCGGCTGAAATTTTTGATGAGCTGCGTTCAAGCGAGCGCGGCTTAGCCAGGGAAGAAATTCCCCGTCGCCTTAAAGAATACGGCATTAATAAACTTCCCGAAGGAAAGGCGGATAACCTTGTTGTTATTTTCTTGCGCCAGTTTCAAAGCCCGCTCATCTACATCCTCCTTGCCGCGGCGGGAATTGTGTTTGTGATGGGAGAAATCACAGACGGCTCGATTATTTTCGCCGTGCTTCTTTTTAACGCCGTTGTTGGAACCATTCAAGAGGGCAAGGCGCAAAACACGCTTCTTGCGCTCAAAAAATTTGTTGAGACAAAAGCGACTGTTCTCCGCGAAGGCAAAGAAATTATTGTCCCTGACAGCGAAGTGGCGCCCGGCGATATTATTATTCTGCAGGAAGGCGAGAAAGCGCCGGCGGACGCGCGAATTATTGCGGCCGCAAATCTCAAAATTGACGAAGCGGCTCTTACCGGCGAATCGGAGCCGGTACGCAAAATTACCGATACTTTAGACAAAGTTGACCTGCCAACCGCGGAGCAGAAAAATATGATTTTTAAAGGCACGCATATTCTTGCCGGAAACGGCAAAGCAATCGTGGTGGCAACGGGCGTTGAAACAGTTATTGGAAAAATTTCTAAAGAGATTGCGGCAATTGACACTGAAATTCCTCTAAAAACCAATATCCGCTATCTCTCGCGGCTTATCATTATCACTGTTGCGAGTATCAGCGCGTTATTATTTCTGCTTGGCATTATTTTGGGAAAACCGGTAAAAGAAATGTTTGCCACCGTTGTCTCGCTTTCTGTCTCCATTATTCCCGAAGGACTTCCTATTGTAATGACGCTTGTTTTAGCAACCGGCGTGTGGAGAATGTCAAAGCGTAACGCCTTGGTAAAAAAACTCCAGGCCGTTGAAGCATTGGGGCAAGCCCGTGTTATCGCCGTTGATAAAACTGGCACCATAACTAAAAACGAAATGGTAATCCAAAAAGTATATGTGGACGGAAAATTTTTTGAAGTTGGCGGAATTGGTTAT
Source organism: Patescibacteria group bacterium (assembly GCA_038057075.1). Taxonomy (GTDB): domain Bacteria; phylum Patescibacteriota; class Minisyncoccia; order UBA6257; family UBA9933; genus DAHWFZ01. Next base: position 33,414 of record JBBUDV010000022.1, read on the forward strand.
GAACCAAAGGGAGAAATCAAGCGCGAAAATAATGTCATTGATCCGTTAAATCATCCCGAACTTTTATTTGCGGGAAAAATCGCCGCTTTTTGCGCCAATGCCCGCGTATTGTTTTCGGAAGAAGAAAAAATTTGGCGCGTTGCCGGCGACCCAACCGAAGCGGCAATGCTGGTGCTGGCCCAAAAGCTTGGCTTTCACAAAGATGATTTAGAGCGGGAGTCGCCAATGGTGAGTGAAATTCCCTTTGATTACAAACTTAAATATCACGCAACAATTCACAAAACTGCCGGTCAAAAATTTTTGACTGTTGTCGGCGCGCCGGAAGTGATTCTCGGTCTTTCAAAAAAAATCTGGCGCAACGGCAAGAGTTATTCCTTATCAGATAAAGAGAAGAGAGAATTAGAGTCCATCTTTCTTTCTATGTCGCAAGAAGGGCTGCGGGTTGTCGCATTAGCTGTCGCCTTTGGCGAGCAGGGAGCGCTTATCCCCGAAGAAATCAACTCGCTTACTTTTGCGGGATTTTTCGGCATGAAAGACGCTCTTCGGCCAGAGGTGGCGGAGGCCATGCAAAAAGCGGTTTCCGCCGGTATTAGAGTGGTAATGATTACAGGAGATCACAAACTTACGGCGCAAGCGATTGCCAAAGAAGCCGGCATTTATCAAGATGGCGATAACATTCTTACCGGACAAGACATTGACGCTTTTTCCGATGTAGAGCTTTCCGAAAAATTGGCCAAAACATCGGTATTCGCGCGAGTGACGCCCGAGCATAAATTAAGGATTATAAACGCGTATAAAGCGCGCGGAGAAATTGTGGCTATGACCGGAGACGGCGTGAACGACGCTCCCTCGCTTGTCGCCGCCGACCTCGGCGTGGCAATGGGAAAGATTGGCACGGAGGTGGCGAAAGAGGCCTCTGATATCGTGCTTCTTGATGATAATTTCGGCAGTATTGTTTCGGCGGTGGAAGAAGGCAGAAGTATTTACAAGACGATTAAAAAAGTGATTCTTTATCTTTTTTCCACAAGCTGGGGAGAAGCGTTGACCATTACAAGCGCGCTTCTCTTGGGTTATCCTCTCCCTCTTTTGCCGGCGCAGATTATCTGGTTGAATTTCGTCACCGACGGATTTCTTGACGTGGCGCTGGCCATGGAGCCGAAAGAGGAAGGGCTATTGCGCGGCAACTTTGAACGGCCTAAAAAGTATCTCGTTGATAAACTTATGACGCAGAGAATGTTTTTGATGGCCGTCCCGATGATGATAGGAACGCTTTTTCTTTTCAAAGGATATTTTGAGAATGATATTGCCAAGGCCTGGACAATATCATTGACGACGCTTGCGGTATTCCAATGGTTCAACGCCTGGAACTGCCGGCACGAGTCAAAATCCATATTTCAAATGAATCCTTTTTCCAATAAATTTTTGGTGGGCGCAACGCTCATTATTATTTCTTTGCAACTCTTGGCGGTTTATAATCCTTTAATGCAAAAGTTTTTGCGAACCACGCCGCTTGAGCTCTCGGAGTGGCTCGTTATTATTCCGATTGCAACTTCCATTGTTCTTGTGGAAGAAATAAGAAAATTCTTTTACCGAAGAAAATTAGTTTAAAAATATGTGAAGGGTGAACCCCGTTAGAAATTCTGCTATAATAAAGTTTGTGACGGGTATAATCTTATTTTATAAATATCATGAAAATTTCTAACGGAGCGAACGACCGAAAACCCCAATTGTATTTTTTAATAGCCATCCTTGCGGGAACTTTTGTTCTAACTTTTTTCATCTTTCGTCCTTTTCTTTACGCTCTGGCGTTGGCGGCTGTTTTTGCGATTGTATTCCAGCCGATTTATCAAAAAATAGTTGGTTTTGTTCGCGGACGGCAAGGACTGGCGGCGCTCGCCACTATTTTAATCGTTGTCGTTTTTGTTTTTACCCCCCTTATATTTTTAGGAATACAAATTTTTCAAGAAGCCCAACAACTTTATTTCTCTCTCGCGGAAAACGGCGGGAAAGACGCTGTTCTTAATATCTTTAATGGTCTACTGAACAGTTTTCAAAAATATTTTCCCGCCGCGCAAGAGTTTTCCGTAAATATCAATCAGTATTTTAAGCAGGGGCTAAGTTGGCTGCTCCAACATCTCGGCTCTGTATTCTCCAGCTTTGCAAAAATGGCGGTAAGCTCCCTTTTGTTTCTTATAGCTCTTTATTATTTGCTTAAAGACGGACAGAAATTAAAAGCGGCTATTATTGCTTTAAGCCCTCTATCGGACGTTAATGATGAAGTAATTTTTCAAAAATTAGGGATGGCAATTGACTCAGTTATGAAAGGAAGTCTTTTAATCGCGCTTATTCAAGGAGTGTTGGTCTCGGCGGGGTTTGCTATTTTCGGAGTTCCTAATGCCGTGCTTTGGGGAAGCGTTGCGGCGATAGCCGCGCTTATCCCCAGCATCGGAACCGCGTTGGTGCTTCTTCCGGCTATTTTCTATCTTTTCTTGAGCGGAGAAACGCTTTTTGCGGTTGGTCTTTTACTTTGGGGAATGACAGCCGTGGGACTTGTTGATAATTTTTTGGGCCCCAAGTTTATTGGACGCGGCATGCAACTTCATCCTTTGATTATTCTATTATCGGTCTTTGGCGGTATTGGATTTTTCGGACCCATCGGTTTCTTGTTGGGACCGCTCACTGTAAGTTTGCTTTTTGCCCTTTTGGGCATTTATTCTTCTTTGATGATAAAATATAAAAATGTATAAAAAACTTACTCTAAAAAACGGATTGCGGGTGATACTTGTTCCGCAAAAAGACAGCTTGTCCACCACGGT
>JBBUDV010000023.1:0-1642 GCA_038057075.1 Patescibacteria group bacterium
TTAAGATTTTTAATTTCTTTTTCAAGAAGTAAACCCGCATAGGAAGGCAGATAATCGGTGATGGCGCAAACAGAAGCATTTTTCCGATGACTCACTGCAAACGCGTCGTTTACATAAATATCGCCAAGAGACGCCAATTGTTTCGCCAATTTATCGCCATTCTCTTCCTCGCCTTTCAAAAACCTTAAATTCTCCAAAAGAAAAATACTATTTGTAATATTTAAAAAATCTTTGCTATGGTTAACCATAGCGCCAAAATCTAAAAATTTAACCTGCTGTTTTAACAACTTCTCATAAATTTTTACAAACGGTCTTAATGTAAGTTCTTTTTTCCATTTCTCATTTTCCATTTTACTTTTTACTTTTTCTGGGCGGCCGCGATGACTAAGTAATATCACTTTCGCCTCATTTTTAAGTAAAAATTTTATTGTCGGCAAAACCGCCTGCACACGCAAATTATCTTTTAAAATATCCTCGTCTAAAATATTCAAATCAATCCGCAACAAACACACTTTCCCTTTCAAATCTTTTTGTTTTAAATTAGATAAAAATTTCATTTCACTTATTTCAACATCCTCAGCATTTTTTCCAGCGGCCAGCAATTTATTATATCATTTTTTGTGGCCCAACCGCGGCGGGCTTGAGCAATTCCCCATTCCAGATAATTCATATGAGCAATCGCGTGCGCGTCTGAATCAATTGCCATTTTCACGCCTGCTTTAACACATTTTCTGACATATTCTTCTTTTAAATCCAATCTATTAGGGAAAGCGTCAATTTCCAGAACTGTTCCGGTTCTTTTAGCGGCTTTGATAATTTCATCCATATCAATTTCATACGCAGGCCTTTTATTTATAATTCTGCCGGTTGGATGAAAAATTATATCCACATTTTTATTTTCCATGGTTTTAATCATTCTTTTTGTCTGTTCTTCGCGCGATAAATTAAAATGCGAATGAATCGCCGCTCCGACAACATCCAGTTTTTCCAAAACTTCATCAATAATATCCAAAGTTCCGTCTTTTAAAATATCCACCTCCGAACCTTTTAAAATTTTTAGTTGTTGGTTGTTAGTTGTAAGTTGTTGGTTAAGCTTATCGATTACTCGCATTTGTTCGATAAGCTTCTTCTCATCCAATCCCCCAGTCATTGCCAATCGTTTGGTATGGTCGGTTATCGCGATATATTCCAAACCATTTTTAATCGCCGCTTCCGCGCATTCCTCAACGGTATTTTCTCCGTCAGTCCAGTTCGTCTGAATTTGCAAGTCGCCTTTCAAATCGCCGTAATCAATCAATTTCAAAAGTTTATGATTTTGTGCGAGCTCTATCTCACCCTGATTTTCTCTCATCTCCGGCTCAATATAATCAAGTCCTAATTTTTCATAAATTTTCTCCTCCGTTTCACCCGCGATTTTTATCTCTTTTTTCCCCGAAATTTTGAAAAGTCCGTACTCATTTAACTTATATCCTTTTTTAATCGCGATTTCCCTGACAATAATGTTATGGTCTTTGGAGCCCGTGAAATACTGAAGCGCGACGCCATAGGACTCTTTGGGTACAACCCGCAAATCAACGTCCATTCCGTTTTTTAATTTAATAGCCGACTTCGTTTCCCCGTGAGCATAAACACGAATTACTTC
>JBBUDV010000023.1:1742-3354 GCA_038057075.1 Patescibacteria group bacterium
CGGAGATTTCGTAAAGAACCCGCGCTATATCCTGATTAGATATCTTCATGAATTAAATTTTAAAAAGATAAATTTAAAAAACAACAATGAATTTAAATTCCTATCGGTTCAATATATTGAACCGATAGGAATTTAATACAAAAATGAATATCAAATTTTCCATCGCCCTTTACTACTATATGAAGTCGGAAATATAGAATTCTCCTTTTTAATAAATTCTCCAAACAAAGAATTGTCTTTTTCTTTGAATTTTTCCCTTTTAATTTTTTTTATTTTCTTAAATTCTTTTTTTATGGAACTTATTGTAGCACGCTGTATATCAACAATTTCACTTATTTTTCTATAACTTTCTCCTTGTGATAATAAAATTAAAACCGCCAATCTTTTTTCAATATTTATCTTTTCTTGCGGAGATAATATTTTAGTTAAAAATTTTACAATTTCTTCTTCAGATTCAGCGGATTTTACACCTCTCAAAAAATAATCCCAAATTTTTTGTTTAAAATCTTTTGAAAAATATTTCTTGCTCGTACTGCTCATTTTTATTTATTATATCATAAATACAACCGATTCAATATATTGAACCGGCGCTAAAAACTATAGAATGATTTGAATAAGCTTTTTACAAAATTAGAATCCACCACTGCCATTATGCGGATTAATTTTATGAATCAACCCGTAAATTTCCTCGGGAGAATAAAAAGTGATGACGATTTTCCCGGCTTCGCCTTTTTTTGACCCTGACAAGGAGTTTCCAGCAACAATTTTCACTTCCGCGCCCAAAACTTCTTTCAGTTTTTCTTCAAGTGACTTCATTTCCATATCATTTGCCGAAACAGGTTTTGCTTCGGTCTGACGGTTTTTGAATTTATTCGCCATAATTCTGGCTTCTCTGACAGTCAAATTATTAACGGTAATTTCTTCAAACAACTGCTTTTGCGCGAGCGGATTGTCGATTGAAAGCAAAAGCCGCGCCTGGCTTTCGCTAATTTGATTTTTAGACACGGCTGTTTGATATTCCATCGGTAAACTCAAAAGCCGAAGCGTATTGGCGACAACTTCGCGGCTTTTTCCCAGACGGCCTGCTATTTCCCTTTGAGTCAGTCCGAACTCGTCTTGAAGCCGCGCATAAGCTCTGGCCGTTTCAATCGCGTCAAGATTTTCCCTTTGCAGATTTTCAATAACAGCCATTTCCAAATGCTGAGATTTTTGGTCAACCTGTCTGATGATGACGGGCACCCTTTCAAGGCCGAGCATCTTAGAAGCCATAAGACGCCTTTCGCCCGCGATAAGCTGATATTCAACCGCTGTTCCGTAATCGGTATCGCTCTCGGTTTTGGAAACAATTAGGGGCTGTAAAATCCCATACTCGCGAATGGAACTCGCCAACTCCTTCAAAGCGTTTTCGTCGAAATTTTTTCTGGGCTGAAAGGGATTTGATTTTATCTTGTCAACTTCTATTAAAAATATTGCTTGATTGACCAGTGGTTTTTTATGTAACGTATGCTTGTGCGGATTAAAATCAAATTCTTCCGAAACTTTTTCCGCTCCAGGCGCTTTTATTTCCTGTTTCAAATCCTGGAAGAATTCTTCAGGCGCCAAAACCGCCTCC
>JBBUDV010000024.1:0-6034 GCA_038057075.1 Patescibacteria group bacterium
CGCTTTCGGCAAAAACCCCGCGGCTATTTCCAACCGCTCTTTTACACACTTAAAATTTTTACAATTTATCGCGGGAATTACCAACATAAAATTATTGTAACATTATTTCACTTTTTGAATCGCGGTTTGCAGTTCCCAAAAATTTCTGTAAATACCATCTGGATTTTGCATTAATTCATCGTGTTTGCCCATTTCCGCAATCTTGCCGTTTTCCAAAACAATAATTTTATCCGCGTGTTGTATGGTACTCAAACGATGCGCGATTATAAATGTCGTTCTGTTTTTTATCAAATTATTCAGAGCTTCATGAACGAGTTTTTCCGAAACCGAATCAAGAGCCGAAGTAGCTTCGTCAAGAATTAAAATTTTGGGATTGCGTAAAATCGCCCGCGCAATGGCAATGCGTTGTTTTTGTCCGGTAGAAAGTTTAATTCCTCTTTCTCCGACCAATTGTTCGTATTTCTTCGGAAATTTTTCAATAAATTCATAAGCATTTGCCGCTTTGGCCGCCGTAATAATTTCTTTATCCGAAGCGCCGATTTTGCCGTAACTTATATTGTGTTTTATCGTGTCGTTAAAAAGCAAAACCTCTTGGGGCACCAAAGCCATCTGTTCCCTTAAAGATTTTAATTTTATTTTTTTGACGTCAACGCCGTCTATAAAAATTTTGCCTTTCGCAGGAAAATAATATTTGCCGATTAAATCCAACATAGTTGTCTTACCGACTCCGCTTTCTCCGACAACCGCCACAGTTTGGCCAGACAAAACTTCAAATGAGATATTTTCAAGAATTAAAATTCCTTTTTTGTACCAAAAACTAACATCTTCAAAAATTACTTCACCTTTGATTTCTTTGGGTTTGGCGGAAGAAAAATCTCTTTCCGGCGCCATATCATAATACTTAACCGCCCTTTTAAAAGACAATAAAGCGCTTTTCGCCGTTCTGTATTGGTCCGCCAATTGATACAACGGTCCGGTCATCATGCCTATATAACCAACAAACATCACGAGTTTGCCTGGCGAAAGCATTCCCTGGCGCATCATAATAATCCCCAAACTGAAAGATGCCACAAAGGCCAACGAGAAAATCAAGCTTTGGATAATATTCATCTGTTGCCACAAATCGCGCCACTTAATGAATATTTTCCCCGCTGAATTGAAATTTTTGATATTTTTTATTTTTTCAAAATTTTCATTTGTGGTTGATTTAATCGTATGAACGTTCATAAAGGCGTCCCGCAATTCGCCGTAAGCTTTTTCCCAACCCTGATGCATTATTTTTTGCTGTTTTATTATTTTCTTTATATAAAACAACGTTATTCCGACAAAACAAACGCTTGCCATAATTAAAATAAAACTCAATCGCCATTCAACAAACATTATGATTATCAAAGCGACAATAAAAGAAATTAAACGGGGGGTAAAACTAAACAACGTTCTCTCAAACAAGGAAAAGACATCGTCAATACCTTTGTCAATTTGTCTGAAAACTTTTCCCATTTTCATTTCTTTGTGAAATTTTATCGGAAGGTTAATGATGTGGCTGTTCAAGTCAATATGTAAATTGTTGGTAATGTCGGTGGCAAGCACATAACTTTGCCTGTCGCCAAATTTGTCTATAAAATCGCTTGAAACAGACAAAACAAGCCATAACAAAATAAATTCAAGAATGATTGCCATCGGAGAAATGTTTTTTATGGCAACGTCAACAAGATGGCCGTAAATATACGGAATAACCGCCCTTATAAGCGAAGCCGCAACCACGGCTGAAATCCCCAAATAAAATTTCTTTCTATCGGGAATTTTATTGAATAAAAATTTTAATTCTTTTGGTATAGTCATAAAAATACAGGCGAAACGCCGCCTTTTATACTAAGAATAACGATAAAATCAGATAAAAATTTCAATTAAGACCAAAACATTAAAATTTCAAAATTTTCTCAAACCGTTCTTTATCCTTAAACGGGCCGATAATGGCGAGATTAAGTTTTTCGTTTTTGAAAATATCTTTGGCGATTTTTTGGATATCTCCGGATGTGACGCTTTTAATTTTTTAAAAGAAATCACCGACATAAAAAATATTTTTCCAAACCAGAAAACTCTTAATTATTTTACTTTAAACTCTTTTCGTAAAATACTAAATATATAAATATCGTTAAACTTTCCTCTTTCAAAAAGCGATTTTCTCAATGTTCCTTCATAAATAAAATTATTATTTTTAAGGAATTTAATCGAGGCGATATTTTCAGGCAATACCTTTGAATATATCCTATTGAGCTTCAATTCTTTAAAAGCGAATAAGAGAATAGTTATTAAGGAATCGGACGCGATGCCTTTGCTCCAATATTTTGGCGATAGCCAGAATTCCAATTCCGCGCTTTTGTTTTTCCAATCAAGACCGGTTAAACTCACAACTCCGATTATTTCCTCATTATCCAAAAGATCTATTCCAAAATGAAAACTTTTCTTGGTTTTAAATTCTTTGGTTGATTTCCGGATGTATTTTTTAATTTCCAGGATTGTAAAAGGATGCGGAATGTCGGTGTATTTTGATATTTTACGATTATTGGCGTGCTTAAAAATCGATTCCCAGTCGGATTTCTTTAAATTCCTTAATTTAATTTTTTCTCCAATAAGGATCATTTAATTTTATGCCTCATAACAAAACCGAAAAATTCAAACCCGATTTTCTCATGGAACTTTTTTGATTTCTTATTATCCTTATGGATGGTCGCTTGAAGAACTTTAAATTTCTTCTTTTTCAAATAATCCTCGGCTCCTTTGACAAGATTTTTTCCAACCCCTATTTTTTGGAATTCCGGCCCGACAACAATATAAACCATTGAGGCGGCTAATTTATTAAGCCTTTCTACTAAAACATACCCCGCAATTTTCTTATCAATTTCTGCAACCACTACCTTATTATCGGTTTTTTTGTTGAAAGTCGGCAAAATTCTATGGTGTAAAATCAGCTGCGTTTCCTTGTTTACGTCGTCCACTTCTTCTATTGCCATCAAATATTTCGTTAAGCTTTCAATACTTTTGATATCGTTCCTTTTTGCCTGCCTTATTTTAATATTTTTTAAAATCATATATGAATTATAACTGAAAAGTTAAATTTAAAAAAACGGGGAGTGAATAATCACTCCCCGTTAGCGCTGAAGCGCTACGTACAGGATGCATCTTTGCCTTTTTTGGCCCAGGTAATCGGAAACTCCGGAACGGGTCCGCGCCGCTTCGGAGTCATTACCTGGATCTTTTTTATGGCAATTTTGCTCATATATACCTCCTTTCCGTTAAGATTCCGAATCCTCAATGGATTCGCGCAGAAGCGCCAAGGTAATCGCCTTATAAAAATCGCAAAATGACGAAATATTCTTATTAGCAGTTTGAGTTATATGACATTGTCCGCCGCAAAAACTTTCTATCATACAATTTTTGCAAAGACTATTATTGCCAGGAAAGCGCTTTTCTACCAGCTTTAATAAACTACCGCCATTGGTGAAAATCCTGTTCAAATGTTTAATCTCGCCGATCTTATTTTTTGAATAGTCGCATGCTTTTATGCTGCCATCCGGATTAAAAGTAAGGCCTCTCCCTTCAACAGCCGAACAAAAAGAATAGAAATCTTTTAATAAGGATCGGGAAAGCAATCTCCTGTATGGAGTGCCCCATGTCCCATCAAAATAAATATTCAATTTGTCGGCATAAGATTTTAATCTCATTATCTTTTCCACTTTTTCTTCGCAAGAAATTTCGGTGGCATTGATAAGATCGTAATCGAACGCGATTGACTTCATTTTTCTTTGTCGAGCGAAATCGATAATATCCGTATCGACATAAGAAAAATTCTTCGCAGTTACGGTTATACTGATTCCGTCGAGCGGATAATCGATTTCTTCCAAGAGATCTATTTTCCCAATTATTGTCCGGAATGTTCCTTTGCCGTTTTTGATCGTTCTTATTAAATCGTTGGCTTTTTCAAGGCCGTCAAGCGAAGCGGCTATCCTAATTTTGAAATTTTTAAGAGTTATTGCCATCTCCTTGTCTAATAAAGACAAGTTTGTATTGATGGCATATTCAAATTTAAATCCAGAAAGAGACTTGCAATATTCCAATGTCTGCTTAATCACTCGCCAATTTATTAATGGCTCGGCATTTCCGAAATGAATTTTTCCTTTTGTTGTTCCGATTTCTTTCATTAATCCGGCGTAGGTGTCCACGCATCTTTTTGCCGTTTCCCAATTCATAATTTTCCCTTGATTCAGAGATTTCTTGCCGCGCTGGAAAAACATGCAGTGGCGACAACCAAAATTACAGACATTACTTACTGAAAGGCTGATGTGCTCGATTGTTTTTTTCTTTTTAACCTCCGCTAAATAACTTTGCCTTCTTTCCTCAAGAAATTTTCTTTCATCTAATCCCGGAGGTGTTAAAAAATTAATTTCTGAAAATTCTTTAACTAAGGAATCGGCATCGCCTTCTGTCAACTTTTCAATTTCATCAGAATCCCTTTCCGTTTCAAAAAGATTTAAAAATCTCAATCCTTCCGGATTCAAAATCTTGGGATTTCCGAAAAGAATATGATAAACCATAACCAAATCTGTCTTTTCGGACTTAACCATAAAAAGATAAGGCGATTTAACTAATTTCTCCATTTCATTTTCCTCCATATAAACGGCGTTGCCGCTGTTTTTTAAAGTAGCCCTTGGCTTTCTGCGGCTATATTACAATACTGGGATTAGTTGTCAAGCTCAAAAAAGCCGCATACCCTCGCAAATATTTAAATTTTAAAATCTTAAAATTTTCTCGAATCTTTTTTTATCCTTAAACGGGCCGATAATGGCGAGATTAAGTTTTTCGTTTTTGAAAATATCTTTGGCGATTTTTTGAATTTCTTCGGCTGTGACTGATTGGATTTTTTTAATCAATTCTTCCGGAGTGATTATTTCTCTTTCTAAAATTTCCTGCATGCCGTAATAGCTCGCTAAACTATTTGAAGTTTCAAGCCCTATAACAATACCTCCGATTAAATGCTCTTTGGCGCGTTCTAATTCTTTTTTAGAAACTTCTTTTTCCGCTAGTTTTTTAAGTTCATCTAAAATCGCTTCTATGACAATATCTATTTTATTATGGTCAATTCCGGCCGAGACCGACAAAAACCCGTGATCAGTCATTAGGTCGTCAGAAGAATGTATATAATAAGCCGCGCCTAATTGCTCCCTGATTCTTTGAAACAACCGGGAGCTCATACTGCCGCCCAAAACATCGGATAAAACTCCAAGCGCGTATTTTCTTTTATCAAAAAGGCCAAAAGCTCGTGTGCCTAAAACCAAATGTGTCTGATCAGTTTCTTTGTGTTTTAAAACAATCTGCGGTTTTTCCTGATGCTCAATAGTTTTTATTTTCCCAGCTTTGTTTCCGATTGAAATATTTTTGAAAACATTTTCAATACCGACAATAACTTTTTCTTCGTTGAAATTTCCGGCAACAACCACAATAGTGGACGAAGCGACATAATGATGATTGTGATATTTTATAAAATCGTCTCTGTTTAATTTTTTAATAACCTCTTTTCTTCCGGCAACGCTCCATCCTGCCGGCTGGTCGCCGTACAAAAGCTCGGTGAACAGTTCGCCAACTTTTTCCATCGGTAAATCTTCATACATGTTAATTTCTTCAATAATCACCCCCCGCTCTTTTTCAATTTCATTTTGCTCAAAAAGCTGATTAAGATAAATGTCGGAAACCACATCCAAGCCGATGTCCAAATGGTTATTTCTGGCTTTGACAAAATAGCCCGTGTATTCCTGGCTTGTAAAAGCGTTGTAAGAGGCGCCGATGCCGTCAAGCTCGCTTGAAATATCAATCGCCTTTGGCCGTTTCTTTGTGCCTTTGAAACACATATGCTCCAAAAAATGCGACAATCCGTTGATGTCTTTGGTTTCGTATTTGGAACCGGTTTCAACCAAAACCAAAACCGTGGTGGACAAGCTGTCTTTTTGCGGAACAAGTATCACCCGCAATCCGTTTT
>JBBUDV010000025.1:0-2387 GCA_038057075.1 Patescibacteria group bacterium
TTTAATTCGCGGCCGACCGTAAGTTCCTGAAATCTTTCCAATTCCGCCAATTTATTCTGGAGTTCTTTTGTCCTCTCCTCCACCATCTTTTCCAGATTACTTTTCAGATTCTCCAGTTCTGCCGTTCTTTCCTTGACCCTTTGCTCTAATTGAATATCTGCCTTTTTCAAATCATCTTGCGATTTTTCAATCTTGTCCAACATCTGATTAAAAATGTTAGCCAAATCGCCGATTTCATCTTTTGATTTCACTTCAGCTCTGACATTAAAATTATTTTCCGCCACTTCCAAAGCTGTTTTGCGAATTTTAAAAAGATTGCCTAGAAAAAACCTGACTATCCAATAAACGGCAAAAATGCTCGCCAGCCACCCCGCAATGCCGAGCAGAATTATATGATTTCTTTCTTTTTTTAATTCAGTCAAAAGTTCGTCTTTTCCAATTTCCACCACCAGAGTTAATCCATTGGCCGCTAAACACATTGAAGCGCCGACCACTTCTTTCCCGAGATAATTTTTGTAAATTCCGCTGATTTCCCGATTTTCTTCAAAACATTTTTTTATTGGTTCAGTGTCAACTTTTTGCTTTAACACCGCGTCTTCCACAAATCGTGAAGGCGTAATCATTAATCCTTCTTCATTAACCAAATAAATCTCCGATGTTTTCCAGTTCGTGAAAAAAAGCTCGCCGGTTTTTGCTCCGTGTTTTACGTGAAATTTGCCTGATAAAATTTCATAAAACTCTTTGCCGGGAATGTGATTTACTATTACGCCGATAACCTTGTTTGATTTTAATGAAACAACCGGCGCGCTCACGTGCCACATCGGCTTGCCAAAATGCCCGACCTCTCCTTCTTCGTATATTAGAACCGAAACAAAACTTTTGCCGAAAGAAGCGGATTTAGCGTCAATAAACCGATATTCCTCCTGCAATTCTTCCGATGGTTCGCGATAGCCAATTCTTTCCGGGAAAGTTGACACCATCGCTGCGCCGTCAAGATTAAAGATATCGGTTATTATAATATCCGGATCCATTATCTGTTTTTTGGTTTTAATATATTCGCCTAATCGCCCCGCTCTTTGGCTGTCATTGGATTTAATTATTTCTTCAAATTCGCTCCTAATAAAATTATCCGAACTCCAATCAGCGGTTCTCACTTTAAATTTTTCAAAAAGCAGAAAAATTTGGCCTTTGCCTGATTCGGCGACACTAATCAAGTTGTTGGAATTATGCTTTTCTATAATTTGTTTCATTCCAGCATAGGTATAAATAACCGTAATAAATATAGAGGTTAAAACGATTAAGGAAAGAAAAAATAAAATTTTATAAACTAAAGAAATTTGCATAAACGAAAAATTATTTAGAAATTATTTATTCTAAAATCGGAAATTTTTTCACCAACGCCGTGTTAACCCACCATTTGCCTAAACCCAGCCATTGACCTGATTTTATCATTGTAAGGCCAATCATAAGAAGCGGAAACATAATATGTTCATCAAGAAAAGGATTATGAACAGGCGGTATAAAACCGGCGGTATACATAAAAATATACATCAGTACTCCGGAATAACAGGCGATTTTCATGCCAATGCCAAAAAGAAAGGCGAGACCTATACCTAAACAGCCCATCATAAAAAGCCAGTCAACAATTGGATTGCCGGCCAAACCCTGATAAAATTCCTTAAACGGACCTTTGGTGGCGAATTTCAGAAATCCGAATGTCGGCGAAACGCCATCAATCCATCCCTTACCCGCCACTGTGTTAAAACCAAGTCCCCAAACCTTGTCAATAAACGCCCAGAAAAAAATCCACCCCATACCCAGCCGCAATAATCCCCAAATATATTTTCCTTTATCATTCACCCCGTTAGAAGTCTGTCTTATATAGCTTATGCCTAATTTCAACAAACCTTTTTATATCTTAATCTTATCAACTAATAGCATTATTTCGCTGTAGTGTTTTTCAACAATTGCCTGATTGCGAAAATTTTTAGCGTATTCCGCCAACTTATTGAGCATATTCATTATTGATTCTTTGGTGGGGATATTGAAATCGCCTCCGGTTTCTTTAAATATATTCTTTATTAAAATTTCAACTTCCATATGTTTTATCTTTTTAAATTCTTCTTCCGAAACATCGCCGTAATTTTTTAAATCATCCAACTGTTCACAGTGAGCAATTATAAAACATCTCACAATAGCATCCCTCGCCATTTCCGGCGTAATTTTTAAATCAGGGTCGCATATATTCACGCCGTAAATATCGCATTGTTTGCCACCGCTGTTTATATTTTCCATAATTTTATAATTTTTATTTTAATTTTAAACGCGACTTTTATATATTATACAATTTCAGCGGCTTAATAGCCCGCGGTTTAATGTGGATAACT
>JBBUDV010000025.1:2487-6345 GCA_038057075.1 Patescibacteria group bacterium
ATGAATCTTCTGTCACTTTTTACAAGAGAAGAACTGATTGCCGGACTTGAAATAACTGACACTCATTTGCGAGTAGCGCTTTTGGAACTGAAAAAAGAAAAAGATTCTTCAAAAAAAGGAGTTGAAAACCTCGTTACAAAGGTTAAATTTCTGGCCGAGGAATCGCTGCCGGACAACGTTATTATCAACGGTTCGCTTCAAAATGCCGAGAATTTCGTCAAATCGCTGAAAAACCTTCTGGATAAATCCGAACTCAAAATAAGATACGTTATCGCTTCCATTCCGGCGAACGACATTTATTCCCGGGTTTTCTCTTTCCCTAAAACCATTCAGGGAGAAAAACTTGAAGAAACGATGAAATTAACAATGGGGTTTCAATTGCCTTTAAAACCCGAAGATGTTTATCTTGATTGGCAAAAATTGGAAACCTCCGGCCAAAATGAAATTCTTTTATCGGCCGCTTTCAAAAAAAACATAAACGATTTTGTTTTCGCTTTGGATTTAGCCGGACTTAAAACCGTGGCGATTGAATTTCATCCAATCAGTTTTTGCAGGGCCCTGGACGCCAAAAACGACGAAACGGTTTTGATAAAAGTCCGGCAAAAATCAAGTATTGGAATTTTTATCGTTAAAAACAAAGTTCCCTTGTTCGTCAGAGTTTTACCCGAACAATTTTCAACTAAAAAATTATTTGATAAAGAACTTGAAAAAATAGTTGATTTTTTTGAATCGGAGAAGGGAAAAATCGGGAAGATAATTGATATCGGCGAAACTAAAATTATTGACAAATTTTCGGAGCATCCCGAAATCAAAAAAGACAACGGCAAATGGCTTGTCAGCGTCGGCGCGGCTTTACGCGGATTAACGCCCCGAGCCGAAGATAACTTTATCAGTTTAATGCCCATAGGAACCGAACAAGCGTACGAATACCAAAAGGCGATTGTTTTTTTTGAATTCGTTTCAAATGCGGCTGTCGGTCTCGCGATATTTTTCATTGCCGCGTTTACAGGCGTTTTGATATTAATAATGACTATTCAGCAAAAAGTATCCAAAGAAGTTGAAAATATCGGTTCCCTGCCTCTGCCTTCCGACACCGCCGAGTTGGAAAACAAAGCGCGAGAACTGAATAATTTAATAAGCGCAACGAGCGATATCGTTAAAATATTGCCGCGCTGGAGCGCGATTTTGGAAGAACTTAAAACGAGAATCATTTCCGGAATTTTGCCTTCTTCCGTCAATCTTCCGTCACCAAACGGAATCATAAACGTATCGGGCATCGCCCAAAATCGCGGCCAGATGAATCAATTTAAAAAAATTATGGAAGATTCATCTGTTTTCACCGAAATCAATCTGCCTTTGACAAATCTGGAACAAAAAGAAAACATACCGTTTAACATGTCATTTAAATTAAAAAATACAATCCAAATTTACGAATAACCTATTCGTAAAATTCGAGGCATTCGGATAAATTTGTAGATTAGGATTATGTTTATATGTTCAATAAAAAACAAATAATCGTGATAGTTTCAAAACACTTAGTGAAAGCGGCGCTCGCCGCGGTAATCGCTTCCGTAATAATATTTATTATCAGCGGCCAAATTTCTAAAATCGGGAATTCACTTTCGGAAAAAAGAAAATTGTCTTTAATACTCCAAAAGCGCTCCGAAACGACGGAAAAAATCAGGGAAAACTTCAAAATAATCGGCGATAACGAACAAAAAATAAAAAACTCGCTTCCCCGAACCGACAATATTCTGGATTTTATAGCCGCTCTGGAAAGCCTCGCGAGTAAAAATGCCGTTCAGCAGTCCTACAGATTCGGCGTGCCAACCGTTTTTATAAACCAAAATAATCTTAATGTCGCCAGTATTGATTATAATTTAAACCTAACCGGCAATATCGTGATTTTAATAAATTATTTGAAGGACTTTGAAAACCTGCCGTATTTCACCGGCATTTCTTCCATCAGTGTATCGTCCCCGCCGGACCGGGGCTGGGAAGCCAATTCATCCATATCAATACAAGCAAAACTATATGCCCGACAATAATTTTTCAAACAGAATTAAAAAGCTGAAAATTAAACGGATTATTTACCCCGCGATTTTTACGATACTGATAATTTCGCTTATTATAATATTCGTTTCATCAGCCAAATTCCTTTCGCAAAATCTTAATAAAGCGTTTGTTTCGCCGAATGAAAAAACAATAGAATCTCAGCTGATAAAAATTGACTTGGCAAATTACAATCTCGTCATTAAAAAATTGGGCATTAAAAACGAACCGACACCCGCTCCGGAAACAATCCAGCCAATAACTTCTCCGGCTACGACAACGGAAATCCAACAGCCGGCTCCGACCTCGACAATCCAATATAAAAACAAAACTGTTCTTAAAATTGAAATTTTAAACAGCGCAAAAACACCGGGATTGGCCGCCGATTTAAAAACTTTATTAACGAACTCGGGGTTTATGGTTGAAAAAACAGGCAATCAATCCGCAGCCGAAGAAATCACACTTGTTAAAGTCAGAGATTCGGAAAAAAATTCTCCGGCAATCAATGAACTTTCGGAAATTGTTTCCAAAAAATATACCTCCGCTTCAATTCAAACATTAGAAGAAACAAACGAATTTGACGTGATTATTGTAATTGGGAAAAAATAAACTTGAGTATTTTGTCATGCTGAGCGCAGCGAAGCATCTTTTGATACTTAATATTTTAGAATTGGGATTCTTTTATATTCGGAGCATTCGGATACTATTTGTAGATTGGGATTATATTTATTAATCCGTAATTTCTTTCCATGTTGTAGTCGCTATCTCGCCGCTTAAAGAAACGTCGTAAAAAACGTTAACTTCCGTTTGCCGGATATTGCCGTTGACCTGGCCTTTGGAAACAATAATTTTGGGGGCTGCTTGGGAACCGACGCCCGCGCTAACGCTGATTCTGGCGCAACCGCTGTTATCAGCGCATCCGTTGGATAAAAAATCAATGGAATAACAATCAGCGCTCGCGCAAGCGTAATTCTTATTTCTGGCAATTCTCATTAAAGCGTCTTTCGCTCCGGCCTCGGCGTAATCCAGCGCTTTTAAAGCGTTATTTTGGCCGGCTGTTATAAAAATCTCGCTGAAACTCAAAGCTGTTATGCCGACGCCAATCGCCAAAATCAAAATCGCCAAAGCGATAATAGTGGGAAGAGTGGCAACACCTTTTTGTGAATTATGAATCATGAATTACGAATTATGATTTTAGACATTTTTATTAAACCGTTTATGATTTTACTAACCTTTATAATTTGTCCGATTTTTAATTTTTTGTTTTTTATCCTCCGTTTCCATAATTCTTAATTCTTAATTCATAATTCATAATTCTATCTCAACGAGATGGTAGTTTTTTTACTGCCCGAATACTGCCAGTCAGGACTGCTGCTGTTGTAATCCATCGTTAAGTTTATTTCCATACTCACAACTGTTTTGGAAAAAAATGCGTTCGTGTTTTCAATTCTTCTGAAAACGGAATTTTTCACCGCTACCGTGTCTGAAGTGACGGATTCAGAACCAACAACGCAGGAACCGTTAACTTGCCTTTTTAATTTCCAGTCAACAACGCAGTAAGTGACGGCTGTTCCGGAAACATTTACAACCAAACTGGTTGAGGTGGCGCCCGCGCTTGAAGGAGTGGTTACCGAATCGGCAAATCTCAAATCCTGGCTGATTTTTTCAAAGGCAAAACGAAGATTTGAATTGACTTCGCTTACCGCTTCTGCCTGTCCCCTGCCTCTGTTAACCGAAATAAAAACGCCGGCGATAACCGTCATTAAAATTGACAAGAGGGCAATGTAAATTAAAAGCTCCAGTAAA
>JBBUDV010000025.1:6445-12387 GCA_038057075.1 Patescibacteria group bacterium
ACGGACTCCAGCTAACCACCACATCTTCTACGGTCGGCGTGTAAGCGCCGGAAGTTGAGCAATCGCTTGAAGAACAAATCTGAATTTTATAGCGGAAATACCTTTGATTGTTATGGTATTGGGGAGCGCAGCTTATTTCTATCGGCGTATCGGCTCCGCCGGGGTCATACCAAAATGAAGCGCCGCAACTCGTTCCATCACTGCCGTAATAAGTCCAGGGTCCGCCGGAACTATCCGAAGTAGCCAGCTTAAATTTCACCTTTCCCTGGTTTGGAGGGGAGCCGCCTAAAGTCCCTTTCCAATAAGCCGAATTGTAAGCCGCGCCTTCGGTGCCGGTGTCAAAAACAATTGAAGTCAATTCGCCGGTGGCCGGAAAACCGCCGCCGCAGGTAGGCGGTTTGTAGCGATGGGAAATCGTAACTTTCGCCCCCAATCCGGAAATCGTTACTCCTGAAGGAGTGATATATAAAGTATAAGTATAACTGCCAGCGGAAGTCGGATTAATTTTATTGGAATCGTCTTTATAAATAATTTCAAAAGGAGTTGGGGTGGCGCTGACATCAGGCAGAGTGTAAGTTTTGGCCGTAGCATCATCCGAATCAATTTTAAGTTGAAGCGTTCCGTTGCCGGTATAAACACCGGAGACCGTAAAATAAGCGGATTTGACCGGGTTGGTAACGCCGGCTAAATTGTCGCCGATGTAAATGGAGAACTGGCTGCTGGTGGCGGAAGAAATTTGAGAGTCAAAAGAAGCAACAAAAAATTCGGCGGTTTTGATTTTTTCGTTTGAGGGCTGACCGTCCGGACAAGTCGCTGGCGCATAGCGATGCGTTACATTTATTTTTGTTCCCAGTCCGGAAATGGTAATACTGGAAGGGACGATAATGTTTAAGGTATAAGAATAAGAGCCGGCCGAGGTCGGGTTGATTTTGTTAGTATCGTCTTTGTAAATTATTTCAAAGGGCGTTGGCGTTGAAACGACGTCTGGAAGCGTAAAGATTTTCTCCGTCGCGGCGTCGTTGTCAATTTTGAACGTAAGTGTTCCGTTACCGGTATAAACTCCGGAAACCGTAAAATAGGTGGACTTGACCGGATTAGTAACGCCCGTCAAACTGTCGCCGATGTAAATTGAAAAAGTTTTAGAGACGGTTTGATTGGTAATTTGAACATCGGAGTCGCCGACGAAAAATTCGGAGGTTTTAACTTGGTCATTAACCGCCAAAACGCTGATTGCCGTCAAAAATGTGAAAACGACAATAAAAGAAATTATATACTTTATTCTTGATTCATAATTCATAAATTTTACTTCACCGGCATTGAAGTTGTTCCTCTTGATGTGGATAAAGCGTATCCCCATTTTTTGCCGTCAAGATTGTAGTAAAAATTGATGGAAGAAACTGTGGCGTCGGAAAATTGAGGCAGTCCTTGAAGAGAAGCAATGGCGCTGTTTGAATCGTACCAGTTCTTTGGCAAGTCGTAGCCAAAAGAATTGGATTTTATCTCCTTTTGAGAAATAATTTTATCGGCTTGGATGATTATTTCATAGCCCGTTTTTTTGGTCTTAGAGCCGAAAACTATTTGCCAGCCGCTGGATTTTCCTCCCAAATCAATTGCTCCCAATGATTTAATAAAAACCAATTTGGCGTCATCGCTCCATTCTTTTGCTCTAACGATCGCCGAATCATAGCTTCCTTTAACCGTTAACTTTGCCTTAACAACAAGCACTTCCTCTTCTTCACTCTTAGGAACCAAAAGGGTGTCATAACTGCCTTTCTGGATTATCCGGCCGTCAGCCGGGCTGACCCGTTCGGTTTGAGGAATAACCAGTTCATCGTCAATTACTTTAACTTGAGAACCGAATTGAATAATTTTTTCCAGCACCGGAAATAAATTAAAAAAGTAAATGAACAATGCGATAATAATTACGCCGAAAATTATTCCGGCCACATATCGATTCTGTTTATTCTCAAAAAAAGTTTTCAGTTTTTGAATAATTTTATCCATTGTTTTACTCCCTACTCGCTAAATTCTAAATTCTATTTTCTATGGCGTATACGCATAAGTTACATAAATATCTACGGATGAAATAAAAATCGTCGTGTTGCTTTCGGGAGTAATATAAATCGTATTAACAGAGGGATCAATATTAACCGGGTCAACTTTATAGATAATTTTGAAATGAGTTTTAACGGCGGTATCGGGAATTACATAGGTTTTAGATGCTTGACTATTAACATAAACAGCAATGTCATTGGGCGAAGTTCCGTTCGTATCATAAATTCCTCTAATTTCCACAAAAGCGCTTTTAGTAGAGGTCGCATTTTCTGGCATTACTACCGAAAAAGTTGTAGAGGCGGTATTTCCGCCAGTCACCTGACTAATTAAGCCCATCGCATAAAACTTCGTTGTCTTCGCCGGCTGATTGACGCTTTGGGTGATAAAAGAACAATAATCTGAAGGGATTGGTCGCGTTGCTAAATTACCAGCGGTGTCGCGGGATTTTGCTCTCCAATAATAAGTTGTGTTGGAATTAAGATTGGAAATGGTTATGGAATGAGAAGTTGAAGAAGCGGCCGGAGGACTTGGATAATTGGTACTCGTCGAAAAAGTAGAAGTGGCGCTGTATTCTACTTGACCATCGGCAGATTCGTTTGTAAGACTCCAGGTGATTGTCGCGTTATTGGTCCCGGGAGTGCCATCTGCATTATCACAAGTATCAGGATTACCAAAACTAATAGTCGGAACAATTGTATCAACGATAAGATCAGTGGCTGTCTCCGGGTTACCTGCATCCGGGTATGATTTCCACGCGCTGTAATAATTAGTTCCGCTTTTGTCGTATCGCGCTCGCACTTGCCAATGATATGAATTATCCGCCGTAGATGTTGAGACTGTCAACGTTATCGTTCCATTCGTATACGCAACACCAGCTCCTTCCTTACAATAAGAATTCCCCGCGCAGGTTGATGTGAAATCCTTATCCGCGCCCAATACCGGACGAATCTCAATTTGAGAATACATTGTGCCGCCCCCAACCCCCGAACTTGTATCAAACGCAAAATATACGGGCGTGGAAGACGCATAACCGCCTGTTGGAATAAGATTAGTAAAACCGGAATTGCGGGATTGTTTGAGATTAGTAGGATCGCTCGGCGTAGGAACTAAAACCGTGAAACTCTTGGTATTGGAATCATAGCTGTTTGATTTTAAAACTACATTGCCGGTGGAAGCGCCGGTGGGCACCGTGGTTGTGGCCGCCACATTTGACCAGCCATTGAAAACTGTTGATGTTACATTAGAATAAAAAGTTATTCTATTGTTATTATCAAAAACGGTCGGACAAGTGCCGGCGTTTTGACAAAAATGATTGCCATTAACCGTAACCGCGTCGCCGACCGCGGCGCCGCCGGACGGCACAAAACCAATAATCCTCGGCAAAATTCGGAAAGTGTTTTCGAAAGTATGTGTTTTAGAATTGCCGCCAGTTCCTTGCTGTATTACTATATTTCCGGTGTATGAATTATCGGCGATTACCGTCGGCACTCGCACCCGGATACAAGTTGCTGACCAGCCATCCCCAGGCGAAGGATCGCCGCTGTCGCAAGTGGTGCCGGTCTGAATTTCCACAGAGCCGGTCGGGCTGCTGCAAGTCGCGCTATCGCATCCTAAAATCCGCACATAGCCCGTGCTTGAAGCCGTGCCGAAATGGTCACCGTTTAAAGTAATCAAGCCGTCGGAATCAGCGGAATCGTATTCCCGGGCCGCGTCAGCCACAGCCGTGGAAACGGTCAAGGAAGAAACCCGCGGGTAAATGTAAAAATTAAGATTAGTGGCATCTGATTGCGAACCAGCCACCACCTGAAGACCGGAAGCGCCGCCGTAAGAAGCCAAAGTGGAGCTGGCTATCAGAGCAATGGAAGTGTTTGACCAAGTTGAAATATCAACATCAGCCACAGTGTCGTTGCCGCCGACAATAAATCGGACGCAGCCTGTATCAACTGCGCCGGCGCAATTAGCTTGAGAACCATTCGGCGCCACGCCAAAACCATAGCCGGAAATTGTTATTGATTCAGATGAACGCGCGCCATCCGACAAACCCGAGCCGTAAGTCGTAGAAATGACATTTGGTAAAAATGTGGTTGTGCCAGCCATAGAAACCGGCGCCCCGGAATTAGTAGCTGTTCCGCTTGATAAAGTTACATCCGCATTGGCGGCAATTTGAAAATTAACGGTCTGCCCGCCTTTGGGATAAGTCGTGGTGCTGGAAGCGTTAAAACGAACATAAAAATAATAATTAGTGGCCGCTGTTAAAGCTAAAGAACCGCTTACAGTCGCGGCTTCTGAAGTAAAACTCGCCACAGTGGCGCCATATTGTCCTGTAACGCCATTGGAATAATTTCCGTCTGTGTCATAAAAAAGCGCCAGTTGAGATAAATCAGCTGTGGCATCGGCTGTGCCGGTTTCCGTAATTTTTATGGAAGAAACCGTTACCGAAGTATTGGAAACATTTAAAGTAAAAGCCGCGCAAGTTGACGACGCGGCGCAAGAAGTTGTGTTAGCATAAACCGAACTATCGCCGGAATTAATAGTGGAAACTTTTGAACCAGCGGTAACGCCGATGGTTAAAGTGTTAGGTGGTGGAAGTCTATCCGACGCAATCGCAATACGAAACATTACGGGCTCGGCGACAACTGCTCCGCCCCAAATTATTGCAGCCGCGGTCCAGGTGGCGCTCCCTCCGGTTAAGTTATGCTCTAAAATATCATCGCTCGCAGAAGTAGAAGCCTGATAGACGCCTTGAAACACCGCGCCGCTTGTAGGATTGGCGTGAAGCGTTATATAGCTGGTATCGTCTCCGGCAGTGGTTGCTGTTCCCCAGGCGGTTCCTGACCATTGTTTTCTTGAAACCGTGGCGGCATCGCCATACGCAATCCAGGCCTTATTGGCATTGGCTGAATAGGTCTCAAACACCAAATCAAAGCTCATACTGGTAATGTTTTCCACTGTGGCGTCATGCTCCGGGTGTTCGGTTGCCGTATCCCAAGCCGAACCTGACCATTTTCTGGTATTCAAGTCAGCGCCCGCGTCCTGACAGCCGTACATAAGTTGATTAGAATCTGCCGCGGGATTGGTCACTAACCTGACCCACTCGCAGATTCCTCCGGAGGCGGCAATATCCAAAAGAGTGGCGGCAGTAAGGGAGGTTTGGTTCCAAATCCGATAGTATTGGTCAGTTGCCGTCGCGTCGCCCCAGATAAACATTGCTCTGCCTGTGGTTTTCTCATACGCAATATCAATTGATTTTTTGGTGGCAATTGCTCCAGTCGCGTCCCAGGCCGCGGTACCAGCGCCCATCTCGCTCCAGGCAGTGCCGGTCCAGGCCATACCGTAGACGTCAATATTAGCATCAATGAACATCATGGCGATTTCGTTGCTGGCGCTCAAGGGGTTGGCCGCAAGTTCAATCCACAGCGGCGCGCCGGTGGTGGCGGGATTGGTAATGGCAGTTGCCGCAGACCAAGCGCCAGCGCTCCATATCTTGTAGGAGGGGTCGGCTGAATTGGCATTGTTGTAGACAATAATCGCGCGATCCCCGCTCGTCTCGTAGGCAATATCAAATCCTCTCTGGCCATCATTAGTAGTGCCCACATTGGCATGAAGGGTGGTCGCGCTCCAGCTCGTGCCGTTCCAAACCTGGGTCCGAATATCGCCGAGCGCGTCCATGGTGCCGAGAATCGCCTCGTCCCTTGTCCTTGAGAATTCCAAAACTACATATTGAACTATTCCACTGGCGGCAAGAGCGGTGGCGTTCGCTTCCGCTCCCCACGCTGTTCCATCCCAGATCCGGTATTTAGGAACATTCGTATTCGTGTCATAGACCATCATTGACTTGGGCGTGACCGCCAACGCTTCTTTAATTTTCAAATTTTCCGCCAATTTAT
>JBBUDV010000026.1:0-18191 GCA_038057075.1 Patescibacteria group bacterium
GGATAGTGGCGAACGAGTTAGTAATACCTTGGTACCTACACTTAAGACGGAAATAACTTGCCGAAAGGCGAGCTAATGTCCGATAGTCCCGCAAGGGTAAAGAAGTAATTCGCTTAAGGAGGGGCCTAGGTCCTATCAGCTAGTTGGTGAGGTAACGGCTCACCAAGGCTATGACGGGTAGGGGGGCTGAGAGGCTGTTCCCCAACGACGGCACTGAGACACGGGCCGTACACCTACGGGTGGCAGCAGTCGAGAATATTCCACAATGGGCGAAAGCCTGATGGAGCGACGCCGCGTGCAGGAAGAAGGTCTTCGGATTGTAAACTGCTTTTCTATGGGATGAATGCGCTTTTTTGGCGCACGACAGTACCATAGGAATAAGGAGTTGCTAACTACGTGCCAGCAGCCGCGGTAATACGTAGACTCCGAGCGTTATCCGGATTTATTGGGCGTAAAGCGCGAGTAGGAGGTTTGGTGCGTCTGTTGTAAAATCCCTCTGCTTAACGGAGGACTCGCAACGGATACGATCAAACTAGAGGGTGTTAGAGGGTGATGGAACGCACGGTGTAGGGGTGAAATCCGTTGATATCGTGCGGAACACCAAAGGCGAAGGCATTCACCTGGGGCACTCCTGACTCTGAGTCGCGAAAGCGTGGGGAGCAAAAAGGATTACGTGATTGCATTCTTATATGTATCGTCAATATTGTTTCGTTTGGATAAATTTAAAATAAATTTTAATTTCGTTTTACGAAAAATTTCGAACTCAACCCCGATGAATGTCGGGGGATTCAGACAACGAAATTTTTCTACTTCATTAAAATTTTTTTAAATTTATTTAACCAAACTTAACTTTTTATATTGACTCAACATATAAGAATGCAATCTCTCTATAGGGTATGGAGGAGATAGTCCCTGAGCATATAAAATTTATGTGCTTGGATAACTCAACTATATGCTGGAAAACCCGCGAATGTTGAAGTACCGAAAGGTGAAAATCTTCAACCGATGCGGACAATCAGCAGGCAACCAAAGCATAGTAATATGTGAGTAGGCGCCTCAGAGACTATATGTTGAGACGTTATTTGTTTTTTTGTAATGTTAATCCAGTGAAGTTTATCGGGTAAAACCGATAAACTTCACAAAACTTTTATTCGTATCATTCGAATGAATTTGTAGATTAGCATCGCGTAAGGAGCGAAGCGACGTAAGATATAGTCCGAACTCTATGGCGACATAGAGAGCGCGATAGAAATATTCGCGCCACGTAATATGTTAGCGAAACAATAATCGCGAGCTTTTACGGAGCAACAAAATTGTAGATACCCTTGTAGTCCACGCCCTAAACGATGCCTGCTAGCTGTCGGAAGTATCGACCCTTTCGGTGGCGAAGCTAACGCGTTAAGCAGGCCGCCTGGGAAGTACGAACGCAAGTTTAAAACTCAAAGGAATAGACGGGGACTCGCACAAGCGGTGGATCATGAGGTTTAATTCGACGACAAACGAGGAACCTTACCAGGGCTTGACATTCTGACGAATGCAGAAGGAAACTTTTGCAGCCCAGCACCAAGCGCGTTTACTTCGTAAACGCTAAAGTTAAAATTGAAAGTTAAAAGTTTAAAATTTAGGTGTCGCCTATGGCGACTCAACAATTTTTATTTTTGATATTTTATTTTTTAATTTGAGCGCGAGCGAAGCGAAGTGCGTTTAGTGCTGGGCGTCAGGACAGGTGCTGCACGGTCGTCGTCAGCTCGTGGCGTGAGTTGTTCCATTAAGTTGGTAAACGAGCGCAACCCCCGTTCCGAGTTACAAGTGTCTCGGAAGACTGCCCTGTTTAACAGGGAGGAAGGTGGGGATGACGTCAGATCAGCGTGGCCCTTTGATGCCCTGGGCTACACTCATGATACAATGGTTGGGACAATGGGTTGCCAAGCCGCAAGGCGGAGCTAATCCCACAAACCCAACCCCAGTTCGGATTGAGGGCTGCAACTCGCCCTCATGAAGCCGGAATCGCTAGTAATCGTGCATCAGCTATGGCACGGTGAATACGTTCTCGAGTCCTGTACTCACCGCCCGTCACACCAAGGAAGCTGGGAGTACCTGAAGTCCGCCATTGGCGTATCAGGGTAAGCTCAGTGACAGGGGTGAAGTCGTAACAAGGCACGCGTAGCGGAAGCTGTGCGTGGATTAATTAAACTATTTTTAGAGTCGATTTTAACGAGTGTTGGTCGTGGAGCTCTAAGTCACGACTACTTGGGACAACTGAAAAAGCTTTGACGCTAACGCGAGCAATCCAAATCTACAAATAACATCCAATATTTAAATATAATTTTGTTCGTAAAAATTAGCGATAGCAGATTTTTACGAACATACTATATCCCTACGGGGTATCTCCCGAAGAGAGACAAATCTTACGAATAATTTGTAAAATTCGGGGCATTCGGATATAATTTGTAGACAGGGATTATTTTATGGAAACTTCTCACAAAATTTTACTCATTGAAGACGACCCGTTTTTGTCGTTATTGCTTAAAAATCGCCTTATAAAAGAAGGGCTTGAAGTTATTAACGCCAAAGACGGCGAAGAAGCCGTGGAATTTTTAAAAGGCGACAAAGTTGACTTGGCTCTTTTGGATATTATTTTGCCGAAAAAATCCGGTTTTGAAGTATTGGAGGAAATCAGAAATGATCCCCAGATTCAAAACAGCGCCATTCCGATATTTATTATTTCCAATTTGGGCCAGCCGGAAGACGTTTCAAAAGGCTATAAATTAGGCGCGATCGAATATTTTATAAAGGCAAAGACCTCAATTGACGATTTGGTTCAAAAAATAAAAGATTTTTTGGTTTTGGCGAAATAGTTATCCCTAAAATTTTTTGATAATTATCGGAATATTGTTGTATAATTTAAATATCGATTAAATTCAAATAAAAATGACAAAAGGTTTTACCCCGTTAGAGGTCTTCAAGAAAAAATTTTTGTTAAAAATTTTTTCCAGACCACTAATTAAAAATAATATTAAAACCACTTCTTGTTTAAGAAGGCAAGAATGTCATACCCCCAGACCTCTAACGGGGTTTACCCTCCTTGAATTATTAATAGTCATTTCCATATTGGCAATTCTTTCAACGGTTGTTGTTTTGGTTTTAAACCCCGCCGAATATCTCAAGCAAGCCAGGGATTCGCAAAGGGTTTCCGACCTTGCGACTTTAAACAGCGCTATTGCTTTATATCTGTCAACCGCTACAACAATCAGTATGGGCACGTGCACCGCTGGTTATTATTATTGCAGTATAGCCACTGCCGGCAATCTACCGGGGGGCACGACTGCTTGTACATCTAACACCACGTCAACTTCTGTCACCAGCGGAACCGGCTGGATACCCATTATTTTTTCTGGCATTCCCGGCGGTTCCCCTATTTCAAGAGAACCAGTAGACCCCACAAATAGCGAAACGTATAAATACGCTTATGCTTGTAACAGTTCCAATCAATATGAATTGGATGCCAAATTAGAAAGTATAAAATATACCTCTACTAATAATCTTGGAGTAAATGACGGCGGAAATAATAGCAGCGCTTACGAGGTCGGCACAGACCTTACTCTGATACCGTCCACTTAAACAAAAAACGCCCCCGGCATTTCATCGGAGGGCGTTTTTTGTTTGGCGCCGCGATTTTGTTTCTGTTATCTTTTACCCTTAAAGCATTTATATTTTTAAGGAAAGTAGTATAATTATCACATATTTTAAGGGTGAGGGATTAGCGAATACTCCATGATAAAAATTTCTCCGGAAAAACTTAAAGAAATTTTGGTTAATGAAAATCTTGTAACAACCGAAGTTTTTGATAATTTGGCCGTGGAAGCCGAACGGCTTAATCAGCAACTCGGCGATGTTTTAATTTCAAAAGGCGTTATTTCTTATGATTATTTTTACGCTATCGTAGCCAAATATTTCGGAGTTGAATTGGCGTATTTAAAAGGCGTTAAAATAGACGAGAATATTTTAAATTTATTAAGTTTGGATATTGCCAGGCAGAAGCGAGCGATTATTTTTAAGGAAGAGCCCGACGGACTTTTAGATGTCGCTATGGAAGACCCGAGCGATTTGCAAACCGTAGAATTTCTGGAAGCGCACCTTAAAAGGAAAATTAAAGTATTTTTAGTGAATCCGAACGATTTGGAAATCGGTTTTGCCATTTATAACCGCCGTTTGTCGGAAAACTTTAAAAAAATCATAGAAGAAAACATCCAAAACTCGCTTCTTATAAAAGAAGAGAAAATTGAAACCGCCGCAACCGCTCTTCCCGTGGTGGCAATAGTGGAAAACTTCATTTCTTACGCCACTTCGCTTCGGGCATCTGATATTCATATTGAGGTTTTGGAAGATAAAGTTTTAGTGCGGTTTAGAATTGACGGCGTGCTTCATGAAATAACGATGATTCCAAAAGAAATTCATCCGTCAATTTTAGCCAGAATTAAGCTTTTGGCGGGGCTTAAAATTGACGAACATTATAAACCGCAGGATGGACGGTTGCGGTATAAAATCGGCGAGGAAAAAATAGATATTCGCGTGGCTATTATGCCGACGCTTTACGGTGAAAAAATAGAAATGCGTCTTTTGCCGGCCGCTCAAAAACCGTTGTCTTTGGAAGAATTGGGCATGTTGCCGGAAATGGCCGTCAAGGTTAAAGAAAGTTTAGGAAAGACCTATGGTATGACTTTGGTTTGCGGTCCGACCGGTTCCGGAAAAACCACCACGCTATATTCAATTTTAAATATTTTAAACAAACCCGATGTCAACATCGTTACTATTGAGGACCCGATTGAATATTATATTAAATATATCAATCAGACCCAGATAAATTTGCTTGCGGGTATAACTTTTGCCACAGCGCTCCGGTCTTTTTTGCGTCAGGACCCCAATATCATTATGGTCGGTGAAATCCGCGACGAAGAAACGGCTGAAATAGGAATTCACGCGGCATTGACCGGTCATTTGCTTTTGTCCAGCTTGCATACCAATGACGCGCCGACCGCTATTCCCCGATTTATTGACATGAAAGTGCCGCCATTTTTGGTGGCTGCGGTTTTAAACATTATTGTCGCTCAAAGATTGGTCAGAAAAATTTGTCTTTCTTGTATAGAGTCCTATTCTTTGTCCCAAGAAATGATTGATTCTCTTAAAATTCAAGTAAAGGAATTTATCAATCATGGCGCCGAATTCCAACCGCCCAAAAATCTTTACCGAGGCAAGGGATGTCCGGTTTGCAACAACACCGGCTACCAAGGGCGCATGGGTATTTTTGAAGTTTTAGACATTGATACGGATGTCAGAACTTTAATCAACAACCCTGATTTTTCCTTAAATTCTCTTTTGCAATTATCCAGAAAAAAAGGAATGGTCACGATGTTTGAAGACGGCTTAAGAAAAGCGGAACTGGGCCAGACGACAATTGAGGAAATAATGAGGGTTATAAGAGAATAACTAATAACTAATAACAGATAACTAATAACGGATAACCTATAACAAATTTAAAAAAGTTATAAGTTATAAGTTATAAGTTATAAGTTAATTTGAAGTTTCACTACGTCGCTTCGCAACTGGGCGGAAAAATTATTGAAGGAGAAATGGAAGCCAAAGGAGTGGGCGAAGTTTTGTCATTTCTGGCTTCCAAGGGTTTAAAACCCATATCGCTTAAAAGGGAAAAAGAATTGGAAGCCAGAAAGGGGTTGAGACTTTTTGAAGCGCAAATTAACGTGACAGACAAGATTTTTTTGACGAAATATCTGGCTTTAATGCTCAAAATTGGAACGGATTTGTTCAGAGCTATTGATATCTTAATTGCCGATTTTGACAAACCGGCAGTGCGTTCGTTTCTTTTTGAAATCCGGGAAAATTTGGAAAAAGGTCAGCAATTTTATTTGAATTTTGAGAGACATCCGAGATATTTTTCTTCAGTATTCGTAAATTTAGTTAAAGCCGGAGAGGCCTCGGGCAATCTTGAAAAGACGTTTGAACGTTTAAGTATTGATTTGCAAAAAGAGCAGGACCTTCGTTATGAAATCCGTTCCGCTTTGATTTATCCTATATTATTATTGGCAGTTTCTTCCGCGGTTGTGTTTTCTTTGGTGACTTTCGCCTTGCCGAGAATTTCCAAGGTTTTTACCGAAAGCGGTTTTACGCCCCCTCTGTTTTCAAAAATCGTTTTTTCCGTTGGCTTGTTTTTGAACGATTATTTCCTTTCTATTGTTATTTTTTTAATTTTGTCCGTTTTGGGGATTTTATTTCTTTTTAAAAACGTTCCGGATGCCAAAAGAATTTTTCAAAGAATAATTAGAAAACTTCCCGTGGTTGGCCGGCTCCTTAAAGAAGTCGCCATTCAAAGATTTGCTTCCACTCTTTCATCTCTTCTTTCGTCAAGTATTCCCATTTTGGATTCTTTGGACATCACTGCTCAGGTTGCGGGCGACGAGGAATTAAAACAGGCCCTACACAGAATTTCCAGAGAAGGGATTGCCAAAGGACTTACCATCGGAGAGGCATTCAGACGAGAACCCGTTTTTCCAAAAACAATCATTAATTTGGTGGCGATTTCGGAAAAAAGCGGAAATTTAGTCAGTATTCTTTCCACTCTTGCCGATTTTTACGAATCCGAGATCAAGGCCTTAGTTAAAACCGCTGTTACTTTTGTGGAACCGGTGCTTTTGGTGATAATCGGCGCGATTGTCGGCATCATAGCTTTAGCGGTCATCGTTCCGGTTTATCAATTGGTCGGAAGCGTATAATAGAAATAGGTGATAAGTGATAAAGGATATGCAAGAAAAAAAATATAGGGGGTTTACTCTTCTTGAATTATTGATAGTCATCGGCATCACTGTTGCTTTAGGGACGACCATGGGCCTTAATCTTTACGGAATTTACATACGTCGCAATTTGGACAGCGATATTCAAAAAGTCGTTTATGTCCTTAGGGCGGCCAGAGATAATTCAATCAATCAGGAACAAGCCAGCCAGTGGGGGGTTCATTTTGAAAATCCCGCCGCCTCAAACGATTTTTACGTTTTATTTAGAGGCGATAGTTATTCTGCCGGCGTGTCGTCTTTGCGCAAGACCCTCGGTCAGGGGGTTCAGTTTACAAGTCCGCCAAGCGGTTCTTCAGCTGACGTAATTTTTTCAAAATTAACCGGTTTGTCATCAACTGCGTCGCCGATTATAATTTCGTTAATCAGCGATGCTACGGCTTCCGGAACAATTTCCATAACAACAAGCACTATTCAATATTGAGCTATGATTTTTCAAAAAAAAAGAGGTCAATCTTTAATTGAAATACTTGTCGGGTTGGGAGTCGGCGCCATAATTATTATCGGCGTCTCTACTTTAATGGTTTCCAATTTAAAAAGTTCCCTTAGCGTTAAAGTCAATCAAGCCGCGTCTTCTCTGGCGCAGGAATTAATTAATTCCGTTAAATCAATTGCCGAGTCCGACTGGCGGCTGGTTTACAGCAATCTTTCCAAGGGTTCTGCTTATAATTATTACGTCGCCACTTCCACCAAATCAATCGTTCCCGGAACTGAAACGATTACAGCTGAAAATAGGAATTTTACACGTTCTTTTTATGTTGATAATGTCAATCGCGACCTGTGTAGCATCGGCGATATCACCGCGTCTTCTTCCATTGCTTGCCCTTTGGGACCCGGCACATCCGGAATCACCAATGACCCGTCAACGCAAAAAATAACCGCGGTTGTAAAAGACAGCGGCGGTAATAATATTCTTTCCGCTTTTGAGTATGTCGTCAGGAAAAGAAATATTTCTTTTATCCAAACCGATTGGTCTGCGGGGAGCGGCCAGGAAGGGCCGATTACCTCGCCTAACAGCGCGTTTTCCGCTTCAACTAACATTACTTATACCAGTTCCACCGGTTCCATCTATACCACTGCGGCAAGCGGCACCTTGATTTCGTCAACAATAGACACGGGAATGGCAAGCGGCACGGCTCCGAATTTCATCATCTGGAAAGGACAATTAAACGGCGGCACGGTTAAGTTTCAAATCGCTTCTTCAAATAATTCCTCGGGCCCCTGGACTTATCTGGGTCCGGCAGGTACTTCCGACGAAAGTACCGACTGGTATAGCGCCGCATCGGACGTCTCAATGCCCATAAGTTTGGCCTTGCATAATAATAAACGTTATTTCCGTTACAAAGTATTTTTATATCTTGGGACGCACAGTCCGGGAATAAATGATATAATTATTAACTGGAGCCCGTAATATGTTAAAATAAAATATATGACTAAAATAAATAAAATTTTATTAACATTGGTTGTTGTCCTTTTGGTTTCTTTGGGATGCGTTATTTTCTGGCAAAAAACAGGTTATGGGAAATCTTATTATGCCGTTTATATTTCAACCGGCGATCTTTATTTCGGTAAACTTAGCCGGTTTCCAAGATTGGCTTTGACTGACGTTTGGTTCTTGCAAAAAAACAACGATACTCAAAATCCCTACGGTCTTTCCAAATTTGACAAGGCATTTTGGGCGCCCGAAGACAAACTTTATCTTAATTCAAAAAATATCATTTGGATGACCGAGATTAAAGAAAACAGCCAATTAACCCAGTTTTTCAAAAATCCGCAATTGTCGGAACAACAAAAATCGTCAGCGATTCAACAAGCACCGCTTGCTACTTCAACACAATGATGAAAAACGGAATTATCGCTTTGCCGACTATAATTTTAATGAGCGGGATTATTCTGGAAATCGGCGTCGCATTGGCTTTAGTCGTCTTTTTAACGCTTCAGAGCGGCGCCGGCGCCAAATACTCGGTTGAAGCGCTTACTATGGCTCATTCCGGAATTGCGGACGCGACAATCAAAGTTATCAGAAATAATAATCTGGGCAGTCCCTCGGCTTCCTCTTATACTTTAACCGCTGACTCTTTAAGAAAAACCGATGTTGTGATTTGTAAAAATTATTTAATTGTTAACAATGCTTGTAGCTTTACGGTCAATGCCGATAAAACTCATATAATTTCCACCGGCAAAGCGTTTAATAAAAATCGCAGAGTTCAGGCGTTTTTAAATATTAATTCTGCCAATGGAGAGATAAAAACAGAGTCAATTTCAGAAATTTCGCTTTAAGGGCTTTCTATCCGCCAAAGGCGGATTCAGAAAACCTTACCCAGCACCTTTTACTGGATAAAATAGTGCTATAACAAAATAACAAAGGTGAAGCCGCCTTGCGGCTCCAATTGCGGGTAAATTCCAAATCGGCGCGACAAAAGGTGCTGGGTGCTCAATGTTGTAGACCTCCAAAATTTTTGATGGATACAATAAAATAGCAATTTTATCCAATATTTAATAAAATAAAAATAATGCCTAAACTTTGGATATTAAAAATTTAGGCGGACAACATTGGCATGGCAAAATTCGGTTTTAAAAAATTTCTTAATTTAATAAATCCAGAGCCGAACATAGGCGGATTGGAAATCAGCGACGCTTATTTAAAGTATGTTTCATTAAAAGGCAAAAAAGCGTCGTTTGTTTCCATGAAATTGCCGCCAAAAGTGATAGAAGACGGCCGTATTAAGGATAAAGAACAGTTTTACGCTTTGCTTTCCAGATTTCACGACCAAGTCGGCCGAAAAGGCAAAAAGATTTATTGCGTAGCGAGCATTTCCGACGGCAACGTTTATACCGAGATATTTTCATTGCCGAGATTCGCGGATGGTAATTTGGAAGAAGCGGCGAATTTAAATTTACGAATGATTTCGCCGATTGATTTTGCCAACGCTTACGCCGATTGGCAGGCGGTGGGAGAAAAATTGTCCAACGGAGCGAGCCAAATGGAAATTTTTGCCGTTTTCGCGTCCAGGCAGGCAGTTGACGAATTTGAAGAAATTATTAAAAAAGCCGGTTTTGACCCGGTAGCCGTTGAATTCCCCGCGCTCGCTTTAACCAGAACACTCGCGGAACTCGGCGAAAATTTTAACAAAGAGAAAAATTATCTTTTAATGAGAGTCGGCAGCAATGGGTTGTCTTTTGGTCTTATTAAAAACAACGCCCTTTATTTTCTTCATTTCAGTTCTTGGTCTTCCGCTTACGGCGTTGAGCGGAAAGTTTCACTTGAATCGTTTAAAAAGCTCGTCATATCGGAAGTCCAGAAAATTTTAAGTTTTTATGAAACCCACTGGAGCGGCGCCATTGAAAGTTTGTTTTTAATCACCCCCACTCTAAAAGAAGAAATTGTAAAAATTTTAAGGGAAAATTTTCCTAAACTTGAGGTCAAAATTCCGACTTTAAAACAGTTTGACAGGAATTTGGATTCGGATTGGTTTGGCGCAATAGGTTCGGCGTTAAGGGGATTGATGTCCCGCTCAAAAGACATCATTATTAGTTTGGCGTCAGTCGGCACGGAAGAAAAATTAAAAAATTATCAAATTGAACAGTTTATAAAGAACTGGAGAAACATTATTTTGGCATATTTATCCGCCATTTTAATTTTCTTCGGCGGATTGGATTTTATAATCATGAAAAATTCAACCGCTCTGGATGAAAAACTAAACAGCATTTTCGTTCAGGCGGAATTGGCAAAAATAGTTCAATTTCAGAAAAACGCCAGAGATTTTAATCAAAAAGCGGACCTTCTTTACAGGGCTTACGGCCAAAAATCAAAATGGTCCGCGCTTTTTACAAAAATTTTAGCCGGCGTTGATACAGATGTCGTCATTAAAAGAATTTATATTTCATCTGCCGCTGCGCCGATTTTTCTGGTTGGCGAGTCATCAAGCGAACAGAACATAATTAAATTTAAAAATACTCTTGAGTCTCAATCAGAATTTTCCAATGTGAATTTTCAACTTTCCGCCATCGGCAGAGTCGGAGGAAAAATCAGTTTCAATATTACTTTTAACGTAAAAGATTTAAAATAATCCGCGGCTGGTAAGGGGAATCCCTTCTCCTCCGTCGCTTCGCGTGCATAAATGCGCAAGCTACGCGACTCCTCCGAAGGTCCTGGGTTTTTAAAAAGCAAAGCAGTTTGCTTTTGTAAAATACCCTTCGATTCCCCATCCATTCACGTTAATTAAAAAACCACCCATAAAGAGTGGTTTTTTAATTAAAAGAGCGGGTAAGGGGAATCGAACCCCTTTCATCAGCTTGGAAAGCTGAGGTAATACCAGTATACGATACCCGCCTTCGTCCGCCATAGCGGACTACGGCGGGCAATGTCCGCAGAGTTCGCGAAGGCGGAAGTAGGCATGGGGCAGGTCCGCTTTGTTTTTATAGTATTAAAATAATTTTATCCAAAATTTTAAATTTTGCAACTATTTACCCCGTTAGAAGTGTTTTTCAAATTACGCTATGGCATTATTATTGAGCCGATAGGCGGCTATCGCCTTTATATAATGAATTCGCAAAAATTCTGCCGCATTTCTAACGGGGTTTACTAATCATTATTTACTAATTACTATTTATGTAATGGAATATAAATCTACAATCGGATTGGAAATTCACGTTGAACTTAAAACTAAAACGAAGATGTTTTGCGGGTGTCTTAATAATGCCGACGAAAAACATCCCAACATAAATGTTTGTCCGGTTTGTATGGGTCATCCGGGGACCTTACCGACAATAAATAAAAGCGCTGTTGAAAAAGTTTTGAAATTGGGCATGGCAATAGGCGGTGAAATTGCCAAAATTTCCAAATTTGACCGCAAGAATTATTTTTATCCTGATTTGCCGAAGGGTTACCAGATTTCTCAATATGACCAACCGATTGTTTCGGGCGGAACTTTAAATGGAATTCGTATCACAAGGGTTCATTTAGAAGAGGATACTGCGCGGCTAGTTCATGAAACGCAAAACATGGAACTTGAAACAGAAGAAAATAAAAAAAATGCTTCAAGCTTTGTTGATTTTAACCGTTCAAGTATCCCTTTAATGGAGCTTGTTACTGAACCGGATATTAAGAATGGAAAAGAAGCGACTGATTTTGCAAAAGAACTACAATTAATTCTAAGATATTTGGGTATTTCCGACGCCGACATGGAAAAAGGCCACATGAGAATAGAAGCTAATTTGTCATTGAGCGCGGGCAATAAGCTCGGCACCAAAGTAGAAGTGAAAAACATTAATTCTTTTAAAGCGGTTGAGGATGCGATTGATTATGAAATCAAAAGGCAGGCGGAAATTTTGAATAAAGGTGAAAAAGTGCGGCAAGAAACGCGCGGCTGGGATGAAAAGAAAAAGGCTACCGTTTTACAAAGAATCAAAGAAGAAGCGCATGATTATCGCTATTTTCCGGAGCCGGATTTGCCGCCTTTGGATTTTTCCAGCGCTGACAGCGGATTTGATTTTGAAAAATTAAAATTGGAAATTCCGGAATTGCCGCAACAAAAGCGCGAGCGGTTTATTGGGAAATACGGTCTTAGCAGGGAACAGGCCTCGGTTTTGGCCGATGACCAGGATTCCGCAGATTTTTTTGAAAATTCTTTCAGCGAACTTAAAGTTGAAAACAAAGAGGCGAGCGCCCAGACGCTTTTTAATTATTTTATTTCCGATTTAAGGGGTTTAATGAAAGAAGAGGGAGTGATGATAAAACAATCCAAGGTGACGCCGCTTTTATTCGCGGAATTAGTCGCTATGGTTTCAGCCGGAGAAATAACCAGCAGGATTGCCAAAGACATTCTTAAAGAAATATTTACCAAGGGAATTAGTCCGAAAGCTGTAATAAAAGAAAAAGGATTTGACGTTAAAGTGACAGAAGAAGAGTTAAATAAAATAATTTCCGAGATTATTGACAAAAGTCAAAAAGCGGTAGATGATTATAAAAAAGGACAGGAAAATGCTTTACAGTTTTTAGTAGGCCAGGCAATGGCCAAATTAAAAGGGCGGACAAATCCAAAAACTTTATTGGAATTGTTTAAAAATAAATTAAAGTAATAAAAAAATGGAAAATTTTGAAACATCAAGAAAATATCAAATGCGCGAAACCGAAACCCAGCTCAATTTTAATATTGAAAATTTATCGGCAGGCATTGAATCGTTGAAATCGCGAATTCAGGCGGAGGAAAACAAACCCCAAAAAATTGCTTTAGAAGCCCAACTTAAAGTCAAGGAAAATGAATTGGAAAAATTTGCGGAAAAATTGAGGGATTGGAAAGAAAGAAAGGACGGAATGGGTCATGCGTAACAGGTGAAGATAAAAAATTTCCTTATTTATTAAGGAAATTTTTTATTAAATGGAAAGATTCTTTCTTGTCGGTAATCCAGCGGATTTGCCGGTCTCGTTTAAACCAAGTCATCTGGCGTTTGGCGTAGCGTTGGCTTTCTTTTATTATTAATTTTTCCATTTCTTTTTTATTGAGCAATCCGCGCAGATAACGGGAAATAAACCGATATTCCAAGCCGAAATCGTCCAGTTTTTTCCAAGATAAGCCGCGCCGCCGCAAGTTTTTTATTTCCGCAATCATTCCTTGTTTCAATCTTTTATAAAGCCGTTTTGTTATGGCTTTTTTTAATTCTGTTTGTGATTTTCTTATCCCAATTATAAGAGTGTCAAATTGAGCGGTTTTATCAATAGAACCGGCGATTCGGGGGACTGGTTTGCCGGTTATGATGACTATTTCAAGGGCGCGAATCAAGCGGCGGCGATTATGTTCGTCAATATTTTTTGCTCTGCGAGAATCCAGTTTTTTTAATTTTTCAAAAAGTTTTTCAGTGGTTAATTTTTCCAGTTTTTTCCGGAGTTTTGGTTGGGGCGGAACTTCGGGGAATTGCCGGTTGTAAATCAAAGAATCAATATAAAGTCCGGTTCCGCCGCATATTATCGGAATTTTATTTTTCTTTAAAATTATTTTAATGGCTTTTTGGCCGAGTTTTTGATATTGGGAAACCGTAAAAGTTTTTTTTGGGTTGGCGACATCCAACATGTGGTGGGGGATTCCTTCCATTTCTTTTTTAGTAATTTTCCCGCTGCCTAAATCAAGGCCTTTATAAACTTGGCGGGAATCGGCGGAAATTATTTCCGCTCCCTTTATTTCCGATTTTTTGGCTTGTCCTGAACTTAGCTGAAGGGCGATTTCAACTGCTAAATCTGATTTGCCGGATGCTGTAGGCCCTAAAATAACCACTATTTTAGGCCGGTTTTTAGGGATATTGCGGTTATAGGCAAAGGTCTTGACTTTTTTATCCATATTTGCTATTGTACACTCATAATTTCTCAAAGTAAATTTTTGATAAATTTACTGGGAATTATGCAGTTCTTTACATATTTTTAACAGAGAAAAGAAGCCAAAAGCTTTTTCCTAAATCTTAAAAATAGCCCACAAGGCGGAAAGGAGGATAATCGTGAAAAACAGAAACGGTCCGAAAGGAAATTTCCTATTTTTTAACGCCCCTGTCGCCACAAAGATCGTCATTACATCGACCTGATCCGGCCGCTGCGGTCCGGGGAGTCTTCACGCATGGAGACGCGCCCCGACACAAGGAGGAACCATGAGATCATGGCACCCGTCAGCACAAGCTATGGGCGCTTGTAAGCTGACAATGAAAACAACCTGATCGAGTAAATACAGTTTTTAAATTGTAGGAAAGAGGAAGAAGCTGGGCCGCATTCGGCTTGTTGGGCACTGGGAGGAGCGCAAATCGTCTACTCTCCACAACCCCATTTTGGCGCACACACCTTGCGAATCCGTTTCGTATCGGCTGCTCAAAATTCGTTTACTTCAAAAAACGAGCAAGTGGATACGCCCGCCCCCCGAGGTCATCCCGGGAGCGAGTTCCGGCGGTATATGGATTTCGCGCTGGTCATATCGATTCCGCGCTGAGCATCGGCCCTGGTCAGTTTGGCTTCTTCCTCTGTAGTGAATCACCCATAGCTAAATCGGCTATGGGTGATTTTTTTATACTGTAGTAAAATTTCGACAATTCTTGTTAAAAGCAAAAGCTTGTTATATCTGTATATTTCAGAGTGATATACTTAAGTATATCACTCTGAAATAAAATTTTTATCGGAATTTTACTAAGAGGTTTATTGTAATTTTTTTAAAAAGCTTTTTCGGTGGATTTCGGAAATGCCATGTTTTTTTATATTTTTATAGTGGAGTTTTGTTCCGTATCCTTTATGTTTTTCAAATCCGTATAGCGGATATTTTTTGCTTAATTTTTCCATTAGTTTGTCGCGATGGACTTTGGCGACAATTGAAGCCAGAGAGATTACCGGAATTTTTTCATCTCCGCGTATTATTGTTTTTGCTTTAATTTTATTTTGTCGTTGGTTGTTAGTCGTTGGTTGTAGGTTAAGATATAATCCTCCATCAAGAAAAATTTTACAATTTTTTATTGTTAGTCGTTGGTTGTTAGTCGTTAGTTTTATAATACAGCGTGTTGCCGCCAGATTAGCGGCTTTTGAAATATTAATTTTATCTATAATTTTCGGAGAGATATCAGCTATCGCAAGAGGGATTTTTTGTTTTTTGATCCATTTAAACCAAATTTCACGTTGTTTTGGCGAAAGTTTTTTGGAATCCCTAAGTTTTACTTTGAATTTTTTTTGGAAATTGGAAATTAAAAATTTGAAATTGGCAGTTGCCGCTATGGCGGCAACTGTGACTGGTCCTGCCAATGGACCCCGCCCAACTTCATCAATTCCAATAATATATGAGTTGGGCGAGGCTCGCCTCTTTGAGGCGGCGCGTCCAACCTCGTCTATGCCGATTATGTATTTTTGTTTCATTTTATCTGCTATTTTTTGTTTTGGCCATTTTTGGATAAAATTGAATTATGAATTTTTCCTTGTTAAAATAGTATAGTAAAATGTCTCGCAAAAAGAAAATTAAAAAATCAGAATTAAGGAAAAAACGCGAACAATCAGCCGAAGAAGAAAGTTTTTTTCATGAATTGCGCCTTCATCCTGACACCAAAAAAAGCGTTTGGGGAATAGCGTTTTTAGGCGTCGCGATAATTTTATTTTTAGCCAGCTTCAAGAACGCGGGGCCTTTCGGCGAATTTCTTTATAAGATATTCGGCAATTTGTTCGGATGGGGCTATTATCTCTTGCCATTGGTTTTTTTAATAATGTCAATTGTGTTTTTTTCTTCCGAACGCAGAAAAATTTACGGCATCACTTTTTTGGGCGCCGTCCTGTTTGTATTTTCCGGATTAGGTCTTATTGATATTATTTTTCCCGAAAAAGGAGGAATTGTCGGAAAAATCGTCGGTTCTCTGGAAGCGTTATTCGGCTACACAGCTTCAATTATCGTGATTATTTTGGCATTTGTAGCTTCCTTGCTTATTACTTTGAATTTACCCATCAAATTTAGAAAGAAGGAAAAAATAGTTGAGGAATCAACGGAATTTCCGGAAGAAATTAATGAGGAGGGGAAAAGCGAAGAGGAAACCGAGGAGGC
This sequence comes from Patescibacteria group bacterium, assembly GCA_038057075.1. GTDB lineage: Bacteria > Patescibacteriota > Minisyncoccia > UBA6257 > UBA9933 > DAHWFZ01. Next base: position 16,412 of record JBBUDV010000026.1, read on the forward strand.
GGATGAAGAATTTTTAGAGGAAATTCCCGAACAAAAAGAAGAAGTTAAAATCGCCGATGTTTTGGGTCGAGCAGTCGGACTGAAACCAAAAAAATCATTGCGAGTTCAGCGACTGGGCAATTACGTTTTTCCTCCGCTTGATTTATTAAAGTCATCGGTTGAAAAACCGACATCCGGAGATTTGCGCGCCAATGCCAATATTATTAAAAGGACTTTGGAGGGTTTTGGCATTTCCGTTGAAATGGGTGAAATCAGTATTGGGCCAAAAGTAACCAGATATACCCTAAAGCCCGCGGAAGGCGTCAAACTAACGAGAATAATCGCTTTGTCTCAGGACTTGGCTCTGGCTTTGGCCGCGCATCCGATAAGAATTGAGGCGCCGATTCCGGGAAAATCATTAGTCGGCATTGAAGTGCCAAATAAATCGGCGGCGCTTGTCCGACTGGGAAGCCTGATGAATTATCCGGATTTTACTTCCAACGGGCTTTTGAGTTTTGCTTTAGGCAGAGATGTTACGGGAGAACCGTTATTCCCGAATATTGAAAAAATGCCGCACCTTTTGGTTGCCGGTTCAACCGGTTCCGGGAAGTCGGTTGCGATACATTCTATTATTGTTTCTCTTCTTTACAAAAATTCTCCCGACACCTTGCGGTTGGCCATGATTGACCCCAAAAAAGTGGAACTTTCAATTTACGACGGAATACCGCATTTGATTTCTCCGGTAATCACCGAAGCGAAAAAATCTCTGGTGGTTTTAAAATGGACCATAAAAGAAATGGAACGAAGATATGAACTTTTACTTCAAGCCGGCTCTCGTGACATACAAAGCTATAACAAAAAAAATCCAGATGAAACTTTGCCGTATATCGTGATTATTGTGGACGAACTCGCCGATTTAATGAATACTTATGGTAGGGAAGTAGAGGGTTTTATAGTGCGTTTGGCGCAAATGTCGAGAGCAACGGGGATTCATTTGATTTTATCCACACAGCGCCCGTCGGTTGAAGTCATTACGGGGCTTATCAAGGCGAATATCACTTCTCGCATTGCTTTGCAGGTCGCCAGTCAAGTTGATTCAAGGACTATTTTAGACATTGCCGGAGCGGAAAAATTATTGGGCGGCGGAGATATGTTATTTACTTCTTCCGAACTTTCAAAACCAAGAAGAATTCAAGGCGCTTACATTTCCGAAGAAGAAATCAACAAAGTTGCCGGTTTTATAAGAGAACATAATCAAAATGTTATTGTTGAAGGTGAAGATGCGCCGAATTTTGACAATAATAACAGTATTAAAGCAAACGATTTATTTGATGGTTTTGAAAATGAAAAAGATGAAGATGACGACGAGCTTCTTGAGGATGCGATTAAAACGGTTGTTGAGGCGCAAAAGGCCTCGGCTTCGTTGTTGCAACGCAGATTAAAGGTTGGCTACGCGCGCGCCGCGAGATTGCTGGATATTATGGAAGCTCGCGGTATTGTCGGTCCCGGACGCGGCGCGACTCCAAGAGAGGTGTTTATGCATAAAGAAGGAATATAAATCAATAAATAACAAATCTATTACGAATTTACTAATAAGCGAATATATAGACCAAAGTTTTTATGAAAGAAGGCGAACAAAAAACAATTAAAGAAGTAGTCGGCGAAGCCATAGGTATCAGAGGATTTAGTGTGGAGCGGCTCTCCTCGCTTACAGACGTTCCCGAAAGATATTTGAAAGCTATTTTAAACGAGGAACCTGAACAGCTTCCTGCTTTACCTTACGTCCGCGGCTATCTTATAA
>JBBUDV010000027.1:0-16118 GCA_038057075.1 Patescibacteria group bacterium
GAAACAGCATAATTTTCTTCCAGCGAGAAAATTTGCTTCGCTCTCGCCCCGACATCCTTTGCTTCGTTCAGGAACCGATCTGTCGGGGCTCCGAGATGTTCCTCAAAGCAATCTGGCTTCGCCTTTGTTTTTACTCTATCAAGCCAAAGACCAAAACAAAGACCAGAGTTATTTTTTGTGGACTTTGAATCAGGAGCAGTTGAGGTATTGCCTTTTTCCGATTGGAGATTATTTGAAATCAGAGGTGAGGGGAATCGCGAAAAAAGCGGGTTTGCCCACAGCGGAAAAAAAGGATTCACAAGGGGTTTGTTTCTTAGGGCAAATAAGCATGAAAGATTTTTTAAAAAAGAGAATAAAGGTCAAAAAAGGCGATGTTGTAACGTTTGACGGGAAAAAAATCGGGACTCACGACGGCGTTTGGTTTTATACGATTGGCCAGAGACACATTGGAATTATGAATTATGAATCAGGAATTAGGGGAAAACACGAAACTAAACCATTGTATGTCGTTGAGAAAGATATCAAAAAAAATATTTTAATAGTTGCTGAAGCAGAAACAAAAGAACTTTATAAAAAAGAAATTAAATTAACAAATATAAATATTATAAATCCGGATGTCATATCTCTAATTCGCGCGAATAAGGGAATAAACATTCTAGCGAGAGTTCGCTATCGTCAGCCGTTAGCGTCGGCCCGACTCATAATTCATAATTCAAAATTCGTAATTCAATTTGACACGCCCGTTAAATTTGCGGCGAGCGGTCAATCAGCGGTGTTTTACGATAAAAAAGGACGATTGCTCGGCGGAGGAATAATAATTTAATTTTTTATGTATAATTAAAGATAAATTATGCCGGAATTTTCAAAATCAAAAAAAGAGGCGGTGTTTTGGATAAAAGGAATGCGTTGCGCTTCTTGCGAGATTTTTATAGAGAAAAAACTTCTCGGTTTTGAAGGAATCAAATCGGTTGAGGCCTCCTTAAACAGAAGCGAGGTGATAGTGGAATACGAAGGGCAAAAGCCGACTTTGGAAAAAATAAACGGACTTTTTAAAAATGAAAAATACCGCTTTTTTGAAAAAGCCGCTAATGGCGATAAAAAAATCAATTTAAAAGAAATCGGCATGGTCGCGGCAATCGCGGTTTTGTTGATGTTGGTTTTTGTTTTGATTGAAAGAACGGGACTTTCCGCGTTGATTAACGTGAATTCTTCCTCGTCATTAGTCGCATTTTTCTTTTTTGGGGTTTTGGCCGGCGTGTCAACTTGCGCCGCGCTGGTCGGCGGGATAATTCTTTCAATGGCAAAGCAATGGGCTGAAGTTTATCGTAAAGAATATTCTTTTGCCGGAAAAATGCAGCCGCATTTTCTTTTTAACCTCGGTCGTTTGATTTCTTACGGCTTATTCGGGGCGGTTTTAGGATTTATCGGGGACAGGTTGAAAATTTCCGTTTCTTTCGCGTCCGCATTGATAGTTGTCGTTTCGGCGTTGATGATTTTTTTGGCTCTGGATATGCTCGGCGTCAACGTTTTTAAAAAGTTTAAAATCGCGATGCCACGGGCAATAACCAGGTATGTAGCCGACGAACGTCATTTTAAGGGGCGTTATATGCCGTTTTTAATGGGAGCAGCGACGTTTTTTCTTCCTTGCGGTTTTACGGTGACGGTTCAGAGTTTGGCTTTGCTTTCCGCCAACGCCATTCAGGGAGGGCTTATAATGTTTATGTTTGCTTTTGGAACAATGCCGATTCTTTTGACAATAGGGCTTTCAAGCGCGGAATTTTTGGCAAATCCGCGGCTTTCGGCCAGATTTCTCAAGGTTGCCGGAGTTTTGGTGATGTTTTTCGCGATTTACAACATAAACAGCCAGCTGAACGTTTTAGGGCTGGGCAGTTTGTCGGACATAAGTTTTAAGACGTCTAATTTTGTCAACAGACAAGACGGTTTGCCTTTGATTAAAAACGGAAAACAGATAGTTATGATGGATGCGTCTGTCAGCGGATATAATCCGGCATACATAAAAGTCAAAACCGGCATTCCGATAAGATGGGAGATTGCCGATACCGGAACCAGCGGCTGTACCAACGCGATTATTTCCAAGGAATTGTTTGACGGACAAATTTTTCTTTCGCCCGGGGAAACCAGCGTCAAAGAATTTATTATAGACAAGCCGGGAAATTACAAATTCAGCTGTTGGATGGGAATGGTTTCCGGAATTATAGAAGCGGTAGAATAATTTTTTATGAATTTAATACTTTCAAAATCGGAGCATGGCGGTCATGAAGAACATGAAAAATATGACAAGCACGCGGGTCATAACGCCGCGATGTTTTTGAATAAATTCTGGACGAGTTTGGCATTGACCGTTGTTATATTGGCGTTTGTTTTGCCAGATTTAATTCCTTCTTTTTTTGGCTCGCGATACGTTCCGTTGATTTTGGGCTCTATTATTTTTTTCTACGGAGGGTGGATTTTTATCCGGGGCGCCGTGAAAGAGTTGTTAATGCGTCTGCCCGGAATGATGACGTTGATTTCTTTGGCGATTTCAACCGCTTATCTTTACAGCATGTTTGCGGTTTTGTCCGGCGGAAGTGATTTATTATGGGAGTTGGCGACTTTGATAACCGTGATGCTTTTGGGACATTATATTGAAATGAGAGCGATTGCCGGGGCCAGCGGCGCTTTAAAAGAACTTTCAAAACTTTTACCTGACATCGCCGAAGTTATCAGGGGTGATAAAACAGAAATTATTCCGCTTTCAGAATTGAAAATAGGCGACGTGGTTTTGACAAGACCCGGCGGGAAAATTCCGGCTGACGGCGTTGTTATTGAAGGAGATTCTGATGTTAATGAAGCGATGATTACCGGAGAATCAAAACCAACGGCAAAAAAGCGCGGGAGCGAAGTCATCGCCGGAACCATTAACGGCGACGGAGCGCTGAAAATAAAAACGGCTAAAATAGGGGAAAACACTTATTTATCAGGGGTTATGCGTTTGGTCGCCGAGGCCCAAAAATCCAAGTCAAGAATGCAGGTTTTGGCCGACAAAGCGGCGTTTTATTTGACGATTATCGCGATTGTTTCTGGCGGTCTCACGTTTTTTGCATGGTTGGCGTTAAAAAGCGATTTTTCCTTCGCTTTGGAGCGGTTGGTGGCTGTTTTGGTGATAGCTTGTCCGCACGCTTTGGGTTTGGCGGTTCCTTTGGTCGTATCTATTTCTACGTCAATGGCCGCAAAATCGGGACTGCTCATAAAGGACAGAAAAGCTCTTGAGTCGGCCAGAAACATAAATACAATTCTTTTTGATAAGACCGGCACTTTGACTAAGGGAGAATATGGGGTTCAAAAAGTAATTTCAACAGGAAAATTGGATGAAAACGAAGTGGTTCAATTAGCGGCTTCGGTTGACGCCAATTCCGAACATTTTGTTTCTAAGGCAATTGTCAGAGAAGCCAAAAACAGGAGATTAAGTTTATTAAAGACAAAAAATTTTAAAAGGATAGCCGGCAAGGGAGTTGAGGCGACAGTGGAAAATTATCGGGTTTTTGTCGGCGGCGAGGCGATTTTATCAGAGACAAAAATTTTTCTAAATCGGCAATTGAAATCGCAATTGGAAATTTTGGCAGAGCGGGGGATGACTTTGATATTCGTTGCCGCAGATAATAAACTAATTGGAGTTATTGCCTTGACTGATTTGATAAGAATGGAATCCAAAGAAGCGATAAACGAACTTAAAAGCATGGGGTTGAATGTCGCTATGATTACGGGCGATTCCGATGAGGTGGCAAAATGGGTGGCAGGAGATTTACAAATAGACGAGTATTTCGCCAGAGTTTTGCCGCAGGAAAAAGCGGGCAAAGTCAGGACACTTCAGCTTCGCGGGCTGAAAGTAGCGATGGTCGGCGACGGCATCAACGACGCGCCGGCTTTGACTCAGGCGGATTTAGGCATAGCCATAGGCGCGGGGACCAACATCGCGATTGAATCGGCCGGAATTATTTTGGTAAAAAATGACCCGCGGGATATCGTTAAAATAATAAAGCTTTCGCGTTCAACTTACAGAAAAATGATTCAAAATTTATTTTGGGCGACGAGCTATAACGTGGTGGCTTTGCCTTTGGCAGCCGGCGTCTTATATGCTTACGGCATTTTGCTCCAGCCGGCTTTTTCGGCTTTATTTATGTCTTTAAGCACTGTTATTGTGGCCGTGAACGCATTGCTTTTGGCAAAACAAGGATTAAAATAAATATATTAAAATGTATAACATTTTCATTTGGTTCGCTCGCCGCAAATAATCCGCCGATTGGCTGATTCTCTTGCGGACTCGCTGCCAAATGTAAAATAAAAAGGAGAAATTTGGTCGCTTCCTCCTTATAATTTATTAAATAAAATTTATTAACATGATGTATCCATACAGCGGGGGAGGGTGGTTCGGATTGATATTTATGGTTTTTTGGTGGGTTGTCATAATCGTTGTCGCGATTTTACTTATCAGGTGGGCGGCGCAGTTTAAGAAAATACACATGTATAGAGGAGAGGAAAAATCTCCGATTGAAATCATCAAAGAAAGATACGCCAAGGGAGAAATAACCAGAAAAGAATTTGAGGATATGAAAAAAGACCTCCAATAAAGTAAATAAAAATCGCCCCAAAAAGGGGCGGTTTTTGCTATTTGACAGTATTTTGTTTTTACAATACTATTTTTACAGATCTTATCAAATAACAATTAAAAAAGGAGCAATATCATGTTAAATTTTCTGTTTAAAATTATTTCTTCTATCAGAAAGCTCTATTGGTTTATGCGTAGGCCGATTACGACAGGCGTAAAAATATTGGCGATTTCCGGCAATAAAGTTCTTTTAGTCAAGAATAGATATGAGAAGTTTTGGTATTTGCCTGGAGGAGGAATCAAAAAAGGAGAAACTTCAATTGAGAGCGCCAAGAGAGAAATGCGGGAAGAATGCAGTATAATACTTGATAATTTAAGAATTATTGGCACATACTCTAACTTTTCCGAATACAAAAAGGATAGTATATTTTTAATTCATTCTGATGTGACTGGGCTAATGCCGATCAAAGGATTTGAGATAGAAAAATTGGAGTTTTTTGACATGGAGAATTTACCTGATAATGTTTCTTCTGCGACGAAAAGAAGAATCCGGGAATTTCTTTCTGGTAAAATTGATGGTGGTATATGGTAAAGAAAGGGGAGTGTTCATGTTAGAAAATACCGTAACTACTTTTGTTCTGTCTAAGGGCGGATATAAACTTTCTTCAAGAAGAGTTCTTTTTTATCTGCCCGAGAGATTGTTTGGTTATGATGTTTCTTCGGGGAATGTAATACAGTCAGAGTTGTCACCGGTGTCGGTGGCCGTGTGCCCTACGCCTGTATGCGTGAGGCAATGCGGTTTTTGTTCAAACAGCATAAGGAATAAAGAGAATCGGCAGAGAAAATTAGAAATCGCGCCTGATAAGTTTGTTCGATTGATTAACGACTTCGTCAAACTTGGAGTAAAAGGAGTTAGTGTTGCTGGAGGCGGAGAACCGTTGGCATACAAAGGGCCTATTATCAAAAGTTTATTTCTTGGTAAAAATCTGCCCTTTAAGATTGGCGTTCACACTAATGGAGTGTTGCTTGAAAAAATTCTTAATGAAAAGATTTTTAAGAGTAACAACATAGCGTATATAAATATTAGTGTTATTGCTCACAATCCGAAATTGTATGTAAAAATCTGTAAAGCTTCAGGTAATCAATTTTTCAGAATTGAGAGAAATATTTTGAAGATGATAAAATTGAAGGATTGTACTGCTTCAAGTATATTATGTGGCGTGAAAATTCTGATATGTCGTGAAAATTTTTCTTCTGCTTTTGAAATATTCAACTATTTTAAAAGTCTCGGAGTTGATAATATTTTGATAAGGTGTGTTGGTAATTTTGAGTCTGGGCAAGATGTTGAACTATCTTTTCATCAGATTAACCATCTTATCGGAGTATTCAAAAATAATTTTGGCATGGACCAAGATCAGATCACCGCTGTTACCGGAATTAACCATGAGGTGTTGCCGATACCGTCAAGATGTTGGATATGCGCTCTGCAGTATACAGCAGGAGTCGACCCTGACGGTGAAGTTTATCTTTGTTCTCCATGGTCTCGTAAAGAATATTCTATTGGTAATATAAACCAATCAGATTTTTGTGAGATTTGGGGATCGGATAAGCATAAAAAGGTCGCTGTTAGATTAAATAAAAATCTCAGAAGCGGGAAATGCAATCCATTGCTCTGTAGGCACTATTACAGTAATCTTGCCATAGATGCGTTTGTCTCCGGGTTAATTCAATCTCTACCTAAATCGGAAATAGAAAAGGGGTATGGAAGATTTATCTGAAAAATATTTAAACCACATAAGAAATTATGTGGTTTTTCCTTTTAAAATTAAATATTTTTTGAATAAATTGTTTTCTTGAATGTTAAATGGTTATTTGAGATAATTAGTTTAGTAATTAGTAATTAAGGGAAATAAATTTTATTTATGATAAGAGAATTTAATTTAAAAATTCTTGAAAACATAGGGGTGGAGGTGGTTCCGGCCGAAGAATTGGAGGAAATTTTGAGCGAAGCGCAAAAATCGCAAAAGCCGCTTATTGTGAAATTGGGGATGGACCCGACCTCGCCAGACCTTCATCTGGGGCATTACGTGGTGTTAAAGATAGCGCGGGAGTTTTTGGAAGCCGGCCATAAAATAAACATAATCATCGGAGATTTTACCGCAAAAATCGGCGACCCTTCGGGCAGAAACGTCACTCGTCCCATTCTTTCCGACAAAGAAATAAAAGCCAACGTCAAAACATATTTAAATCAATTATCTAAGGCGTTGGACGTCAAAAAAATAAAAGTTTTTTATAACTCCGACTGGTTTTCAAAAATGAAATTTGAAGACGTTTTAAAGCTTTCGGGAATGTTTTCGCTCAACCGCATTTTAGAGCGGGAGGATTTTAAAAAACGGCTCGGCGATCAGCTTGAAGTCAGGGCTCATGAAATTTTTTATTCTATGATGCAGGCGTATGATTCCACGGTTCTTGAAAGTAACGTTGAATTGGGCGGCGTTGACCAGAAATTGAATATTTTGGCGGGCAGGCAATTACAACAAGCCATGGGGCAAAGACAGCAGGTTGCGATTCTGACGCCGATTTTGGTCGGGACTGAAGGCCAGAAAAAAATGAGCAAGTCATTAGGTAATTATATCGGGCTTGGAGAGGCGCCGTCTGATATTTACGGGAAAGTAATGTCTTTAAAAGACGATTTAATGCCAAATTATTTCCGTTTGGTTTTGGGTTATTCTGAAAATGAAATTCTTGAAATTAATGCGCAAATCAGAGCGGGAGAAAATCCCATGAATTTTAAAAAACGTTTGGCTTACGAAATCGTTAAAGTTCTTTATTCGGAAAAAGAAGCTGAAGCGGCAGGCGGAAAATTCACCAAGGTTTTCAGTCAAAAGGAAATTCCGGAGGAGATGTCGGAGGCGGCTTTTGGAGAAAGTTCGGCGCCTTTGTTTGAAATTTTAAGAAGCGGCATTCCTCAGGAAGAAATGACTTCAAGCGAAATAAAACGTTTGATAATGCAGGGTTCTATCAGAGTTGAAGGCAAGGTTTTTTATGACCCGTATCAAAAAATAAAACTTTCGCCGCAAGGTGTTGTTATAAAAATCGGGAAACGGAAGTGGCTGAAGGCGATAGGGAAATAATAATCCCGCCTGTCCATGGACAGGCGGGATTATTATTTATGTAATTATTGAGTCGTTGTCGTTGCGGTTGTTGAAGTTGCGGTTGTTGTCGGACAGGCGTTCCATCCTTTCGGAACAGCGCAAGGGGTCGGGAATGTCTTACAAACATTGGTTTCAGGATTCAAGGCATTGGTTATTACCTGAATACAAACTCGTTTTTCAATGTTTTTCTTTGTTATGGAAACATTTCTGACAATTTCGGCGTTTATGGTTGTCGGGTTGTTAGGGTCCTGCGTTCCGTAAGCGTTGACATAATCGCCGACGGCGAATTCGTTAATGTTTGACTGGCCGCGATATTCGCGTTGAGTTTTAGTGTCAGTCGTTATTTTGATTTTTCCGGTCAAGCCGAAAATTTTAATTGTCAAAACGTTATTCACCAAATCAATTTCCGTGACAACCGCGTTTTTGAGATTGACTTTTATCTGGCCGTTGCCGAGTTCTTCAATGTTCATTCCGGATTTTCCGATTTTAATTCTTTCAGGAAATCCACTTGGAAGCAATTTGAATGCTTTTTCTTCCATTTTTTCAATCTTTTTGATTATTCCGCTTGGTGTAAGACCGTTAATTTTTTCCTGAAGCTGTTGAAGAATATTTTTAAGCTGATTTACCTGGTCGTTGTCGTTGTCGGCAAAAGCGACTGTTGAAGTAACGCTTAAACTGAGCAATGCCACAATGGCGATAAAGGCATATTTTTTCATAGATTTTAAATTTATTTTATTTGTCTGTTTTTTGTCTATTGTTTTTTCGACCTTTGTGATAATATACTATTTATTATACTAAATGTTACATACTTGGCATAGAAAGGGCCTATGGTCCAGTGGCAAGACGCGTCATTCGCATTGACGAGACGGCGGTTCAATTCCGCCTAGGTCCACCAAAGTTGACTTTTTTTCTTTATTTTTCTATCTTTATTTGATATGAGTAATTTTTCAGTTATTGAAACAGGAGGTAAACAATATAAGGTTTCCGTAGGCCAAAAATTGAAGATTGAGAAATTGGAAGCTGAAAAAGGCGGCAAGGTTTTTTTTGATAAAGTGCTTTTAGTCGTTGAAGGAGAAAAAGCCGAAATTGGCGCTCCTTACGTTTCCGGCGCCAAAGTGGAAGCGACAGTGGTAAATCAGGCCAGAGATAAAAAGAAAATCGTTTTCAAATATCATTCAAAGACAAGGTACAGGAAAAAGAAAGGGCATAGACAAAACTATACTGAAGTGGAAATTACTAAAATATAACAAAGATTCCGCCTGTGAGGGGCGGATTTTTATTAAATTTTTTTAAGGGTTTACTTTACGAGTTTTCAACAATGTTGCGCTTAAAAGCCCAAGAATGTTGTAAATTAAATCAAAAGCAGTGTCCTTTATAACGTCTTTTCCGTAAACGCCAGAGGTCTGGGTTTTAAAGAAAAAATCAAAAAGAAATTCAAGAATTTCCCAAGCGACGCCGCTTGAAAATATAATAATGATTGAAATAACAGCGGCTTTTTTGTAAGAAATTTCTTTCCAATCGGATATAAAGCCAACAAGTCCGAAAAATAGAATAAACGATACCAGAAAGTGAACTAGTTTATCGTATTCAAAGCCGATAAGATAAAGTTTAAATCCTCCTAAACTGCCAATCCCGTTTAATATTAAAGCAGCGGCGAAAACGTTTTGAATTTTAATAACAGCTTTTTGTTTATTTGGATTTTCAGATTTAAACAAAAAAGACGGCAGAATAATTATTAAAGCCCCAATAAAGGATATCGCCGACATAAAATCCGGATTATAAAAATCCGGGAACCATTCTTTTTTGCCAATAAAGAGAATTAAGCCGGCAACAATAAAAATAGCGATTGAGAAGTTTATGAATTTTCGGGATTTCATGATATTATTGAGCAGTATATTTAAATTATGACTTATAATTTGAAAAAAGAAAAAGGTCCTTTTGACCCGAAGAGCGAAAAGCCGTTTAAATTGAGCCGGTCAAAGATTGATTTATTTGTGAATTGCCCTAAATGTTTTTATCTTGACAGACGTTTGGGGATTTCTAAGCCGTCAATGCCCGCTTTTACGTTGAACGTGGCGGTGGACCATCTTCTTAAAAAGGAGTTTGATATTCATAGGGCAAAAGGCACAACTCATCCGATAATGAAAGAATATGGAATAGACGCTGTGCCGCTTGAACATGAAAATATTGACAAGTGGAGGGAAAATTTCGTCGGCGTCCAATATTTGCACGAACCGACAAATTTTTTAATTTTTGGCGCCGTGGACGACATCTGGCTTAACTCAAAGGGAGAAATTCACGTGGTTGATTATAAGGCGACAAGCAAAGCGGGGGAAATTAATCTTGAAGACACGAAATGGCACAATCAATATCGCCGTCAAATAGAGGTTTATCAGTGGCTTTTAAGAAAAAACGATTTGAAAGTATCTGATACCGGTTATTTTGTTTATGTAAACGGCAAAAAAGACAGGGAGGCCTTTGACGGAAAATTGGAATTTGACGTGAAAATTATTCCTTATATCGGAAATGATTCATGGGTTGAACAAACTATTATTGACGCGCGTAAATGTTTGGCGGCCGATGTGTTGCCGAAATCCGGCGTTGATTGCGAATATTGCCAATACAGGGAAGCGGCAAGGGATGTTGAAACTAATAACTGATAACAAATAACCTATATAATGGTGGCAATTGTTAATGATTGATTTTAGAATTTTGAAAAAATCAAAAAAGAGCAACGCGAGGATAGGAATTTTAAAAACTCCGCATGGCGAAATTGAAACCCCGTGTTTTGTTCCTGTTGCGACTCAAGCGGTTGTGAAAACCTTGACCAGCGACGAGGTTAAAAAAACCAAATCACAGATTTTGATTTCCAACACGTTTCATCTTCATTTAAAGCCCGGAGAAAAAATTATCGCCAAACACGGCGGACTTCATCAGTTCGCCAATTTAAAAATGCCGTTAATGACCGATTCGGGCGGTTATCAAGTTTTTAGTTTGGGGTTTGGGAGGGATTATGGAACCGGTAAAATATTAAAACGCGATCCGAAACTACAAATACATCCGAATGCCGCAAATAAATCAATAGTAGTTGGGCAACAGCCGAAATTTATCAAAATAACCGAAGACGGCGTTTATTTTAAATCTCCACTCAATGGCGATACGATATTTTTAGGTCCGAAAGAATCAATAAAAATACAAGAAAAACTCGGCGCCGACATTATATTTATTTTTGACGAATGCACTTCGCCGATTGCCGATTATGAATACACAAAAAAATCATTATTAAAAACACATAAATGGGCAAAAGTTTGTCTTGGCGTAAAAAAATCCAAACAAGCGCTTTTTGGAATCGTTCAAGGGGGAAAGTTTAAGGATTTGCGGATTGAAAGCGCGAAATTTATGGCAGGATTGCCTTTTGACGGATTTGGCGTAGGCGGCGAATTCGGCGGCGGCAAAAAATTAATGATTCAAATGCTTGATTGGGTTTTTAAGGAATTGCCGGAAAATAAGCCGCGGCATCTTTTGGGTATAGGCCATTTGGAAGATATCCCAAAAATTATCAAAAGCGGAGTGGATTTGTTTGATTGCGTTATGCCGACTCATTACGCGCGGCACGGTTATGCTTTTACGTCTGGTGGAAAACTGGATATGTCCAAAAATAAATTTTTAAACGACAAAAATTCGCTTGATAAAAAATGCGATTGTTTTGTGTGTAAGGATTATTCAAGAGCGTATATCACACATCTTTTAAGAGCCAAAGAAATCACCGCGCTAAAACTTCTGACTTTCCATAACCTTTATTATTTTAATTTGTTTGTGGAGAAAATTAGGGGAGAAATTAAAAAGAATAAAATGTGATCCCTCACCCTTCAAATACCGAAAACCCGTACATTTTACTTGAAAAACGAAGATTAAAATAAAATATTGGTTTTTATTTGAAAATGCTATAATTTATAAAAGGTTTTGTGAAAATAATGTATTTGAAGGGTGAGGGATAATTTTATGATTTATAAATTGCCAAAATTGTCTTATTCTTATGACGCGCTTGAGCCGTTTATTGATACGCGGACAATGGAAACCCACTATTCAAAGCATCATCAGGCGTATGTGGACAAGTTGAATGACGCGTTGAAAAATTATCCGGAATTGCAGGAAAAAACATTAGAAGAATTGCTGGCATCACTGGATAAAATTCCAGCGGAAATAAGGACTGCGGTCAGAAATAACGGCGGCGGTCATTTCAGTCATTCTTTATTTTGGAATGTTATTGGGCCAAATAAAGGAGGGGAGCCCGTTCGACAAATTCAGGAGGGACCGAAAGGAAAATTAGCCGATGACATTAAAACCGCTTTTGGGAGTTTTCAGAATTTCAAAGATGAATTTATCAAGCAAGCGGCAAATCTTTTTGGAAGCGGTTGGGTATGGTTTTACGCTGACCCTTCGACAGGCCCAGGGCAAGTAAAAATTATGTCAACTTCCGGACATGATAATCCGATTATGACAGGCGGAAAGCCGCTGATGGTGTTGGATGTTTGGGAACACGCGTATTATTTGAAATACCAAAATCGCAGATCGGAATATGTTGAGGCATGGTGGAATGTTGTTAACTGGGATTTTTAATCCCTTCTTTTGAGCGCCTGCTCCAGTGTTTCTTCGTCGGCGAATTCTATTTCGCCGCCGGTTGGGATACCTCGTCCCAAGCGGCTGAATTTTTTTGCGTATTCTTCCAATTCTTTTTTGATTATCATCGCGTTTAAATCGCCGTAAGTGGTTGGGTTGGTGGCGATGATTATTTCTTCCGCAATGCCATGAGATTCTTCGTCCGCCACGGCGAACTCAGAATGACTAACAGGTAGATTTTTAATAAAATCTTTTAAATGGTTAAGGCGCAGTTTTTGGCTGCTTTCTAAAACACCGGTTTTGGCGAGTTCGCCCAAAACAAGATAGCGGCCATGAAATTTTTTTGTGCGTTCAATTGAAACCAAATCGGTTTCTTTTTCAACAATCATTATTATGTCATTTTTGCGGGTTTTGTCCTGGCAAATATTGCAGAGATTGTTGTGATTGGAATGTATAAAAAAACAATTGGAGCAGATTTTTACGGATTTTAAATCCGCCACCGCTTTTGCGGTTTCTTCAAGTTTGTTTTTACCGCTTGAAATCATAAAAAAAGCGAGCCGCGTCGCCTGACGCGGCCCGATGGACGGAAGTTTTGAAAATATGTCTATGAATTTTTTAATTGAATCGGGAAACATTTTAGTGAGCTTGAGATTCTGACGCTGTGGCATATTCGTTATGAACAGTGTCAATCTCTATGAATGAGACCTTTTCAGGGTCAAATTTTAAATCAATCTCGCCCAGCGGTCCGTTTCGGTGTTTTCCGATTACGATTTTTGCGGTGTTTATTTCTTCAATTGAAGGATTTTCCTTATCTCTGTCGGCTCTATATATAAACATGACTATGTCGGCGTCTTGTTCCCAAGACCCGGTTTCTCTAAGGTCGGATAATTTCGGCCTTTTGTTTTCTCTTTGGTCAACGGCTCTGTTTAACTGGGACAGCGCCAGAACAGGAATATTCAATTCTCTTGCCAGCGTTTTTAGTCCGTGGCTGATTTCGGTGAATTGTTGCACCACGTTTTCCGAATGTCTTAAGGGAGTAATCAGTTGAACATAATCAATAATTATCAGATCCAGGGCGTTTTCCATTTGAAGCCGTCTTGCCATAGAGCGGATTTGCAGTATGTTCATTGACGGCGTGTCGTCAATGTAAATTTTCATGTTTGAAATTTTGTCTAAAGAGGCCTGAATCATTTCAAAATCAAGGTCGTCCGTAAGTCGTCCTGTCCTTAACCGCCACAACGGCACTTTAGCTTCCGCGGAAACAATACGATCCATTATTTGTTCTTTGGACATTTCAAGGGAAAAAATCGCAATGGCGTGCCCTTCTCTTGCGGCGTTTCTTGCCATGTCCAAAACCAAGGCGGTTTTGCCCATTGACGGTCTTGCGCCGAGAATAACGAGATCCGATTTTTGAAATCCTGCTAATAGATAATCAAGTTTTTTAAATCCTGAAGTTACGCCGCTAAGTCCATCTTTTCTTTCATGCGCCTTTGCAAGGCGATCCAAGAAAGGAGGAATAAGATCTTTAATAAATAAGAATAAATAATTTCTGACTTTTTGGCCGATGGAAAAAATTTTTTGTTCAATCTGGTCAAGCAGAAATTCCGGGTCTTCATGAGAAGCGAATACTTTATCAACTATGTCGCCGGATGTTGATACGAGTTCCCGCAACATTTTTTTTTCTCTTATTATTTGAGCGTAATGATTAACGTGCGATGCCGACGGAACGAAATTTACCAATTCCGCCAAATAAGCGGAACCGCCCACCTCGGTCAACTGTTCCCTATTTTTTAGTTTGTTTGACACCGTTAATACGTCAATCGGCTGATTTTTTTCGTAGAGTTCTAAAATTGACGAATAAATTTTTTGGTGTTTATAATCGTAAAAATCCTCGGGATTTATTAAATCAACCACTTTTATAATGGCATTTTTATCCAACATGAAAGAGCCCAAAATGGATTTTTCCGCTTCCACGTCGCACGGAGGGAGTTTTATATTTGGTTTAGTAGGCATAAGATAATAAAGAAATTTAAAATTTTCAATTATTAATTTTTATTGAATTTTTAATAATTCAATTTTTAAAATTGATGATTAAGCGATTTGAATTTTATTGAAAATTGATAATTGATAATTAGAAATTCTTTCGGATAAATTGTCCGAAAGGCGTGTCTTCTACAACGTATCCTAACATTTTTATTCTATTTCTCAATCTGTCAGCTTGCGTAAATTGTTCATAAGCTCTTAATTTTTCCCTTTTTTTCGCCAAAACCTTGATTTTTAAAGGTATTTTAGCGGTTTTTGGCTCTATTCCGAATATTTTAAGTTTTTCTTTTAAGAATTTTATTGTTATTTTTGCTTCTTTTGAAGAAATTCGCCAAACGTCTTTTTGCAAGGAAGAAATCAAATCAAAGATAGCGGCAAACGCTTTAGGCGTATTAAAGTCGTCTTCCAAAGAATTTATGAATTCTTTTTGGTATTTTCCAAACATAAGTTTTTTCCCGTTTCCCATTTCCAATTTTCCATTTTCCATAACGAATTTTAATTTAGCCAAAAATTCGTTTATGGTTTCAAGATTTTTTAGCGCTTGCTTCGGGGATTCTTCGGTGTAATAAACGGGGGAGTGATAATGGTTGGATAGAGCGATTATTCTTAAGACCTCGGGGGGATATTTTTTTAGAAAATCGTTTATGGTTATAAAATTGTTTAAACTTTTGGACATTTTTTCTCCGTTGACCAAAAGGAATCCCGTATGCATCCAGATTTTAACCAATGGTTTTTTTCCGGATGCGGATTCTTGTTGGGCGATTTCCGCTTCGTGATGCGGGAATTTTAAATCAGCGCCGCCGCCGTGAATGTCGTATTGCGGGCCGAAATATTTTTCGGTTATGGCGGTGTCTTCAATGTGCCAGCCCGGTCTGCCCCAACCCCATGGGGACGACCACATCGGTTCGCCGCCAACGATTTTGAATTTTATTTTTTTTTCGCGCAAGTCCGTTGTTTTGGCGGGAACGTCGGTTATTTTCCATAAAGCGAAATCAAGCGCGTCTTTTTTTTTCGGGTCCGGCTCTACGCGCCAGCCGGCTCTTAAATTTTCAATATTTTGTTTTGAGAGTCCGCCGTAATCGTTAAATTTTTTAATTTCAAAATATACGCCGTTTTTTGTTCGGTAGGCAAATCCTTTGGCGATAAGAGCGGCAATTTGTTTTTGGATTTCTTTTATATGTTCGGTCGCTCGAGCATATTTGTTGACCGAGGTTATCTTGAGTTTTTTCATGTCGCTCAAGTATTCTTTTTCAAATTTTCGGGCAACGGAGGCGGGAGTGGCTTTTTTTTCTCTGGCGCGGTTTATGATTTTATCGTCAATATCGGTTATATTTTGAAGATAGTAAACTTGGAAGTTCATAGAACGGAGATATTTTACAAAGGCGTCAAAAAATATATAGGTTCTTGCATGGCCGATATGGGAATAATCGTAGACGGTAGGGCCGCAGACAAAAAGATTTATCGCCTTTTTGGATTTTTTAAGCTCTATTTTCTTGCCGGAGAGAGTGTCAAAGATTTTCATAAGTGCTTTAATTTTATTTTAAAAAACTGACATCGGCAAGGCGGGCGGGGTTGACCCCGTTAGAAGTGTTGTAAAATATAATAATGTCCTGGCATTATATAAAGCCGATAGGCGGCTATCGCCTTAAACTTTGTGTTTTATGAAAATTGTGCCGCACTTCTAACGGGGTTGA
>JBBUDV010000028.1:0-1072 GCA_038057075.1 Patescibacteria group bacterium
TTGACAAATTTGATATTATTAGTATATACTTTTGGCAGTATTGAATCTTTAAAAATTTCATAAGGAAAGAAAAAGGAGGCAGGTCATGAAAAGATTGACGGAAAGGTTTTTAATGTTATGTTTTTTGGGATTTATCGCAATTGCCGCTTCCGGGTGTCCTGTTTTGTTGCTGGCGCCGCTGGCGATGACGGGCGGAGGAGTGGTCAGCATAACCGGCGGAGGGGTGGAAACCGGGGAGTTTGAGAATTCGGTTTTGCCCGATGAAAAATGCGCGAAGCAGTTAAAAGATTTAAAAAGCATCGCCATAATCCAATATGGCATAAGTAATCCGGCGGATTCTACCACTCCTTTGGGTTCCAGTAATGCCGGTAATTTGGGAATTACCAAGGGATTAGTCCAATGGGTTAAAAAAAATACCGCGTTGCAGGTTGTAACTCCGTCGGAGTTTTCCAAGAAGGTTAATCTCGGTAATTTCAGCGAGATGACCGAAGAAGAAAAATTGGAAGCATTGGTTTCCGCCGGCAAAAAACTTCACGTGGACGCGATTGTTTCCAGTGAAAATGCCGTGGGGAAAACTGACGTGAACGCATGGGGCCAATTTATCGGCCAAAAAAGCAGGCAATGGTATAGGTTTACCGTTTCCCTTATTTCCATTAAGGAAGGCAAAATTGTCTGGAGCGACACATTGCCTTATTCCGTGACAATAGGCACAACCAATATGGCTTCCGAAGAAGAGATAAATAAGGCGGTTTTAGAAAAAGTAACAGGGCGATTCAGGGAAGTTGTTTTTGGTCAGAAAAATCCGCCTCCTCCGGAGACCGAAGTAGAAGCAAAAAAGTAAATTAAAAAATATTTACAATAGCAGCGCGGAAATTTCCCGCGCTCTTTTTTTATTGATAAACTTTGATTTTTATGTTTAAAATTGTTGTAGGTTGTTAGTTTGGAGAGGTGGCCGAGTGGCTGAAGGCAGCATCCTGCTAAGATGTTAGGGGAGCAATCCCCTCGAGGGTTCGAATCCCTCCCTCTCCGCCTTCGCTCGCCGAAGCGAGCTACGGCGGACAAAGTCCGCCAG
>JBBUDV010000028.1:1172-22557 GCA_038057075.1 Patescibacteria group bacterium
TAGATTGCGAAGGAGAGCTCCGCCAAGGCATGCCGGGACAAAGTCCGCCAGTAGATTGCGAAGGAGAGCTCCGCCAAGGCATGCCGGGACAAAGTCCGCCAGTAGAATGTGACGGCGGGATAAATAATTTTATGCATATAGTTTATATACTAAAATGTGCTGATGGAAAACCATATACTGGTTGCACAGAAAATTTAGAAGAAAGAATACAAAGGCATAATAAAGGGCATGTTCCGGCGACAGAAAATCGCCGTCCTCTTGAACTCATTACATATATTACATTCAGCGATAAATATAAAGCATTTGAATTTGAAAAATATTTAAAATCTGGCTCTGGTAGAGCATTTATTAACAAACATTTTATTTAAAGTTTAGTCGGAAATAAATCTATTCTTCGGTCTTCCGTAGTTTTAACGAAGGAGACCCTCTCCGCCAAGTT
Organism: Patescibacteria group bacterium; assembly: GCA_038057075.1. Classification (GTDB taxonomy): domain Bacteria; phylum Patescibacteriota; class Minisyncoccia; order UBA6257; family UBA9933; genus DAHWFZ01. The sequence continues at coordinate 1,612 of JBBUDV010000028.1, forward strand.
ATAATATAAATGGAATCGGAAAAAAACACTGAAAAAAAATCGCGATTTTTCTCCAACACGTTTTTTATCGGACTTTTGAGTTTTTTTGGCGGAATAAGCCAGGATATTTTTATTCCTGTTCTTCCTTTATATCTTTCAAGCGTGCTGGGATTAAGCAATGAGTTTATCGGTTTTACCGAGGGGCTTGTGATAAGCAGCGCGAGTATTTTTCAGATAGTCGCCGGATTTCTTTCTGATAAATTCAGGGCGAGAAAGCCGCTCGTTTTCTTTGGCTACGCGTTTTCTCTTGTCGGAAGATTTTTTCTCGCTTTCATCGCTTCAACCGGCGGAATTATGGGACTTCGTTTTCTTGACGGCGCCGGAAAAGGAATTAAGAGTTCTTCTAAGGACGCGCTTGTGGCTGATTCAACTGAAATTGAAACGCGCGGAAAAAGTTTCGGAATCGTCCGCGCTTTGGACACTCTAGGTTCGGTTGTCGGCCCGCTTATTTTGGTTTTGTTTCTTTATTTGTTTAAAGACAGCGTTTTCAAATACAATTATATATTTTTGATAACCGCGATTCCGCTTTTCTTTACACTTTCAATATTGACGATATTTGTCAGAGAAGCAAAACCGATTCCGCAAATTGTTCAAGAAGAAAAAAATAATTTTAAAGCCGATTCAGAAATTTCTAAACTTCCAAAGAAATTTTATATTTTTTTGGCAATCATGACGGTTTTTTCGCTGGGTAATTTTTCAAGCGCGTTTTTGATACTTCGGGCGTCAAATGTCGGGGTGGCATTGCTTGCCATTCCGCTGGTGTACGCGTTGTTTAATTTCATTTACGCTTCGGCTTCAATACCTTTGGGGAGCTTGTCCGATAAAATTGGCAGGGAAAAAGTGATTCTTTTCGGCTGGGTTTCGTACATAATCGCTTATTTGGGATTTGCTCTTGCCGATAAAAGTTATCAAATTTGGCTGTTGTTCGCTCTTTACGGGATTTATTACGCGACTTCTGAAGGAGTGGCCAAGGCGTTTGTGGCGGATATGGTGTCTTCAGGACACCGCGGCAAGGCGTATGGAATTTATAATTCCGTAATCGGTTTAACAGCGCTTCCCGCGGGATTTGCCGCCGGATTTTTATGGGATAAATTCAGCCCGTCAACGCCATTTTTTGTTTCGGCCATTATTGCCGTTTTGGCGACTATCGCGCTTTTAGCGTTTACACGCGTTTATAAGCGGACACAAATTGTTTAAATTATAAATTAAATTTTTTTCTCGCATTGCGGCAAGGCAGGTTTTTGGGTAATCTTGTAAGATATGAATTTGGAAAATATCAGAAATTTTTGCATCATTGCGCATATTGACCACGGCAAATCAACGCTAGCGGACAGGTTTTTAGAAATAACCAAAACCATTGAGCCGCGAGATATGAAAGAGCAGTTTTTGGATTCAATGGAACTGGAACGCGAACGGGGAATAACTATCAAAATGGCCCCAGTGAGGATGAATTATGAATTAAGAATTAAGAATAATGAATCAAACAACCCCCATAATTCATCATTCATACTTCATAATTCAGGTTCAAAATATATTTTGAACCTTATTGACACCCCTGGTCATCCTGATTTTGGGTACGAAGTTTCACGCGCGTTCAAAGCGGTTGAAGGCGCGATTCTTTTAGTTGACGTTTCAAAAGGCATTCAGGCGCAGACCCTGGCTAATTTTGAGACGGCTAAAAAATCTGGTTTGAAAATAATCGGGGCTGTAAATAAGGTTGACCTTAATCCGCCCCAGCTTGAAAATGTTATTAAAGAAACCGCCCAACTGCTCGGTTGTTCCGAAAACGAGATATTTAGGATTTCGGGAAAAACCGGTCAGGGTGTTGAAGAACTTTTGGCTGCGGTGATTGAAAAAATTCCCGCGCCTTCAATAAAAGACAACGGCAAGTCGGCGCTTGTTTTTAGTTCTTTATATGACGACCATAAAGGAATAATCGCTTTTGTCAGGGTTTTTGGCGGCGAATTTAAAGCGTTTGAAAACACAAAACTTATCGCGGCCAACGAAAAAATTAAAATAAAAGAAGTCGGTTATTTCAGCCCAAAATTGAAACCGGCTCAAACGCTCAAAGAAGGCGAAATCGGATACATCGCAACGGGAATAAAGGACCCGGACAAATTGCGCATCGGCGACACCATCGGCGACCGCGCGCTTGTCGGATACGAAGCGCCGCAGCCGAGGGTTTTCGTGTCATTTTTCCCCGAAGACAGCGATAAATATGAGGAAATGAAAAAGGCGTTTCAGAAATTGAAACTTAACGACCCAGCTTTGCGTCTGGAGCCGGATTCCAGCGACGTTCTCGGCAGGGGATTTAAAGTCGGATTTTTGGGCAAGCTTCATTTTGAAATAACCAGCCAGCGTCTGGAAAAAGAATTCGGCATCAAGACCGTCAACAGCTTCCCCTCGGTTTCTTATAAGATAAAAAAACAAAACCAAAAAGATTTAATTACAATAGACAATCCGAGGGATTTGCCGGAAGAATACGAGGAAATTTGGGAACCGATAATTGATTTGGAATTGATAATGCCCGCAAGTTATCTTGGTAGTATCATCAGAATGAAGGATGATTTCAGAATCGGTGACTTTGACACTCAAACAATAGGCGACAGAGTTTTGGTGAAAACAACAATGCCTTTGATGGAACTTATTTCAGATTTTGACGACAAGCTTAAATCCGCCACGAACGGATTCGCTTCTTTCAGCTACCGGATTGCCGATTATCGGAAAGCCGATTTGGTTAAAATAGACGTTTTAGTGGCTAAAGAACTCGTGGTCGGCCTTTCCCGTATAATTTCAAGAAAGGATTTGGAATACGAAGCGCGGCGAATGGCGGAGCGGCTTAAGGATTTATTGCCGCAGCAGCAGTTTAGTCAGGCGATTCAGATTGTTGTCGGAACGCGCGTAATGGCCAGAGAAACGATTCCGGCCATGCGCAAAGACGTTACCGGATATCTTTATGGCGGCGACAGGACGCGCAAGATGAAATTGTGGAAAAAACAAAAAAAGGGGAAGAAAAGACTTTTAGGAATGGCAAAAGTCACGATTTCCGCGGATGTGTTTAAGGAACTGCTTAAAAAATAATCCAATTTAATTGGATTATTTTTTAACTAAAAACTTATAACTAATAACTAATAACTTAAGACAGCTTTATAATCCTTGTTTTTTAGGATATAATTTTATTGCGTTTTTCTAATAGTCGTGAGTTGTAAGTTATAAGTTGTTGGTTAATTGTCATGTTGCGCGCAATAATTATTGCAATTTTAATCGTTTTTATTTTTGCGGTCGGATTTCAGCTTTTTTTGCTTTTTCAAAAAAACAGCGATTTAAATGCCGAACTTAGCGAGCTCAAAAAAAAGACGGATTTTTTCATCAAAGAAAATTCCGACTTGGATTCGCAAATAAATTTTTTGTCTCGCTGGGAAAATCTTGAGAAGGAATTAAAATCAAAGTTTAACTATCGCAAGGCCGGCGAAAAAATGATGATAATTGTTCCCTAAAATTATGTCTTTTAAAAAATTTTCAGCAATTTTATTGGTTGCGGCGGTTTTAACCGCAGTTGTTTTAGTGGTATTTGACGGCTATTGGCCCGCGGTTTTTGTCAATTCAAATGCGATTTCTTATAAACGATTCAAGGAGGCGTACACCGTAAGCGTTTATTATTATAGGGTCGGACTAAAAGCCACAAGCCAGGATACGGCGATTCTGGAATCCGACGAAGTTCAAAAAGAATTAAGGAGAGCGGTTTTGGATTCGCTTGTTGAACAAAAATTGATTGAAAGCGAATTAGGGAAAAGATTGTCTTCAAGGGATTTGTCCCAAATGATTGACGAGAAAATGAACCGGGAAAATTTAAATTCCGAAAATTTCAAAAAAGGCGCGGAGCTTCTTTACGGGTTGCCTGCCGAAGAATTTAAAAAAATTGTTTTAATTTCTCAAGCAAAACGGGAAATTCTTGAAGGCAGATTTATTCTTGCGGATTCAATAAACAGCGGACAAACCGGAGGATTTGACGAGTGGCTTAAAAGCGAAAGGGCGAAAGCCAAGATTTCGGTTTTGTTGTCCGGTTTTTATTGGGGAGACGGGGAAATGAAAATGAAATAACGAGGTTTTGTTATTTAGCGGATTTAGAGTTATAATTTGATAAATTTAAAGGTCGAAAGATTTACATTTGGCAGCAAGGAGCAAAATGGAAATTTATTTACATTTTGTCCGAGCGAACCAAATGAAAAAATGTTCGCGCTACTACATTTTTTAAATTTTTTTATGAATAAAAAAATAAAAATTGCCGGCGTAATCGTTATGACTGCCGGGTTAGCCGCGGCTTCTCTTATAGCCATTGCGGCGACTACAACCACTTCCACTCCAGCCGGAACAAAAGTTCAGGTTAAATCTCAAATAGCGGAGGAAAAGATGCTTAGAATCAGAGGTTTTATTGATAATATGGAAAATCGATTCAATGTCCATATTCGCAATCTTGATTCTTTGGCGCAGAGAATTCAAAACCGCATTGATAAACTTGTTGGAGAGGGAAAAGATATGTCCAAGGTCCAGGCGAAATTAAACGAAGCCAAAACAAAGATTCAGGAAGCAAAAGACGAACTGGCAAAATTGAAACAGGGAGTTGATGATATGCTTTCGTCAGCCAGCCCCAAAAAAGCGTTTATTAACGTCAAGGGAAAATTGGTTAAAGCCGTAACAGCTAAAATAAAAGCGGCTCACAAGGCGCTTGTGGACACTATTGTTATTTTAAGGAAAGAAGCAGAGCCAACAGCGGCCGCTACTTCAACAATCGCGACTTCAACGGCGCCAATTCCCGGCGCTTCAACTCAACAATAAAAATGTCACAAAGTGTACATTTTCATTTGGTTCGCTCGCCGCAAGGAAAATTTTAGTTCTCCTTGCGAGTTCGCTGCCAAATGTAAAACAATATGAACGAAGACATTAACATCCAGACCCAAAATTTTGATTCGTCAAAAGTTGGAGAACAGGGCGTTGGAGGGCCGGGGCAAATACCAGCTTCAATTCCTCCAATACCAGAACAACCAAATAAAAAAACAGGGTGGATTATTTTTCTGCTTATTTTTGTGATTATAGTTTCCGGCGCAGTAACTTATTACTTTTTAACCAAAAAAACCGCTGCTCCGATTACTGAAGTTCCAGCGGTTCAGTCGGCTCCGCAAGCCGCGGCGCCTGAAGCGCAAACGCCGGAGGATAGCATTGATTTAATTGATAATGACTTAAACGCCATTGATTTGAACGCTTTGGATACGCAAACCAATTCCGACGTTCAGGATTTGGACAGCTCGCTGTAAAATTTACTATAAAAAACAATCCCCCGCATAATTTATGTGGGGGATTGTTTTTTATGTCATAGCGCGGCTCGTATTGTTTAGGGAAATCAATAGAAAAAATTTGGGAAATTTTGTTAATTTGATAACTGTAGGGGAAATAGACAATGAAAAAATTTTGGAGGAATTTTGAAAATATAATAATATACCACTTATATGACGATCGTCATATAAGTGGTATAAAAATAATTTATAGATAAATTAAATAAAAATATGTATTTGATGCGGCCAAAGTTTCTCCAACCGATTTTATTTGTTTTTAAAAAAATTCCACACAAAACTTGTGTGGAATTTATTTTTTTACATAATATATTTTATTATCTTTCAATTCAGGCGGAGGTTCCACTCGTTTTATGATGATATTAACGGCTTTTTGAGACACGTTTTTTATTTCAACGTGTATGAAGAAGTCATCGTTTTCTTCCAAAAGGTCCAAGATGTATTTTTTGCTGTAAATCGCATACAGCATTTCTTCGTTTTCTCCGTTGCGGATACAATGCTTTTTTATCTTTTCATCATTGAATTTAATGACAATCTCATCGCAACTTGTTACAAAACCGAAAAAATCCATCAGTGATTTTTCAGGAACTTTAGGCGAGAAATAAACCATTTCGTCCCATACAAGAGTTTGTTCCGGCCACAATATCACATTAGTAAATCCGTCAAGATGTTCGCAGGGTCCGGGCATTATGTCGGTTTTGCCTTCGTTCTGAATTCCGCAGTTGCGCATAATTCTTCTTGGTTTTTCGTCGCAGTATCCTTGATTTATGAAGCCCATCGGAATCAGGCAGGCGGCAACGATTATCATAAAGAGGACTTTTTTCATATCAACACCTCCTTTTAATGCTTTCTTATTTGGGTTTTAAAGTGCGTTGATTTAAAATTACGCCCGTATGAATAATTTGTCAAATCCCGTTAGAAGCGCGGCATAATTTTAAAAAAAATATATAAATTGCTATTTTCTCATAATCGTGATAAACTATAGGCGTATGAAGTCATTAGTAAAAACGAAATCCGACTTGGATAAAAAATTCCAAAAAGTTTTGCAAACACCGGCAAGCTTTGATTTTTTTGTGGCCATCCACGACTTTATCAAGCATATTGAGCTCAACCCGATTCTTTTCAAAGGCCTCTCGGATCGCGTAAAAGCCAATCGAGAATTAGACATTGCCGCCAAATATGATTATTTGAAAAAAATTTATCAAGGATTGGAAGATATAAACACAAAATCAAATATTGATTTGGGGCATGCAAGATATATGATTATTCAGGAATTGAGTAAAATTCAGAAGAAAGATGTTTCGGAAAGCAATTCATTTTGGAAAAGGAGAGAACTGTCCAGAAAATTGACCGGCATAATTTATGAAAGACTGAACGCGCATCTTTCCGCATCAATATAAATAAATTATCATTTTAAAAAGCAATTAATTGTAGGTAAATGAAAATAAAAATCATCCCTCCGAAATTCCTCGGTTTTTGAAAAATTAAATATCGAGTGCTGCGGGACTAGGAATCGAACCTAGATTTGGAGATTCAAAGTCTCCCGTGTTACCATTGCACTATCCCGCAATTTTGTAAAATACCTTCTATCCATCCGGAAATTTTTCTATTCATATTGGCGCTTCGCCGAACCCTTATTCTAAGAAGACCATAGTAATTTTTACCAATATTTTTTCTATTTGTCGATAGTTTATTTCTCTTAAAGTATATATGGTTGAATTCTGGTAGAGGAATATCCGTTATCCTGGACCAATATTTTTTGACGGCATTTATGTTGTTTATTGAATTCTCATGAATGTAAATTTCCGCTACTATTTCCTCTCTTGAGATGTTTAAAATTTCTTTCAGCCACTTGAGAAATAGTTGAATCATAAGAGGGTCGGAATTGCTGAAAATTACCCCTTGCCCGATGGAATGTTCTTTTTCTTTTGACCCCTCCGCCCAATATAGCGCGGCTCCTATTAGTAATAATTCCTTATGACTTATGGATTTTATTTCGGCGCGACTTTTCTTTTTAATTTCATCGGTTAGCTGAATTCTTTGGTTATGCTTTGCAATCGCGCCACGTTTCATACTCGCCAATTTTTTCTCGGTTAATTTTTGAAATTGTTTTTTGGATAATCCGACTGAATGAAGCCATAAAGACAGGGTCGATTTTGACACCGTAATTTGCTGTAAAATCTCGGAGTAGGTGAGTCCTTGCTTGCGTAATTTAATTGCTTTTTCTTTTAAAATTGGTTTCATAAAAAAACAACGGTTATACTTTATAATTATAGCATACCGTTGTTCGAAATCCAATTAAACTATCCGTATTAATCCGTGTTATTTTAGATTTTCTATGATTGCAATTTCAAGCGGCACAATCGCAAATGGCGAATATCGCATTTCAGTATAAGCGCGGATAAGAGATTTTACAATATTTATGGCTTTTTGCTGGGCTTCGGCTGTTTTTAACAAGCCCGCGTATTCTTTTATTTTATCCACTTCCTTGTCGGTCAGAAGCTGGCGAAAATCTTTTTCCAAAACCGGAGCGAATTTGAGCGCCAAAATTTTCCTGAAATAATGTATCAGGTCTTTGTTAAATTGCACGATATTGTAGCCCTCTTCGCTGATTTTGTTTATATAATCCAGCGATTTTTCCAATTCTTTATTAAGCAAAAGTTCCGCTAAAGCGGCAATTCGCAAAGAGCTGACTTTGCCCAAAATTCTTTCAACGCTTTCAACCTCAATTGTTTCGTTGAGCCCGGCGATTTGTTCCAAAAGCGATTCCGAATCCCTGAAACTGCCGTCGGCGGCCGATGCGATAAGCTCAAGCGCTTCTTCGGAAAATTTTATGTCTTCGGCTTCGCAAATCGTTTTCAGTTTATTAACGATTTCGCGAAGAGAAACTTTTTTGAAATTAAACCTTTGTGTTCTGGAAGCGATAGTGGCGGGAACTTTTTCAAATTCCGTGGTCGCCAGAACTAAAATGGCGTGCGCCGGCGGTTCTTCCAAAGTTTTCAAAAGCGCGTTAAACGCTTCTTTAGTTAACTGGTGTACTTCGTCAATGATAAAAACCTTGTATTTGTATGAAGAAGGAGAAAGGCGGATGCCGTCTTTGAGCTCGCGGATTTCGTCAATGCCGCGGTTTGAAGCGGCGTCAATTTCTATGACGTCAAGTGCTGTGCCGTTGTCTATTTCATTGCAGGCGGTGCAGTTATTGCACGGTTCGCCGAGCTTGCGGAATTTGGCGTCTGTTTGGCGTGTCACGCAATTGGCGATTTTGGCGATTAATCTGGCTGTTGTGGTTTTGCCCGAACCTCTGGGGCCGTAAAATAAATAAGCATGCGCCAGCTTGTCGGTTTTGGCAGCGTTTTTAAGAATTTGAACGATAAATTCCTGTCCTAAAACATCCTCAAGTTTTTTGGGCCGGTATTTCCGGTAAATAGCTATCATTGAAATAGTATAATGTAGAAAATTAAAAGTATAAAGAGCATTGATTTATTGGTTTTTTTTGATATTATTTAAGCAGTTTTTATTTAAATAAATAAGGAGGTACTTATGGAAAAGACATTGAAAGAAAACGAGATGGCTGTTCCATTGGCTTCGCTTCGTGATTGGGATATGCGGTTAAGTGCTGTCGAGTGTGTCTGTGCAATCGGGAATAATCAGAACAGTAAAGAAACACTACAAATCAAGAGTATAAGAAGTTCCATCCAAGAACTTTTGCTAAAGGTATAAATCTCATACCGTGAAAAGAAGGTCTCGGTGAAAGATGAATTAAGCGATAGCCGCTAAAATAAAGCGTTCAGTGTTTAAAGCCGCTCCGATGTACAACGGGGCGGCTTTTCTTTTTGCGCGAATTTCTTTAATATAAATACTATGCTGGACATAAAATTCATCAGAGAAAATAAGGATGCAATCAAAGAAAACTGCAAAAATCGCAATATTAAATGTGATATTGATCGGCTTTTGGAATTGGATGAAAAAAGGAGGGAATTAATCTTGAAAATTGACGAGTTAAAAGCCGAAAAAAACCGCCTTAACGACGAAATGAAAAAAGGCGGTAAAAAAGATGAAATAATTGAAAAAGGTAAAATTATTAAAGAAAAATTGGAAAAATTTGAGCCGGGATTGGAAGAAATAAACCAAGAATTCAAAGTAATTTTAAATAAAGTTCCCAATATAGCTTCAGATGACACTCCCGTAGGTTCGGATGAATCGGGAAATAAAGTTTTGAGAGAGGTGGGCAAACCCGCGGTTTTTGATTTTCAGCCCAAAGAACATTGGGAATTGGGAGAGAAATTAGATGTTATTGATGTTCCTCGGGCGGTAAAAGTCAGCGGTGCTCGATTTAATTATTTAAAAGGCGAACTTGCATTAATGGAGTTTGCTCTCATTCAATATTGTTTTTCAATTTTAACAAACGAAGTTATTTTGAAAAAAATCGTGAAAAAAAATAATTTAAAAGTCAGTACAAAACCATTTATTCCCATTGTTCCTCCTGTATTAATAAAACCCGGGACAATGGAAAGAATGGCGAGATTAGAACCGCGCGAAGAAAGATACCATATTCCAAGTGACGATATTTATTTAGTGGGGAGTGCCGAGCATACGCTTGGTTCCATGTATATGGATGAAATTTTAGATGAAAAAGATTTACCAATAAGATATATTGGTTTTTCAACCGCCTTTAGGCGAGAAGCCGGTTCATATGGCAAAGATATGAAAGGGATTTTAAGAGTGCATCAATTTGATAAATTAGAAATGGAATCTTTTTCATTAGCGGAAGATTCCATGGTTGAACAAGATTTTATTGTGGCTATTCAGGAATATCTAATGGGTTCTTTGGATTTGCCGTATAGAGTTGTTTCAATTTGTACTGGTGACATGGGTGGCCCCGATTTTAGGCAAATTGATATTGAAACCTGGATGCCGGGTCAAAATAAATATCGGGAAACGAATACTTCGGATTCAATGACTGATTATCAAACAAGAAGATTAAATACAAAAGTCAGAAGAAAAAATGGAGATTTGCAATTTGTGCATACCAATGATGCTACGGCCTATGCGATAGGCAGAACTCTGATTGCGATAATTGAAAATTATCAGCAAAAAGATGGTTCTGTTATAATCCCCAAAGTTTTGAAAAAGTTTATGCCGGTTGACGTAATCAAACCGAAAAAGTAGCCTTTGGTTGTTAGTGAGCAATCGCCACCTTAGCTCAGCTGGTAGAGCAATGCTTTCGTAAAGCAGAGGTCCCGAGTTCGACTCTCGGAGGTGGCTCAAACGAAGTCAGCGTGTCCCGTTAAATTACGAAGTAATTTGTGCGGGGTTCGATTCTGACAGGAGGCTCCAGAGTTTCTATTGATAAACCGGTCAAACCGTATACAATATAAATATGTATTTCTCATCCGAAAAATCAGCAAAAATCATATTCGCTTTTGGAGTCCTGGCGTTCTTTTTTGTGGGCTTTTTGGGGTTAACGAATTTTGGAATGGATATGGGAATGTCTTATTGCCCGTTTGCCGACGGCATGTCGGTTTGCAATATGAATCCTTTTGAATATATTACTGCTTGGCAGAATATGTTTACTTCTTTGCCACAGCAACAGAGTTTAGGGTTGCTTTTGCTTGTTGTTTTGGCGCTTTTTATCGGAATTGGCCGGATATACCGCATATATTTGCCGTCTAAAAATTTGTCGCGGCAGTTTTCATATTCTCATCGTCAAAAATATATTTTAACAAATAGTTTTCTTCAGGATGCTTTTTCAAATGGCATCCTTAATCCCAAACTTTATTAAAGTTTCTCTTACTCTGCTTTTTAATCCGGCATTTTCGCCGTTTTTGGCAGGGCTTTTTTGTATCTGAATAATTAACAATAACTTCTAACTATGGCTAAATCAGAAAAATATAACGTAAAAGGAATGCACTGCGCTTCTTGCGCGGGCATCATAGAAAAAACATTAAAGAAATCCGAAGGTGTTGTTTCCGCTGAAGTAAATTACGGCACGGAAACGGCTAAAATTTCTTTTGACGAAACAAAAACAAATCCTCAACAACTCTCGGAAAAACTTGAATCCCTGGGCTATTCACTTATGGTTTCCACCGCGGAAGAAATGGGCATGTCGGCCGGCGAACACGCGGCGCATCTGGGTTTGAACCAATCAAAAAAAGAAAAGCTTGCCGAGCTTTCGGCTATGAAGGCAAAACTTATTTCGTCCGTTCCGTTGGCTGTCATCAGTATTTTTGTAATGGGCTGGGATATTTTTTCCCAGATTAATGTTGTCCCAGTTATGCCAAGTTTGTGGGCAGATGTTTTATCCAAGTTGTTGCCGCTTATGGCGACGTATACGCTGTTTGTCGTCGGCAAGCCGTATCTTTTGGGATTCTACAGATTTCTTCGCTACGGAAAAGCGAATATGGATACGCTTATCGGCATTGGCACTTCCGCGGCGTATCTTTACAGCATTATAGTCAACGCTTTTGAAGAGCCGCTTAGGCAGTTTGTTAACGTGAACCAGACCTACTACGATGTTGCAATTGTCGTAATTGTGTTTATTACATTGGGTAAATATCTTGAAGTCAGGTCAAAATTGAAAACCGGCGACGCGATTGAAAAACTTCTTAACTTACAGGCAAAAGTCGCTACTGTTATTCGTAATGGAGTGGAGCAGGAAATTGCCGCGGATAAAATTGTCCACGGCGATGTGATTGTTGTTAAACCGGCGGGAAAAATACCCGTTGACGGAATTTTGACCGAGGGGTCTTCGTTTGTGGATGAAGCAATGATAAGCGGCGAACCGATTCCCGTGGAAAAAAATATTGGCGATACCGTAGTTGCTGGGACAATTAATACAACCGGGACATTTAATTTTAAGGCAACTAAAGTCGGGGCAGAAACGCTTTTATCAAACATCATTAAGATGGTTGAAGAAGCCCAAGGAAGCAAAGCGCCGATTCAAGCGCTTGCCGATAAAATCTCAAGCGTTTTTGTGCCGATTGTTTTGGTTTTGGCGTTTGTGGCGCTGGGGGTATGGCTTCTTGTCGGTACGCAGTATCTTGGTTTCGCGAAAGCGTTTTCATTTGGGTTGGTATCTTTTGTGGGAATTTTGGTTATTGCTTGTCCGTGCGCTCTGGGTTTGGCGACTCCGACGGCGATTATTGTCGGCGTTGGCAAGGGCGCAAAAGAAGGCATTCTTATTAAAGACGCCGCCACTCTTGAAAAACTTCACAAAGTGAACGTGGTTGTTGTTGATAAGACGGGAACTATAACCAAAGGAAAGCCGGAACTCGTTTCATTCAAAAACTTTTCCGGAATGAAAGACAACGAGCTTATGGGTATTCTTGCCACATTGGAAAACAAGTCGGAACACCCGATTGCTTATGCCGTTGTGTCGCACGCGAAAGAGAAAGGGTTTCAGACGGAAAAAATGGAACGGTTTGAAATCATAAAAGGTAAAGGAGTTAAAGGCATAATTGCCGGGGTGGAATATTTTGCCGGAAACGCGAAGTTGGTAAAAGATTTGAATTTGTCTTTTGATTATAAATCCTTGGAAAAAGAAACATTGGAAGGTAAAACTCCGGTTATTCTTGCCACCAAAGAAAAAGTGATTGCCGTAGTTATGATAGCCGATATGATAAAGCCCGAAGCGATTGATGCCGTGAAAAATCTTCATAGTTTGGGAATCAAAATTGTAATGCTTACCGGAGACGATAAAAACACCGCCTCTTATATCGGTAAACTTGTTGGTATTGATGATGTATTCGCGGAAATGTTGCCGGAAGAAAAATTAAATAAAATAAAAGAATTTCAATCGCAAGGAAGGATAGTCGCAATGGCGGGCGATGGAGTAAATGACGCTCCGGCGCTGGCTCAGGCGGATATCGGCATTGCGATGGCAACCGGCACGGATGTGGCAATTGAATCGGCCGGTATTACGCTTCTTCACGGCGACATCTCCAAGCTCGTCAAAGCAATCAAGCTTTCAAAGATTACAATGCGAGGAATAAAACAAAATTTGTTCTGGGCGTTTATCTACAACATTGTGGGTATTCCGCTTGCCGGAGGTTTGTTCTATCCGATTTTCGGCTGGCTTTTAAGTCCGGTTTTCGCCGGGCTTGCGATGGCATTTTCAAGCGTGTCCGTAGTCGGCAACTCGCTTCGCCTTAAAACTAAAAAACTTTAACCATTATGAATTAATATGACAACACAAAAAACTTATAATTTTCATGTAAAGGGAATGCATTGCAATGCTTGCGTCTTGATGATTGAAAGCGAATTACTGGACATTCCATACATTTCCCGCGCAAAATCAAGCCTTAAAAATCATTCCGTGGAAATCTCGGGGGATTTTGGCAATAAGAGCCAAGAAACTATTGCGGAAGAATTGACGCAAGTTCTTAAAAAAAACAATTACTCTCTCTCGGTTGAGAAAAAAATAAAAGACAAAAATTGGTCCGATTTCAAACTGGCGATTCCCATAGCGCTGGGATTTTTAGCTTTGTTCGTTTTACTGCAAAAAGCCGGCCTTGTAAATTTAATTAACACCGGCAATGTTTCGTACGGTACCGCGTTTGTTATCGGCATTATCGCGTCCCTTTCAACTTGTATGGCGATAGTCGGAGGACTGTTGCTTTCAATGTCGGCGACTTTTGCCAAAGAAGGGGATAAAATAAAACCCCAAATTATGTTTCATCTGGGTCGTCTCGTGTCGTTTTTCGCCTTAGGCGGAGTAATTGGCGCAATCGGTTCCGCTTTCCAATTAAGCGTGGCAGGCGCGTTTATATTGAGCCTTGTTATTGTTGCCGTGATGTTTATTTTAGGCATCAACTTGTTGGATATTTTCCATTTTGCGAAAAGATTCCAGCCTTCAATGCCAAAGTTTATCGCTAAACACGCGCTGGGCGTCTCAAAAATAAATCACACGCTTACGCCGGTTCTTGTTGGTATTGCGACATTTTTCTTGCCGTGCGGATTTACTCAGTCAATGCAAATCTACGCGCTTTCAACGGGAAGTTTTTTGAATGGCGCGTTTACGATGTTCTCCTTCGCTCTCGGGACATTTCCGGTTTTTGCGCTTATCAGTTTCAGTTCATTTAGCATCCAAAATAGTTCCAAGGCGGGAATTTTCTTCAAAACGGCGGGAATTATTGTAATTATATTTGCCCTCTTCAACCTCATTAATAGTCTGGTAGTCGTCGGACTGATAAATCCTGTTTTTAATTTCTAAAATATGAAAATAGCCATATCAATCATAATTGCTTCAGTTCTTATTGTTGGCGCTATTGTAATAGCCGGCCAAAGCGGCAGTCAGGATGTTGTCATTGCTGTAAGTAACGTATCGGTCGTGGATGGAAAACAAATAGTTGAAATCGGAGTTAAGGGCGGCTACTTTCCTGGAGTGTCATCGGCAAAAGCGGATATGCCAACAATCTTACGAATGAAAACACAAGGTTCATTTGATTGCTCGTCCGCTGTTTTAATTCCGAGTATCGGATATAGAGCAAATTTACCTCCGGCAGGTGAAACGGATATTGTGATTCCTCCGCAAAAATCCGGTGCAATCCTTCAAGGCAGCTGCGCGATGGGGATGTATAATTTCCAAATTCAGTTCAATTAAGAGAACGTAATCGTTTAAATTTGAGAATTTTATCTCTCGCAGTTAATTTCTTAGTGTGATACTACAGTATCACACTAAGAAACAATAAAAACTTTACTAAGTTTTATTTTGTTGGCGCATAAGTTATAATTGAAATACGATGAATGAAATCAAGATTAAAATTGAGGAATTGGAAAATGAAATCCGCCGTCTTGGCGGGGTTTTTGATATTGAGGCAAAGAAAAATCGCGTTAAGGAATTGGAATATGAATTCAGCGACCCTGATTTTTGGAAGAATAAGGAAATTGCCGACGCAAAAATAAAAGAAGTCGGCGAGTTTAACGATTTAATTAAAAAATTTGACGACTTAGAACGTGGACTAACGCAGATTAAAACGCTGATTGGCGCTGATAAAAGCAAGGATGCGGGAAATGAAATGCATGAAGTTCAAAGAAAAATGCGTCAATTGGAAATGGAAAATCTTTTCAAAGAAAAATACGACAATGGTTCGGCGACAATTTCAATTTTTTCCGGCGCCGGCGGTCAGGATTGCGAGGACTGGGCTGGAATGCTTTATGAAATGTATTCTAAATTTGCTCAAAAACGGGGATGGAAAACGAATATAGTGGACGAAAGCGAAGGCGAATTGGCTAAAACCGCGAGCCGCGCCTTTAAAAACATAACTTTTGAAGTTAAAGGCGCGTACGCTTTCGGTTATTTAAAAAAAGAAACAGGAGTTCATCGTTTAGTCAGAGTTTCTCCTTATTCGGCCGAAGGCAAACGGCATACATCATTCGCTTTGGTTGAGGTTTTGCCTGATTTGCCGGATGTTGAGGGAGAAAAATTTCAGATTAATCCCGATGATTTGAAAATTGATTTTATGCGCGCCGGCGGTCCGGGCGGACAGAATGTTAATAAGGTGGAGACCGCGGTCCGTATAACTCATATTCCCACGGGAATTACCGTGGCTTCGCGCGTCGAACGTTCACAGGACAGAAACAGGCAGTTGGCTATGAAAATTCTCAAGTCAAAATTGATTAAATCAATGGAAGAACAGCAGGCAAAAGAATTGAGCGAACTTAGAACAAAAGTAAAACCCGAATGGGGGAATCAAATTCGTTCTTATGTTATTAACCCGTATAAATTGGTAAAAGACCACAGAAATAATGTGGAGACAACGCAGGTTGATAAGGTTTTAGACGGAGATATTGATATTTTTGTTGAAGCGGAGTTATAATGAGAAGTATCGATACGAATATACTAATTTACTAATAATACGAATTTATTAGTATAATTAGCATTTATTTGTATATTGGCATCGATACAGAGAAGCGATGATTATCTTTCAAAACGTCAGCAAAATCTATAAAAATAATTCTCACGAGACAATTGCTCTGGATGACGCCACTTTTCACGTCAAACCCCAGGAATTTGTTTCGCTGGTAGGAAAATCCGGAGCCGGAAAATCAACGGTAATAAAACTTTTAATAGGCGAAGATATGCCGACCAAAGGCAAAGTTGTTATCGGTTCTTACAACGTCAATAAATTAAAGCCGATAGAAATGCCTTATCTGCGCAGAAAAATCGGCGTCATTTTTCAGGATTTCAAATTGCTTAACGATAAAACCGCATATGAAAATGTGGCTTTTGCTATGGAGGTCGCGGGCAGGACTCCGAAAGAAATTATGGAATTTACGCCTCAAGCCCTTGATATGGTTGGTTTAAAAGAAAAGGCCAGTAATTTTCCGCGTGAACTCTCGGGCGGAGAAAAACAAAGGGTGGCCATTGCGCGAGCCATGATTAATCATCCTGATGTTTTGGTTGCGGACGAACCCACGGGGAATTTGGACCCGGTTAATTCGGCTGATATTATTAAATTACTTATTAAAATAAACGAACTTGGCACAACCGTGATTTTGGCGACTCACAATAAAGATATTGTTGATAACTTGAACAGGCGCGTCATCAGTTTGGAAGACGGTAAAGTAATAAGGGACGAAGAACGGGGGAAATATATACTTGTCTAAAGACAAAATTTCCAATTTCCAATTCTAAATTTCCAATGAATTTTAAATGAATTAATTTTTAAATTTATCAACGTGTTCACAAATTTTTCTCGTATAATTAAATATGGCTTTGTGGGATTTTGGAGAAATGGGTGGCTTTCCGCGGCGACTATCGCAATTATGTTTTTGGTTTTGGTCGGTTTCGGTTGTCTTTTGATTTTCAGTTCCGTCACTAATATTTTTATTTCCGACATTCAGGACAAAATTGACATCAGCGCTTATTTTAAAACCGACGCTCCGGAAGATGAAATTTTAAAAATCAAAAAAGCGCTGGAAAGTTTGACGGAAGTTAAGTCAATTGAGTATATTTCCCGCGATGAGGCGCTGAAAATTTTTAAATTACAGCACCAAGCGGATGATACGGTTTCCCAGGCGCTTGAAGAATTAAGCGTCAACCCGCTCTCGGCTTCCTTGAATATAAAGGCGCGGGAGCTTAAAGATTATTCCGTCATTGCTTCCTATCTTGGGAAGGAGGACTTTAAAAATTTCATAAGCAAAGTTTCTTATACTCAAAATGTCAAAGTCATTGACCGTCTCAAAAGAATTAAAGGCATCGTGGAACAGGGCGGTTTTGTGATGATTGTATTTATCAGTTTGATTGCCGCTTTGATAATTTTTAACACCATTCGCTTGGCGATTTATTCCAACCGAGAAGAAATAGGAATTATGCGCCTTGTCGGCGGTTCTAATTTTTTCATTCGCGGGCCTTATCTTATAGAGGGCATGCTTTACGGTTTTATTAGTGGTGTTTTGAGTGTCGGGATTATTTCACTTTTGGTTTATTACGCAGCTCCGTATTTGAAGATTTTTGTCCCTGGTATAAACGGTTGGGGTTATTATACCGCGCGATTATCAGGCTTTTTTATGTGGCAGCTCGCGTTTGGAATCGGCCTTGGAATTATCTCCAGTTATATAGCGGTGAGAAAATACCTTAAAATTTAAAGTTATCAAACAAAAATACCCCGCTATCTTTAAAGATAGCGGGGTATTTTTTAAAAAAGTGTTTTTATGTTTTAATGCTCTCGTGATTTTATGCACTAGTTTAACTTGTATATAAATATTGAAGTTCCCGCGTGATAATCCGGTTTATAAACGTCTTTTATTTTTATCAGCCATCGGTATTCATCTTCCGGATTTCTTTGCTGACCCGGATGGAGTTTTTCTATTGCGCTTTGCAAAGTATTGATTGAAACCGCCAACCAATTAACACCTTCGTATTTGGGGTTGCCTTTGGACGATTGCCAGTAAACCGCTTTACCTGCGTTGAGCGGAGCCGAAGTGTCGCTCAAATAATATTTAGGATTGCCGCCGCCAAAATAATCAACCGCTATTTTATTTATTTTTTTATCGTTAACGAAATCTTTAAGACGTTTTAAGTCCTGGCCCCAATCGTAATTTGAATCGGTTACGTATTTATATCCGTTGAATGTCCCGCCGCCGAATTCGTTAAAGTATGAAAGAAAATAGGGCGCGTTAACCAGTGTCTCCATTAGATACCATGCGATTAAAATAAAAATAAAAGCGGCTTTAGATGAAGTTTTAAGGAATCTGAAGATTTGTTTCAAAAAATTCTTAACGAACGAATCTGAAACTATTGTTTTGCGCCTAACCCAGTTTTTAATCGCCTCGGTTGTCAAAATATAGATAAAAGGCACTGTCGGCAGAATATGCCTGACCCCGATGTTGAGCGGACTCCTGATGCTGTAAAGCCAGTAAAAAATAATAAACGATAACATTGAAAATTCCGCGAAATTCAAATCAAGGTAAGTGAAAAATCTTTCTTTTAAGCTCGCCTTGTTGAAATTTTTTATAAACTTTATGAAAACAACAAAAATCGCCAGAGCAATTAAAATTAAAGATGGAATCGGTTCTTTAAGCAGAAATACGACAGGGAAATAATACCAGCTGCCGCTGGCTGAGACCTCGCCTAAAAAGTAGGCGGTGTTTCCGCCGGCGGAACGTTGAATAACCATTAAAACGCCCAAGAGATATTCCCCTAAAGGCCTGAAAATTTTATTTCCCGACATCCAGATATTGATTTCCGCCAAACACCGGCTGCGTTTGCTCAATGGCATGCTGTTGGTTATTTTACATGTTTCAAAATTAATATCCGGTCCGTCTCCAAAAGATGCCAAAGTATATTTCGTGTCCGCCACTTGTTTTTCAATCGGATAATTAATTGTGAAGATGAAATATACAATATACACCAAAGCGTAGGCGACTGCGAAAATGCCGATTAAAATTCCGATGTATTTCAAAAAATCTTTGAAAAACCAAAGTATTTTTCCGGCGAATTTTTCATAGGCGTAATCCCGGGTTTCCAAAATGGCGTATACTAAAGCCAAAAAAACAAAAAGCGGCAAAAGCAGAACAGTTGAAAATTTCATAAGCAGGGCGATTCCCAACGCAATGCCGCTGATAACCAAATTTTTCGCGTTTTGACGGAGCAGATATTTAACAAAGTAATAAATTGAAATAAAAGTTCCCAATGCCGCGCCGACATCGGTTGTTACATAATGGCCGTGCGCTAAAATTGTTGGAGAAAATGCCGTCAAAATTGTCGGAACAAAGGCCCACCATTTGCCTAAAAGTTCCTTGGCCCAAATATAAACGAATAAAATTAAAATTAAAGTTAAAATCATCGGGGCGAATCGCGCCCAATTTATAATTTTATCGGCGTCGTTTCCGTATTCATAAAGAAACTGGGCGCCTACGGCCCATTGGCCGTTGATGTCTTTTTGCCAATAAGGGCTGTCTGTCGGGAAATTTAATTTCTGAAAAAGAAGGGGCAATGCCGATAGCGCTTTTACGAGCGGGGGGTGTTCGGGATTCAGCCGGTAATCAAAATATTTTACATAACTGTAGCCGGCCGGAATATGGGCCAGTTCGTCCATTATGGCCGACTCTTGAAGCGACGAATTAAGCATTAAAGCGAACGCGCCGAGTATTATTATGGTTAAAATTGCGGGCGCCGAAATTGAAGCGATTCTTTTCATTGTTGATAATTTGTAATTGGCAATTGGAAATTCCTACGCGACTTTTTATATATTATAATGTATTTTATGCCGATTTACATCAAAAAACCAAAAAGTTTATTTTGGACAGCGCATTCCAAAGATAAAATGCGATTTTACAGATTGTCCGAGTCAAGAATTAAAAGAGTTTTACATTCTCCAAAAAGGATTGAAGAGGGAATAGCGCCCGACACAATCGCAATAATGCAACCTCAATCTGTTAAAAGTGAAATGGAAAATGGAAAAAGGAAAGAAATTTGGACGCAGGAAATCTGGGTAATGCTGGAAGAAACGAAGAAAGAACGGAAAATAATATCCGCCTGGCGTTATCCGGGGATGACAAAAGCGGGTGAACCGTTGCCCGAAGAAATTTTAAGAGAAATGTCAGAAATAGTATAGATTGACTTTACTTTGTTCGAGGGTAATATATGCGTAGAGTCGTGTTCTTTTAAAAATTAAATAGCCGAAAAATCAGAAAGGAGCTGTAAAATGAAAAGAACTGAAAAGTCAGGAAAGGGCGGTTTAATAAAAATCGCCAATAATTTGATTAGCCAGAAAAAAGAATTGTTGGGGCAAGTTGATAATCTTCAGTCGGAGTATCAGAAATTGCTGGGCGAGCATCAGCCACAAATTGATGAATTTCAAGCTAAAGCTGAAAATTTGGCAAAAGAATTCCGCCGCCTTTATTCGGAAAGTCAGGAGGCATATTCTTCCGGCGATGGAGCTTCGGCTAAAAATTTGTCATTAGCAGGTCATTCCATTGAGGATAGATGTAAAGCCATAAACAGCCAAGCAAATGTTTTGCGCAATGAATTGAAATCAATTCTCGGTAAAATTCAATTATTGCGCAAAAAGGCCAATGATTTACAAATTCAAGCCGATAGTAGTTACAAACAAGC
>JBBUDV010000029.1:0-12951 GCA_038057075.1 Patescibacteria group bacterium
TGGTGCGGCAAGCCGATATTTATCGGCGATCTGATTACTTTATATTCGCCGGCGGGGAAATTTGAAGTTCCGGATTATGCGGTAAAGTATAATGAAAATCCTTTACAGCTTGTTGGTTGTCCCAGAAGTAATTGCGCTGAAAGCGGCGCTGATTATTGCGGACGATGGCTTCCTCCGGGCAAGGTGAGCAGATTTCCATCAATAATTGAAAGAAGTTTTGCTGATATGGCTAAAGGGGGAGATGGGGTGATAATTTACGAAGATTTATCAAGGTTGTAAAAGGCGAATTCAAGAGCCGATTTTATATAAAAATCGGCTCTTTTTTGTTGTTTTTGGAGGGATTTTTTGATATAATTAAATTAATCATGAAAGCATAAAAACACAAGAACATCGCATAAATAGGCGGTTTTTTTAAGGAATAAAGCGTTAAAATTAAATTTGTTTTAATGCTTTAGTGTTTTAATGATTCAATGCGTATGGCTAAAAACGAAGAAAAAAATAAGGATATTAACCAAGCCAGCGAATCGTATAGCGCCAAGGATATTTACATTTTAGAAGGTCTTGAGCCAGTCAGAAAAAGGCCGGGAATGTACATTGGTTCAACTGGCGTTGACGGCCTGCACCATTTGATTTGGGAGGTTTTTGATAATTCTATAGATGAAGCCATGGCTGGTTTTGCCAAAAATATCAAGATTGAGTTATTAAAAAATAATCGCGTGGCGGTAACCGATGACGGCCGCGGCATTCCGGTTGACATTCATCCGCAAACCAAAAAATCCGCGCTTGAAACAGCGGCTACGACTTTGCATGCGGGCGGAAAATTTGGCGGCGAATCGTACAAGGTTTCGGGCGGATTGCATGGAGTTGGACTTTCAGTGGTTAACGCTTTGTCAGTTTGGATGAGAGCCGAGGTATGCCGCGACAATAATTTGTACGTTCAGGAATACAAACAGGGCAAGCCGCAGTTTTCCGTTAAAAAAATCGGCAAGTGCGACAGAAGGGGAACTAAAATTATTTTTGACGCGGACCCGGAGATTTTTTCTAAAATAGAATACGATATCAAAAAAATAGTTGACCATTTGAGACAACAGGCGCTTTTAACCAAAGGAATAAGGATTGAAATTATTGATGAAAGCGGAAAGGCGCCTTTTTATTATTCCTTCTATTTTGAAGGCGGTTTGATTTCGTTTATTGATTATTTGAATGTGAGCCACAAGGCGATACAAAAAGAAGTTTTTTACACAAATAAAAATTATGAAAATATAGACGTTGAAGCCGCGTTCGTTTACAACGAGGAAAACGACGCCCGCGAATTGAGTTTTGCCAATAATATTTATACCCCTGACGGCGGTATGCATTTGACCGGATTTCGTTCGGCGTTAACCAGGGTTTTGAACGATTACGCCCGAAACAATAATTATTTGAAAGAATCCGATGAAAATTTGACCGGCGACGACGTGAGAGAAGGTTTGACCGCCGTGGTTTCGGTAAAACTTCGAGAGCCGCAGTTTGAAGGCCAGACCAAGGCGCGTTTGGGGAATCCTCCGGCAAGAACCGCGGTTGAATCGGTTGTTTCCGAATCGCTTAAAGAATTTTTGGAAAAATATTCTTTGGATGCGAGAGCTGTCATGGAAAAATGTTTGTTGGCGCAAAAAGCCCGAAAAGCCGCTAAAGCGGCAAAAGACACGGTTTTAAGAAAAGGAATTTTAGAAGGATTGACTTTACCCGGCAAACTGGCGGATTGTTCAACTAAAAACGTTGAAGAAGGCGAGTTGTTTATTGTTGAAGGCGACAGCGCCGGCGGCTGTTTTGACGGTGATACAAAAGTGGCCTTAATTGATGGCCGTAATTTGGCATTTAAAGAATTGGTAAAAGAATATAAGCAAGGCAAGAAAAATTATTGCTATACCTTGGGTAAAAATGGTGATGTTGAAGTTGCTCCTATTTTACATCCAAGAAAAACAAAAAAAAATATGGAGGTTGTTAAAGTTATTTTGGATAATCAGGAGGAAATTATTTGTACGCCGGATCATAAGTTTATGTTAAAAAACGGCGGCTATAAAAAAGCTAAAGATTTGGAAAATGGCAATTCATTAATGCCGTTATATCGTCAACATTCTAAAATCGGAAATAGAATTACAATCAAGGGGTATGAAATGGTTTTTAGTCCCAAATCAAACAGGTGGATTTTTACGCATTTATTGGCGGACAAACATAACATTGAAAATGGAGTTTATGAGAAAAATATAAACGAGGCGATTCATCACATTGATTTTAATAAACTTAACAACAATCCCGATAATCTTTTAAGGATGTCTAAATTGGAACATATTTTATACCATTCAAAATTATTGGAAAAAACAATTCACAGAGAAGATGTTAAGGAGAGGTGTCGTCAAATTCGCCAAACTAAAGAATTTAAGGAGAAAATCCGAAACATAATGATGACTCCGAAAATGAGAAAAATGTTAAGCGAAAGAGCGCGGGAACAATGGCAAAACGAAGAATATAAAAATTATATGACAAGTAAATTTTTAGATTTTTATTATTCCAATGAGGAATATAGAAATAAAAATAATAAGAATTTAAATGAGGCTCAAAAGAAGTATTGGAGTGATGATAATAATAGGGCAAAACAATCTGAAAAAGTAAAGGAATATTTTAAAAAATATCCTGAAAATAAAAAAGTACTTTCGGAAATTTCTGTAAAACAATGGAATAATCCGGAGCTTCTGGATTGGAGAAAAATAAAAACAAAAGAACAATGGACGTTGGAATTCAGAAAAAAGAGGAAAGTCGCATACGATAAAACTTATCTTAACAAGGCATTAAAAGTTTTGTCTGATATTTATCGCGACAATCGGGAAATAGATAAGCAAAAATACGATGAAATTAGAAAATTAACCAATGATAAAAGTTTGATTAAATATGAGACCGTTTGCCAAAGATTTTTCGGCGGCGATGAAAATCAATTAAATGAAGCGGTTATTTATTTTAACCATCGTGTTAAATCTGTAACCCCATTAAAAGAAAAAATTGACGTTTACGATTTGGAAGTACTCGGCACTCATAATTTCGCTTTAGCATCCGGCGTTTTTGTTCATAACAGCGCAAAACAGGGGCGCGACAGAAGATTCCAGGCGATTTTGCCTTTGCGCGGAAAAATTTTAAACGTTGAAAAATCGCGTTTGGACAAAATGCTTTTGAATAATGAAATTAAATCGTTAGTCATCGCTTTAGGCACCGCCATCAGCGACAGTTTTAATATTGAAAATTTGCGGTACGGAAAAATCGTCATTATGACTGACGCGGATACGGACGGAGCGCACATACGAACTTTGCTTTTAACTTTGTTTTACCGGTATTTCAGATTGGTGATTGAAAACGGGCATTTATATATTGCCCAGCCGCCGCTTTATCGCGTTCAAGTCGGCAAAGAAATCAGATATGTTTACAACGACAATCAAAAAGATAAAATAGTTAAAGAATTAACCCAAGGGAAAAAAGAAACATCGGCCAACATTCAGCGCTATAAGGGTTTGGGAGAAATGAATCCCGAGCAATTATGGGAGACAACAATGAATCCTGAAAAACGCACCTTGAAAGCGATTGTCATAGAAGACGCTCAGGAAGCGGACCGTTTGTTTGAGATTTTAATGAGTAATCAAGTGGAACCAAGAAAACAATTTATTCAATCAAATGCCACAACTGTGAAAAATCTTGACATATAACGGTTTTATCAATAAGATAAACAAGTAAAATGTTTTCAAGAATAAAATCATACATTCAAGAATCTCATTTGGAATTAGGCCGAGTTAACTGGCCGAGCAGACAAGAGACGACTCGTTTAACCTTGATAGTCATCGGATTTTCCGTGGTTTTAGCGGTATTTTTGGGTATGTTGGATATTTTATTCAATTACCTGTTAATAAATTTTGTTATTTAAAATGGCTAAGGAAACAAAGAAAGAAGAAACTAAAGCTGTTTCTGTAAAAACCGAGAAAAAGCTTTCTAAAAAAGGAGAGCGTCATTGGTATGCGGTGCATACTTATTCGGGTTATGAGGACGCGGTGGCGAGATATCTGAAACAGAGGGTTGATTCTTTGGAGATGTGTGATAAGATTTTTGACATTATTATTCCGAAAGAGAAGAAAATTAAAATAAAAAACGGCAAAAGGAAAGAAGTTGAAGAAAAAATTTATCCGGGTTACGTGTTAGTTGATATGATTATGGATGAGAATTCGTGGTATGTGGTCAGAAATACGCCTCGGGTCACGGGATTCGTGGGCGCGGATACCACCGAACCGACGCCGCTTTCAAAGGAAGAAATTGATTTTCTTCTTTCCAAGATGAAAGGGGAAGAAACGAAATTAAAAATTGATCACAGCGTAGGCGAGTTGGTTCAAATTATTGACGGGCCGTTTAAGGGTTATGAGGGAAAAATCAGCGGTATTGACCAGGAACAGGGAAAGATTAAAGTATTTGTTCCGATTTTTGGAAGGGAAACCGAAATGGAACTGGATTTATTGCAGATACAAAAGGTATAACTAATAACTAACGACAAATAAAATTAAATCCAAAATGTCGTAGGTCGTAGGTTGTAAGTTGTAAGTCAATTTATGAAATCAATCAAAACAATTATAAAACTTCAAATTCAGGCAGGAGCCGCCAATCCGGCGCCGCCTATTGGTCCTGCTTTGGGGCAGCATGGCGTAAATATTCAGCAATTCTGCCAGCAATTTAATGAAGCGACAAAAGGAATGGGGACCGACATCATCCCGGCGGAAATCACCATTTATGAAGACAGGACTTTTGAATTCAAGCTTAAGACCTCGCCGGCTTCGGATTTGCTTCGCAAAGCCGCAGGCGTCGCCAAAGGCGCCGCCAATCCCCTAAAAGGCAAAGTTGGAAAAATCACCAAAGAGCAATTAAGAGAAATTGCCGGAAAGAAATTAGTTGATTTAAACGCCAACGATTTAGAGGCAGCGGAAAAAATTATTATGGGAACCGCACGGTCAATGGGGATTGAATTAGAATAGTAATTGGTAAATAGGAATTGGTAATTAGGAAAAGGGGCGGGGACGCCTCTTTTTGGTTTTGTAGTTTTTGTTTTATCAGTTAAAATTATGGCATGGACGTAAAAGACAAAACAATTTTTATAACAGGCGGAGCGGACGGAATCGGTTTGGCGACTGCAAAAAAGTTATTATTCGAAGGCGCCAATGTGGTTATTTATTCATTGGATGTTGATAAGGTAAAAAATGAAAATTTAGATTCGGATAAGGTTTTAATACTCAAAGGAAATGTTCGTTTTAGAAATCAAGTTAAGAAAGCGATGAAAAAGGCGATTAAAAAATTCGGTTCAGTGGATGTTTTGATAAATAACGCGGGCGTGGCAAAGAGGGAAAATTTTTTGGAAACCGACAATAATGACTGGGATTTTATTTTTGACGTTAACGTGAAAGGGGTCTTTATTTGTACGCAAGAGTTCATAAAAAATCAACAACTAACAACTAACGACCAACAACAAAATAAATTGATAATTAATATAGCGTCAGGAGTGGGGATTTACGGTTCTGCGGGATTGGCGGTTTATTCGGCAAGTAAGGCGGCGGTGATAAATATTTCACAATCATTGAATGACGAATTGAAAGACGAAAATGTAAAATTGGTCGCGGTTTGCCCCGGCTCCACTGATACAAAAATGTATCAAGAACTTTTCCCGTCAAAGAGCGCCCATCATACGCCGGAACAAGTGGCGGAAGTTATTTATAAAACAATTATTGGTGAAATCAAGCCCGACGATAGATTGATTATAGATGTGTTTCAGCATACAAGGTGATTTTATTATTTTGTTGATTTAAATATTTTTTATTGATAAATTTATATTATGGCGATCAATTGGACGCAATTATACAAAAAATATAAAGGATTATGGGTGGCTTTAAAGAGCGATGAAAAAACCGTCATAGCTAGCGGTAAGACGGCTAAAGAAGCGTGGTTAAATGCTCAAAAAAAGGGATTTATTAAGCCTATTCTTACGCGCGTCCCGGAAAAAATTATTTCGTACGTTGGAGCTTAATTAGGCAGATGAAATTTAAATATAAAAAGTATTCTTCGGAAATAATTAGGCCGATTATTCCAATAGACCTTGTATATAAAAATAGTCCGCCCATTACATATGAGGTATTGGTTGATTCCGGCGCCGATATTTGTATTTTTGACGCCGAAATAGGAGAGCTTTTGGGAATTAATCTTGAAAAAGGAGAAAAGAAGGAAGTCGGCGGGATTACGGGAGTTTCTGAAACTTATTATATCCACCCAATCACTATTAAAGTTGGCGGATGGCCTTATAATATAAAAGCCGGATTTTTGCGCAACATTGCAAAATTAGGGTATGGAGTTGTGGGACAAAAAGGATTTTTTGATTTATTTAGTGTGAAGTTTGATTATTTCAAACAGGAAATTGAATTAAAAGAAAAAAATCGTAAATAATTTATTTATATGGAAAATTTTAAAGCGATAATATTAAGTGTATTTAGTGGTATTTTAACTTTTGTTTTGCTTTGGATATGTTCTGTGTTTTACAAAAAAGTATTTCTTCCATGGATAGAAACTATTTTATATAGAGGTATTCTTATTGGAGGGAGATGGTCAAGTTATCATAAACATAATATTGATAATGAATACGAAATGAATTTAGATATTCGACAAACAGCTTATAATGTCGAAGGTGAATTTTTTGCCAAATCTATTCATCCGCAAAGTAAAATTAGTGATATTAATTATTATAAATTTAAGGGTGAAATAATTAACGATTATTTGGTGGTAAATTACAAGATTACTTCTCGAGAAAAAATGGGCTTAGGTGCTTTTGTGCTTAAAATAGATGAAGGAGGTGAAATTTTGAAAGGTAATATAGCTTATGTAAATGAGTCTAATATGTCTATAACAACCCTTTCTAATGTCAAATTTAAACGTTCATAAATTTTTTCCTTTATTTTGTTTTTTTGATTACAATTTCCGAAAAGCCCTCTGCCTGTTCCACTTCAACGGTTTGTTCGCGGAGAAGGTGGAGAAGCGCCAGAAACATTACAATAATTTCTTTTTTGGATTTTTCTTTTATCAGGTGCCCGAAGTTTTTAATGCCATCCTGGATTTTAAGCATGATTTCTTCTATTTTTTCCTCAAGTTTTATAAGAGATATTTCAATGGTTTGGGTTTCAAGCGACAATAGTTTCACGGCTTCAAAAATCGCTTTCATTGTTTTGTTTAAATTTTCAATTGAGATATTTTGCGACGGATTGAAAACAACGGGCCGATTGGCGAAAAACGGGCGTGAAGCCGATAAATTTTCCCCCGCGTAAAGTTTTTTAATGAGCGCCATGGCCGGCTTAAGCCGCTGATAAAGTTTAAGGCGTTCTTCCAATTCTTTAATATCTTGTTCTTCTTCGGTAGTGAACTCAAGGGAAGGCAAAAGCGCTTTTGATTTTATCAAAATCAGGCGCGAAGCGATTACGATGAAATCGGCCAAAAGCCGTAATTCTTCTTCTGTTCTCTCAACCGATTCTTTTTTGATTGAGTTGAAATATTTCAAAAAGTCGTCGGTAACCAAACCAAGGTTAAGCTGGGTGATTTCCATTTTTTTCTCCTCTATCAATTCCAGAAGTTTTTCCAGCGGGCCTTTGAATTGTTCAGTATGTACTTCGTACATAATTATTGGTTATTGAAATCTATTTTTTGAAGCTTGCTGTCAATTATAAAATAAAAAATATTTGTTTTGGGTTCGTAATAAAATTGTGAAGCGTTTATTATCGGATAAACGTTTAGAGCGGAACGGTCGTCAATTTCCATAAATTTTACCTCATTGGCGAAATTCACAAAAAGGTGATACGAATCGGCGTACCAATCAAGCGATTTAATTGCTTCTTTGTTTTCCAAATCAAAACGGCTGACATCGCCGGCCTTTTTAATTAAATCAGCGTTTGATTCTTCAAGAAAATCAATCCCGATTTTCCCATCGTTGTCCAAAAAAACGATTTTTTTGTTGTCAGGCGAAAAGGCAAAAAATTTGGCGCTGTGGGCGATTTCTTTTATGTCATTGGAGTTTTGGTTGAAAAGATAAAGTCCGCCGTTTGAATCCAAAAAAGCGATTTTGTCGTTTAAAGGCGACGATTTTATTGAAATAAAATTATGATTGGAAATGGTTTTAGGAAGCGCGGTTAAAGCGGACAAGTTTTTAAAAATCAGATTATAGGAATAAAGCGTTAAATTTTTAAGGAAATAAATGTTGGAATTTTTAACGGTCCAAATATTCGGTTTTTTTATGATGGTTTCAATAGTTAAAGATTGTATGTCCATGATTTTTATGTCATAGCCATTATCAATAATCAGTTGTTTTGAGTTAAAAGGAACAAAATTTGCGCGTTTTATTTCTGATTGGGCTGTTAATTTGTTTTGATATGCCGCAGTGACGTTAAAAACACTTTTAAAATCTTTTAAGTCGTTTAAATAATAAATATTATCTTCTTTTTTTTGAAGTATAAATTTGTCGTCTCCGAAATCGACGAACGAAGTTCCTTTGACGGAAGCGATAATTTCAGGTTTTAAATTTTCGGGAATCAGGCGAATTTTTAAAAGTTTGGAAACCATTGACGGTTCAACTTTTATTGTTTTGTCATACGAGAAATAGCCATTTTTTTCAATGCGGACGGAATAAATTTTGGGAAGCAGATTTGGAATTAATGTAGATGTCTGGACAAGGCCGGATTTGTCAAGGAAAATCCGCTGATTGATTTTTATTGTAATTCCTTGAGGAGCGCTTTTAATACTTATGGCGCCTACTTTCGTAATCATTGATTCGCCTGCCGGCGGTTTCAAATTTATTCTCCAGCCGAGGGAATAAAAAGTAACGGCGCCGCCGGATATTAAAAAAATACCGACAAACAGGTAAAAAACAGATTTTCTTACGAATTGAGACATAATTGTAAACTTACTATTATATAGTATAATTTTACCACTTAATCAACTCAATCGGGAGCGAGATAATATCTGATATTTTAATTACGTCGAGGACTTGAATTTAACGGGCGCAAATATTAAAGTATTTACTTAAGCGCTTAGGGGAACGGCTTAATAATTAATTTATATGTTCACCAGAAAAATAGGAATTGACCTTGGAACCGCCAATACGATTGTTTTTGTGCCGGGCAGAGGGTTTGTCATTAATGAACCGACAATTGTGGCTTTGAGCGTTCCCGATAATAACGTTATGGCTGTCGGCCGCGAAGCCAAGGAAATGATTGGCAGAACACCGAGCGACATAAAAGCGTACCAACCGCTTAAAGACGGAGTAATCGCAGATTATTATATCACAAGGGCGATGCTAAAATATTTTATTAGAAAAGCTACGGGTAATTTTAATGTTTTCAAACCAGATGTGGTGATTTCCGTTCCCGCAGGCATAACTCAAACCGAAAGAAGAGCAGTGGTTAACGCGGCCAAAGAAGCCGGGGCCAAAGAAGCGTATATTGTAAGAGAGCCGATTTTGGCGGCTTTGGGCGCGGGAATTCCCATTAACGCCCACTCAGGCAATATGATAGTCAATATCGGCGGAGGAACTTCGGAAACAGCCGTGGTTTCGCTTGGCGGCATTGTTTCATGGTCGTCTTTAAGGGTGGCTGGAAATAAGTTTGACCAGGCAATTATTGATTTTCTTAAGAAAAAATATTCCCTTTCAATAGGGGAACAGACCGCGGAAACGATTAAAATTCAGGTTGGCGCCGCTTTGCCGACAAAGGAAAAAAGAATTATAGACGTAAGAGGGAGAGATTTGCTTAGCGGCTTGCCGAAAGACATTGACGTTAATTCCAATGAAATCGCCGAGGCCTTAAATCCGTATCTATTGGACATTGCCGGAGCCATCCAAAGCGTTTTTAACGAGACGCCGCCGGAGCTTGTGGCTGATGTCATGGAAAAAGGAATTATTATTTCCGGAGGCGGGGCTCATATTTCATATCTTCCGGAATTTTTTAAAAGAACGCTCGGCGTCAATTCTTATGTCGCGGAAGAGCCGCTTTTCTGCGTTGCCAAAGGCACGGGGCTTATTTTGAACCACTTGGATATTTATAAGAGGACGTTGCTCAATAAACGGTAGGCGTTTATTGAAATTTTTAAAATACACCGCTCGGGTTAACCCGAGCGGTGTATTTTTTATTTGAGTAAATGGCGTTTGGAGAGTAAAATATAATAATGAATCAATATCAAAAAGAGTATGCGGGTTTTTTGGAAAAATTTTTGGTTCCGCAACCCTTCGGCAAGCTCATGGCAAGAAAGCCGTTGAAAGTTGTTTTTGATTGTTCCAACGGGGCGGCTGGTCCGATAATTGAGAGAATTATGAATTATGAATTACGAATTAAAAAGAAAAATAAATCCGCAATTCGCAATCCGCAATTTATAATCATCAATAGTAAACTTGACGGGAATTTTCCGGCGCACGGGCCGAATCCTTTGGTAAAAAATGCGATGGAGCAGATTAAAAAATCGGTTTTAAAACATAAGGCCGATTTGGGAGTTATTTTTGACGCGGATGGAGACCGCGCTTTTTTTATTGATGATAAAGGCAGGTTTGTTGACCCCGATGAAATCGCTTATTTATTGATATGGAGTTTGAAGCCGAAAAAAATCGTTTATGACGTCCGCACAGGCTGGCTAGTAAGAAGAATTATGAATAATGAATTAAGAATTAAAAATAAAAAAGGAAAAACCATACTTCATAATTCAAAATTCATAATTCACGAGAGTAGAGTCGGCCATTATTTCATTAAAAAACTAATGCGAGAAAAAGATATTGGATTCGGATGCGAGCAGTCAGGCCATTATTACTTCAAAAAGTTTTTTTATGCGGATTCGGGGATTTTGGCGGCTATTGAAGTTATTAACGCGGTTTCAAAACTGCCTTATAAATTTTCGGATTTTATTGATTTATTACCGCGTTATTTTCGTTCTGGCGAACTGAATATTAAAATGAATTATGAATTAGGAATTAAGAATTATGAATATTTATTAAAGCAAATTGAAAACAAATATAAAAATCGGGCAATAAAAATTTCCCGCATCGATGGATTAAGCATAGAATTCGGCGATTTCTGGTTTAATATCAGGCCTTCCAACACCGAACCGTTGGCGCGGCTCAATGTTGAAGCAATAGACAAAAAGACACTTGCCAAACAAACAAAGATATTGTTAGGATTGCTTAGAAAATAACGAATTTATGAACGAGGAAAATAAACAATTTAACGACGTATTGGGAAAAAAATTGACCATGAAAGACGTGGTTTCAGAAATCATCGGTTTTATGAAAGCCGACAGCCTGAGACAATACAAGCTGATAATCGGTTCCGATTCCCAAAGATTGGAAGACAAGTCGGCGGATTTTGTGACCGCTGTCGTTACGCACAGAGTAGGCAACGGCGGGCGATATTTTTGGCGGCGAATGAGCATGGGTAAATTTCATACGCTACGCGACAGAATAATTCAGGAGGCCTTATTTTCAATTGATACAGCCAAAGAAATTTTAATCACATTGAAGGAATTTGATACGCCGGTGTTCAGTTTTGAAATTCACGTTGATGTCGGAGAAAACGGGCCAACCAAAGATATTATTCAGGAAGTTGTCGGCATGATTCGCGCCAATAATTTTGAAGTAAAAACAAAACCGTACAGTTATGCCGCGAGCAAGGTGGCGGATCGCCATGTCTAAAATAAATTTTAGACATGGAATTTTTAATTATTAATTTATAATTTCCAATAAATTTTTAATGAAACAATTTACAAACAGTTTGTAAATTTATTATTGAAACATTCAATGAAAATTGAAAAATGGAAATTGAAAATTTAATTTTAATATGATTGTTTTAGACATTGAGACAAAAAACACTTTTTTTGACGTTGGCAGAGATAATTTTAAAGATCTGGAGGTTTCTTTGGTTGGGATTTATTCCTACAAAACAGGGGAGTATTTTTCTTTTGACGAAAATCATTTAGCCGAGGCCGGCGAGATGTTTAAAAATTCCAAAGCGATTATCGGATTTAGTATCAATCGTTTTGACATTCCGGTTTTAAACAAACATTATGATTTTGATTTATTTTCAATTCCAAGAATTGATTTACTTGACGAGATTGAATTAAAAATCGGAAGGAGGGTGAGTTTGAATGCTTTGGCAAAAACCAATTTGGGCGTTGAAAAAACCCATCACGGCCTGGAAGCGCCTATTCTTTATCGCGACGGGAAAATAGAAGAACTTCGCGATTATTGTTTAAACGACGTAAAAATCACCAAGGATTTGTATGAACTTGCGAAGCAACAAGGGCATCTTTTGGTTCCCAATAAATTGACCAGCGAAATGGAAAAAGTTAAATTTGACTTTTTTAGCGCATTATGTTAGCTTATTTTCAGTTATAATTTTTACAAATAAAGTCCGCTTTTAGCGGAATAATATAAGAAAGAAAATGAAAGGAGGCGAATAGGAAAGAAAGTTTTTTTGGAGTTCAATTCTAAATGGAGGTGTAGTCATGAAAAAAGATGGATTGCCACAAGGTGTTACAAGAGATAATGGCGCGTCATTGAAGGATGCGTCCCTGGGAAAACAGCTTGAAGGATTTCAGGCGAAGACGCCCGAATCGTTGGGAACGCCGGTTGTTCTTGATACGGCGAAAACAACGGTTAAGAAGCCGGTCGCGCGGAAAAAGGCGTCAACGTTTTCAAGTTTGAAGGCGTTGAAGCCAAGGGTTTCCGCCGCAAACGTGGACAAGACAAAGGTCATTTTGGAGGCCAAACAGAGAAAGGAATTTCTTCTGTCAGTCGTCTCCGAGTACGACCAGATTTGTCTAAAGCTGGCGGAATTTTCGTCAATCGAAGACGCCCAGTCCTCCGAAGCGTATAGAGCGCTT